>NZ_CP042910.1:950000-1258125 GCF_008298035.1 Gimesia maris
TTCAAAGCTTCGTCCAGTCTGCCCAGCCCCGCCAGGCAAGCTGCTTCCCGCCCCATCGCTTCAATCGGTGGTAAATGCTTACGGGCTTTGGGGAGCCGCTGCAGTACCTCGTTCCATCTCCCCCAGTAAAAGTCTTCCTGTATCTGATTGAATTGACGGGATGGTGAGAACAGAGTGATAAATAAGGAAATACCGGGAGGAAGTAACACAAAGAACAGAAATATGCTATGGCCGATGTTCGCATATTCGCGCTGAAAATCAGTCGCAGTGAGGATGACGAACAGGTTCAACAGGCCACCCACCAGAAGATACCAGCGTATCTGCCAATACAGTTTTTTCGTCAGGTAAAGAAAAAAACCGAAGTCGCCTATCGTGCGAAGTGCCACATAGTCGGCCGCGGTCAGATCATCATTGACCGACACTTTTCGGGTCATCATATCCGAAGTAGCAGCCGAAACATCATCGGTATGCAGCACAATCTCCTGATACTCATTCTTCTCCAGCTGCTGCAGAGCCTCTTGCGCCGAAGCGGCCTGAATACATTCTGTCCTGCGTTTGCCGGTCGTGTCTGTCGCCGTATAAAAATACTCGGGCATGAGATTTGACTGTCAGAAATGGTGTTTAATACGGGATTCGAATTGTGTACAAAAGAGAATACAGAAATCGCGACAGGTAAGCAAATTCAGAATCAGGTTTCCGGGAAATCGCAAACATGGCGTTAAACCGCAAGAACAGCCGCCGAATCATGATCGAAGAAGAAACCTTCCGCTACAAAGTTTCTGCAATGAGCCCGGACGATGACAGAAATTTTCGCCTGAATGTGACCGTACAAAGAGAGTCGGGCGGCTCGCGGCTGGAAGTCCGTGGTCTGATAACGCGTGATTTCTGGCTGGATATTTCTGAACCGGGTGTCAAAACCAGTAAAGATTATCCTGTCATCACACCAAGGCACATACGAACGATTGTCAAACAGGCGCAACAGCAAGGCTGGCACCCAGAAGAAACCGGACCGGCGTTTGTCCTCGAACTTGAAAATCAAACGTTGTTTTCTACATAATCCGTCGCGTCGGTCAGCTTTTCTGATTCACTACACGCTCCCTCTGCCCGCTGAATTCGTCCTTGTTCTAGACATCCCGCCTGCACTCTGTCATGCTGAATAGCAGTGATAATCTGTTACCAGCATGAATTCCGGAGACGATTCCAATGAGCGATCACACCGAGGATCTTTCCCCCAACGAAGACAAATCTGTTTCGCGCAGGACATTTCTCCACCAGGCGGGTACAGCGACTGCGGCGGGGCTGGCTGTGGCGCCTGCGGTCTGGGCTGGTGCTGGAAACAAGGCTGATACACTGCGCGTGGGGCTGATTGGCTGTGGTTCCCGTGGTTCCGGTGCCGCGGTCAATGCGATGCAGGCGGACCCGAATACACAACTCGTGGCGCTGGCCGATGTCTTTGCTGACAAACTCAAAGCGAGTGCGGATCGGATTAAAAAAACGATCGGCAACCAGTACGCCGTTGATCCGAGTCAGGAATTCGTCGGCTTCGATGCCTGTGAAAAGTTATTAAAGACCGACGTCGATGTGGTGCTGCTGACCACGCCTCCGCATTTTCGCCCTGCCCATCTGAAACAGGCAATCGCAGCCGGCAAACATGTCTTCGCTGAAAAACCGGTGGCGGTCGATGCACCCGGCGTGCGGTCTGTGATGGAAACCTGTCGCCTGGCGCGACAGAAACGACTGTCGATCATGTCCGGCTTGATGCTCCGCTACAGTAAAGCCATGCAGGAAACGGTCAACCGTATTCATGACGGTCAACTCGGTAAGATCGTGACCCTGCAGACCAACTACAATATCAATGGCCTCTGGTCACATCCCCGCAAGTCTGAATGGAGTGACATGGAATGGCAGCTGCGCAACTGGTACTACTTCAGCTGGCTCTCGGGGGGACAGCTGGTGGAGCAGCACGTGCATGGGCTCGACCTGATGTCCTGGGTCATGCAGAATGAATATCCCGTCCAATGTTTCGGTCTCGGGGGCCGTCAGTCGCGTACCGATCCACTGTACGGTCACATCTTTGATCATCATGCCATCTGTTATGAATACAGCGGCGGACAACGCTGTTTTGCCTTCTGTCGCCAGCAGGATGGCACCGACATCGATACGTCTCAACTGGTCTTCGGCGAAAAGGGAACCGCCGACTTGAATCGGAATACGCTCAGCGGTGCAGAAACCTGGCGGTACAGCCGGGCCCGCGGTCGCAACAGAAACGGAACCCAGGATCTGCCCTACGTGCAGGAACACGCGGCCCTGTTTAACAGTATTCGAACCGATACGCCCCTCTGCAATGGTGAGTACGCTGCGAAAAGTTCGCTGATGGCCATCATGGGACGCATGGCCTCTTACACGGGAAAAAATGTGACCTGGGACGAAGCCTGGAATTCCAAAGAAGACCTGACGCCAAAGGAATACACGTTCGGTCCGTTGAGCATTGCGCCCGTGGCCCAGCCCGGCAAGACACGGTTTTATTAACGGAACGGCCAAATTTCGGTTATTTCTCCGTGATGTTTCTTTCTGCTTTCCGCCTGAATCTCCAGCGAACCGTTTTTTCTCGAAAACCGTTACTGGAGCGGCACTTTAATGATATCCCACTTTTCCAAGACGCGGACCGTGATCTACTGGAGCGTACTGCTGTACTCGGTTCTGTTTATACCTTATTGCCATTGGGAGATTGCGTCTTACACAGGCGGATGCATGGATGGGAATTTACTTGGGCTACTCGTTTTCTGTTATTTTGCCACGCTCTTCATTTCGGCAGTGGGCCTGATCGATACGCTCGCACTGATCTTCCGCAGTGTCCGGGATCGGGTTTCTCCGCCGTTTTTCTTCCGTGCCTTCCCGATCAATTTCGGTCTGTTGGCGCTCATGTGGTTTTTTATGAAAGTGTGCCTGCTCTGACAGGTATGCAGAGACAACGGAAACACTGATTGATGAACCAACTGCAGGAACAGTAAAGGATACCGATGAAACTTGCAGAGCGCATACCGACGTTTGTCCGGTGGTATCAAATGGGAAACCGTTTGGTTCAGACGGGCTGTCAGCGCCTGGCAACCATCCCCCGGATGCCTTACCTTGTTTTTCTGGTAGCGGCGGTTATCGCAACATCAATTGTACCAATTGCTTTTACATCAATGTTGGCAGGGCCTGTGTTCATTATGAGCTCCACCCCCATTTGCCTGCCCGTAGTGGCAGGGAACCTGGCGCTGCTGTTCTGGAGCAGGAAACAGACTTTGGTTCGACCTTCACTACTGCTGCGATTACTCATTCTGGCGCTGGTGATGGAAGGCTTCTTTCTGATCTTCCGCTATCGAAATCCTCCGCAAAATTCCGGGTATGCATCAACGGAGGCATTGATGTACGTGTGGCTGTATGGGGGTCAGTGTATTTTGTTACTCATTCTTGAGCCGGGGTTGCGCTGGTGGCAGCGTCGGCGACTGTCAGACAAGACCGAATCCTTCTTCAGCCATCCTCTGTCTTGAGCTTTTCCTGCAGCTGCGCTACATCCTGCTTCAGTTTGCGGATGCGCTGGTTGTTCCTGCGGACGTTGTAGATCAGGTAATACAGGACAAATAACACCAGGAATTGGAAAAGCGTCATGATCAGATCCCGTCTGTGTTGCGGGCGAAGAGGAAAGCGATGAATGCCGGGGGTGCTCAAGTGAACGTAGACCGGTGTCAGAGAGGATTAAAATTATTGAGTCATTCACAGGCCGTACTCTGACTTATCAGATTTCCACGCGGAGCAGATCGCAGTCATTCAGATATGGACTCGGCACTGTTGGCAGGTTCAAATAAGGTCATTGATGCCGTCTGAAGCGGGGATCGATGTGGTTTTCAGAAAAAACTCCATTAAAAAACAGACAAATCACGTAAGAAACAGGATCAAGTGGTACGCCCTGACTCCGTTGCTACTGACTGAAAGAGCGCAGTAGCAACGTTGGCTCAAAGTCCGTTATAACGAGAGTCATAGTCCGAATCAGGCGAGCCGTGGGAGATGCCGGTTCAGTCAAAAACAGGCTGAAGTCCCGGCATTGTTTGCGTTTAGCCGAATCTTGGTTTACAATAATTTGCTTAGAGGTTCTGGACAAAACTACCGGTAGAAAAGTCGATTCATAATTGACTTCCACGCTGCCAGTGTGGAAAATATCAATAGAGTCAGGTCCTTTCGTTAACGAATTTAAAAGCCCAATCCCGTCAATCAAGCATCAGGCTGGGGTAGCGACATTCACATTCAGGGAGTTATCGATGCGCAACTTCGTACCAGATTCCAAGCACTCATCCCGTCGTGGATTTACTCTGATCGAGCTATTGGTGGTGATGGCTATTATCGCGCTGCTGGCGGCGATGCTGCTGCCTGCGATTCAAAAAGCACGCGAAAGTGCCCGTCGGACTCAGTGCATCAATAACCTGAAACAGCTGGCTCTTGCCGCACAAAACTACGAAGGGGCTCACCGCTGCTATCCTTCAGGTTGGATTAATAGCAAACTCTATGATGATATGGGGGCTCTGATAGGAAATTACGACAATGCAAATGTCGCCTTTTCCGAAATGGTGCTGTTTGATGTGCGTCAATCACAACAAAGTCAGATGCAGAAATATAAACTCACGGAATGGGAACTCTCTCCCTATTGGGGCTGGCAGGCATTATTGCTGCCTCAAATGGATCAGACCACGGTTAACATCAATTACCAGACCGACAAATTTTCGGATGACAGCAAAAACGCGAGTACCGTTGCCATTGAGAGTTATGTCTGTCCCAGCGCATCGCTGCCTGCTAATCGTCCCCGCGGTTTGGGGTATGCGACGTATCGAGGCGTCGGCGGAACTCTGGAAGGATTTGAAAGTGAAGCTCCTTATTCAGCGATTTTCCAGGGTGGCGTATATAATGGTAATAGTGCCGTGAGTGAACGCGACATCGGTGATGGAATGACGAATACCTTGATGTTTGGTGAATCGGCGTTTGGTTTCTGGGCGGACAGCCATAGCGCGGTATCAGGGTTTGTGACCAGCACTGGAGGGACTGACTTCCACAGTGGTCAGAATTTTGACGGCGTTCCCGAGCGTAGCGGTCAAACTGGTGCTCCGTACCATATGACCTTTGGTTCCTGGCACGGTGATTTGGTTCACTTTGCGCTCTGTGATGGGTCCGCCAAATCAATGGCAACAAATATCGATCGAAATCTTTTCCGTCAGCTCTGTGTTCGCAACGATGGCGAGCGTATGACCGGCGAATGGTAGGCGCTTCTGAATCAGGCACGTTCTACAGGGAAAGCAATCACTTCCTGAAGAGTCTGCTTTCCTAAAGCGAGCATAAACAAGCGGTCCAAACCCAGCGCCGTGCCTGCACATGCGGGTAACCCAGCTTCCATCGCCTGCAGAAGATAGCTTTCTGCAGGCAACGCGGGGCGTTTCTCCCGTTTTCGTATATCAGACTGCTGTCTGATCCGCGTCCGCAGTTCAGCCGCATCCGTTAATTCATGATAGCCGTTACAGATCTCTACGCCCTGCAGGTAGAGCTCAAAACGCTCTGCCACTCCTGCTGAACCGTCTTCCTGTCTGATGCGCGCCAGGGCGGCCTGAGAGGCGGGATAATCGTAGATGAAGACGGCCCCTTTCTCGCCGAGCGCCGGTTCGATCAGTTCCACCAGCAGCAGGTTCTGCCAGCTCAGGCAGTCAGTGGTATCAAAATCTGCTGGAACAGAAATCGAATGTTGTTCTGCGGTCTGCCGGAACTCTTCAGCCGTCGCATTCAGTGCCGAGAGGCCTGCAAACTGGAGAAATGCGTCTTCGTAGGCGTATCGCGTAAATGGTTGGTCGGGAAGTTCGCTGTGCCGATTTGAATCGGTTACGGTAGCAGCTTCAGCGTAGACGTCCCGCACAAGTGCTTCAACGAACGTCATCTGATCGTGGTGCGTTTCGCCCCGCCGATACCATTCCAGCATGGCAAATTCCGGGTTGTGGCGTTCTCCCCGTTCTGCCTGTCGGAAGGCGTGTGTGATCTGATAGATCTGATCTGCGCCAGCCGCCAGTAAGCGTTTCATGGCGAATTCCGGCGATGTCTGCAGATATCGTGGTTCTCCCGGATTGTCAGTTGTGCCCTCCGCTGCATGCCAGTGAGTAAGGAACGGATCGATATAGGCATCAACCACGGTATCGCGGGAGAGCAGGGGGGTTTCGACTTCCCAGTATCCACGGGATTCAAAGAAGGTCCGAATGGCGCGCAGCAGCTGGCTGCGTTGCTGCAGCGTTTCTATGGTTGCGGTGGGCAGATAGTCGGAGTGGGACTGATTCATTGGTCAGAAGCTGAATGATCTTCGCGAGAGAATATTGAGCGAATGGTTTCGATTCGTTTCCGGTTCACACCCAGATCCGAATGGCCGATACGGGATGCAGAGCGGACCTGGATCACATTCTGACGGGAATCAAACAGAAACTCAACATCGTCCACGAAACCGAAGAGAAAGGAGCGAAATTCAGCCCTCAGATAATCACCCTCCTGGGTCACAATCAGGCATCCCTGCTGCTGTTTGAGCACATCCAGCAGACGCTGGCGCGCTTCAGCCACCGTTCCCGTGAAGTGCAGCGGGGCAATCTGATGCAGTTCGCTCTGGTCCTGTGAGCAGACACAGTTGGGAGAATCAGGGCAGGGAGCGAGTCTGCCCTCAACGGCGCCCGGTTGAGTCACAGGTTTCGATACCCAGTTGATGCCGAGAATCAGCAGGTAAGCGGCTAATAAAAAAGAGACGCACCAGAAAATCAACATGTTTCTAATACGTCTCCTGTTAGCTTGAGCAGGCGGTGTTGTGTTTATGGGTCTTGATCCATTTCCGAATCTGGAGCCTGAGACTGATCAGGTTCGTCTGTCTGTGATTTGTATCCTGGTTTCTTAAACAGATCTTCTTTCAGAGATTGTAACTGTTCCTCCTCGGCTGACAACTGTTCCCACTGTTCAGAAAGTGAATCCACCTCTTCATTCAAGGCGTCCAGAGTAAATTTCTGTTGTTCCGGCAAGTTCGCAGTCGGGGGAGTCGGTACCGTTACTGCTGCTGGCTGTTCTGCTTCTTCAGGGATTTTACATGAGAGTAAACCGCGTGCTTCATTCCAGCCTCGCAGAAACTGGGCTGTCGATGCAATCGTGACAGCCAGCGCGGCCCACTTGAAGATGCCCAGGCTGTTGGATCCCCAGAATGCTTCTCCGAAGATGATGAGAGAGAACAGAACACAGAGCCCGCTCAAGATTCCTTTAAAGATCAGATCTGTTTTCTGATGTTTGAGTGAATGCCGGGCGATTGCCATGCGGGCAGAATAATTGGCGACATCCCGGAAGGAATTCATGGCGTTGCGGACGGCATCTTTATCCTGCTGATGCGCAGGTGCCTGTTTGAGGGTTGCCAGTTTTTCTTCCATGGAGACGCTGGAATTCAGCGCGGCGCTGTCCGACGAACTGGCCACTTGAGGTTGTAAAGTAGAACTGGTCTTCGTTGCGGGTTTCTGACTGGTGTGTCCCGCTGCGGAATTGGGCTTGGCAGACTGTGTCGACTCGGATTTTCCACGGGAGCGTGCCAGCAGCTGTTCCATATAGGCGGCAATCGAGTTGGAATCTTCTGCGTTGTCCAGTTCATCCTGTGTTGGTTCACTTTCTGTTTGAGCAGACTGAAACTGCTCCTCGGGTAGAAACGAATCCGCCTGGTACGCGGGAGCAGCTTCCCCTGCAGTGGCGTCATTTTTCTCATTGAAAAGATCCAGCAGGCTGGTTGTTTTTAGAGGAACTGCCGGTTCTGCTTCGGTTTCTGTTTCGAGTTCGGACTCCGCATAATCATTAATAAATGACTGCAGCAGTGACCCGGTTGCCGGCGTTTCAGTTTCTGTACCGGAAGTGAAAGGGGCTTCTGTTTTGCTCTCTTCAGGTAGAGTCTGACACGCTGATGAGTCTTCTGTTGTGGAAAGGCCATCAGGCGCGGAAGGGTTGTCAGGAGATGTCAAACCAACTTCGGCCAGCAGACTTTCCTTCTCGGCGAGCTGCTGCTCACGAATCTCTAAAATTCGTTCACGGTCTTCCAGTTCTCCCCGGTCCTTTTCAAATTGAACCTGGTTCGATTTCAGCTGTTCCCGCTGGCGGGCTATCTCCTCACGATCAATGCTCAGCTGGTCATGATCCAGGGCCAGTTTTTCTTTTTCATGAGCCAGGTCTTCCAAAGCGGCCTGCGTGTCAGAAGCTTCTGTCTGTTGTGTAAGCAGTTCTTCTTCCCGCTTTGATAATTGTTCTTCCCGCTGTTTCAGTTCTGACTGTAATTCTTCCAGTTCGGTTCGCTGTAGTTCCAGTTCTTCCTGTTGCTGTTGAAGTTCTAACTGCCTGGCAGCAGTGGAGTCTTGCTCTTCTTCTGACGGTTCACTGGGAGTTGCTTGCGACTGCAGTTCTGCCTGGAGTTCGTTGACTTGTTGTTCCCTGGCTGTCAGTTCTGCTTCGCGTGTTTTGATTTCCTGCTCGCGGGCTGTTACTTCTTCCTGCTGTCGTTCGCAGGTTAAACGTTCCTCTTCGAGATCCGTTTTCAATTTCGAGAAATCAACCTGTTCTGTTTCCAGCTGCTCACGCGCCTGTTCGAACTCAGCCAGTGATTCCTGGAACGCCGCCTGTTCCTGTTCCCATTCCTGTTTCTGTTCTGCAAGCGCGTCCTGTAAGGACTTGAGTTCTTCCTGCTGTGAAGCGAACTGGCTTTCCCGCTCTGCAAAAGTAAGCAGTTCTTCCTGCAGTTTCTGCTGCTGATCCTGTAACTCGGACTGAGAGAGTTTCAATCTATCCTGTTCGGTCGTCAGCTGCACCCGGTCACATGCGAGCTGTTCACGTTCCCGGTTCACTTCTTCGAGTGATTCCTGCGATGCCACAGCTTCTGCAGCGCTGCTCAAGTCTGACTGTTTTGTTTCCAGCTGTGTTTCCTGTTCAGCAAGCAGCTGTTCCCGTTTTTCCAGATCCTGCTTCTGAAGTTCAAGTTCTGTCTGTAACTGTTCCAGATCAGCCTGTTGTTGATCCAGCTTCCGTCGAGCTGCTTTCAGTTCATCCTGATCCTGTTCCAGAGTCTGTCGTGCATTATCCCACTCGGATTGTGCATTCTCGAAAAGAATCTTCTGTTCTTCAAACTCGGTAACCTGCTGGCTCAGTGTTTCGCGTTCATCCTGTAATTTCTGCTGTTCTGATTCGAGCGCGGTGGTTCGGGAAGTCAGTTCGGCCTGTAACTGCTCCAGCTGTTCCTGTTGTTCCGAAATGCTGTTCTGACGTTTCGAAATTTCGGCTTCCAGTTCTGTCAGAGCCTCGCTCTTCTGCTCTAATTCTGTCTGGAGTTCCTGTGTTTTCGCCTGCTCTTCAGACAGCGTATTCTGTTGATGCTGAAGTTCGGTCTGCTGTTCTTCCAACTGCTGGCGATTGACTGCCAGCTGCTCCAGATCCTGCTGAAGTTGTTGCTGCTGTCGTTCCAGTTCTGTCTGCTGTTCGCGTTGCGCGGCCAGTGTCTGTTGTTCCGCATCGAGTGACTGTTGCTGTCTGTCCAGTTCCTGTTTCAACGTCTGCAGTCGTTGCTGTTCTGTTTCCAGATTGGCTTCGCGTTCGGACAGGCGGCTCTGTTCTTCCTGCAACTGCTGTTCCTGTGCCAGGCAGGCCTGCTCTACCTGTTCTGTAGAATGGAGCTGCTGTTCCTGTTGTTGAATTGCTGCTTCCAGATGTGCCTGTTCCGTTTCCAGTTCTGTCCGCGTTGCGTTTTGCTGTGCTTCCAGATCCAGCCACCCATGGGCCAGCAGTCTTGATTCGTCAGACAGTGCTTCCTGTTTTGATAACAGTGCGTTTTCCAGGTGGGTCAGTTGCTGCTGTTGTTGATAAACCTGATCCTGATGCGAAAGCAGTTCTGCCTGTTCCTGTGTGATCTCTCCTTTGAGCAGGTCCAGTTGCTGCAGTTTCTGATCCAGTTCCAGAATGGATTCGTCAAAAGACCGGGAGGAAGCATCAAATTGAGGCTGTGGAGGGTTCTGGGCCGCCTGCTGTTTCTCTGCCATCAGTTGCTGCTGCCATTGTGCCAGTTCGGCTTCCTGCAACTGCATTTCCTTCTGCAGCTCCTGTTGTTCTGTTTCAATCTGTTTGATCAGTTTCTGTCGTTCCTGCAGCGCACTTTGAAAGTTTGCGATTTCCATCAGTTCGGCAGGGATTTCAATCTGCTGGCTGCTGGTGGAACCGGTCGCGGGTTGGGACTCTGGAATGGTTTCTGAAGCAGAGAACGGTTCAACGGACTCCACCTGGTATTCAATCGGGCCGATAAAAAATCTGGTTCCTGCAGTCAGTCTGAGCTGGCGGACTGGTCGATCGTTGGACCAGATACGGGGATCGATGGCTTTCAGAATGACATCACATTCACCCACAATAATCCGGCAATGTTCTGCGGCAACGCCCGGAACCTGAATCTGAACCGCACAGGTCGCAGCCGAGCCGACAGTGTATTCACCGGTCGTCAGTTTCAGCGGAGGCAGTTGATGAGTTAATGGCTGCAGAGAAATCTGGAGAGAGGGCTTCCCAGTGTTCTGAGTGATCTGCGCATGCGGGGATGATGTTGTTAACATCCTGATACTCCAGAAAATCGCGTCATTTGATTTTTGAATAGAGGCGGAACGGATCCGTACTGACCAGTATCGCGTGAAATCAACGTCGATGATTCAAAAAAGAAACATAGTATTTCTACTGGCATATACCTTGGAAAACCGGGTCGGTCAAACTTTGGGTCCTGCACAAAAGGAGGGAATTCTCTTAAATAAAACTGTCGGGTGACTGGACACGGAAATACCGGTTGTAGCGGTCAAATGTCTGCTGTTATTTCTGAAAATACGATGAATTTCAGACAATATTTCTCATCCCTTGCCTCTCCAGTGGAGAGACCTGTGACATCTGCAGTCGGGATGCCTATAATAGGGGGAGTCATTTTCCAATCTCAAATTCAGGGTAAATTCGCTTCGGGCAATACCTTACCTCGTGCAAAAGCGGTATCGTTTTTATGGCTGACTGGCTGAAAATCCC
Organism: Gimesia maris; assembly: GCF_008298035.1. Classification (NCBI taxonomy): domain Bacteria; kingdom Pseudomonadati; phylum Planctomycetota; class Planctomycetia; order Planctomycetales; family Planctomycetaceae; genus Gimesia; species Gimesia maris. The sequence continues at coordinate 961,107 of NZ_CP042910.1, forward strand.
TTCGAAAAATAAACGACGCGAGGAGGACATTCCCGAGCCCTACGAAATCGTTTGCGTCTGTGGCGTCAGCCTGTCGGGCTACCGGCGGAAAGGCCCCTATCGACATGCCTGTCAGCAATGCAATGAAGCCTATTTCATCCTCCCGCGGAATACATATCCTGCCCCCAAAGCGCGCAAAAAGAAGAAGCAGTTACCGAAACAGCAGCAGCTTTCCGATTTCATATTGAATTCGGCATTTGTGACCCGCTTACGAGAGAAACGTAAAGCGAAGCAGGAGGCCCGGAAACCTGCGGAAGCGAATTCGGCGACCGAGACCAGAGCAGAAGTCTCCCCGTTTGAACTGCCGGCACCCCGGACCCGTCTGATTACACCATTCCGGGGTATCCTGGCGGGAATCATTCTGATTGTAGGGCTGACCGGGTACGGAATCCTGAACAGTCGCAAAATGGAACAGGCCAGCGACGCACTCAAAGCGGCCACACAGACCGGGAATCAAATGCTGGAACAGGAAGATCTGATCGCCGCCAACGACGCCTATCAGGAAGCTTTCCAGGCGCTGACTGTTCTGGGGCGTACCGATCCCGCGGCCAACGAAATCCGCCAGACATCTCGCGAACTGCTGGCGATGAACACCCAGGCGGTTTCGCCGCTGTTCGAAATCGCGGAAGAAGCAGTCGTTCAAATCAAACAGTCGGGAGTCGACAGCTGGAAAACGCTGTTCGAGGTGCGTTATGCAGATACCTGGATCATCTTTGAAGCAACACTCCTGCCTGTCGAGTCTCTGGAGGAAACAGAACAATCCCGGTATCGCCTGAATCTGCCTGTGCTGCTGGATGAATACACGCTGTATCTGGAGTTGACTGAACCGGCGTTTGAAGAGTATCTGGAATCTCATCAGGGGCAACCCGTCATATTTGCGGCTCAGATTGTCGACTTTCAACAGGATGCCAGTCGCCCTGATACCGGAATTATCGAGCTGAATGGCAAAACCGCTTTTCTCTGGTCGCATCTGAAACTTTACAAACTGCTCGGCATTGAGTTCGACGAGTTTCAGAATCGCGAACAGATCGAAAAGCTATTAAATCAACAATCCCGATTTCTGGGACTGACAGAATGAAAAAATCAGAAACATACCTGCGATGCCTGATCCTGTTGCTGGCGGTGCTCGGCCTTCAGACTGTTTCCCGTGCCGCCGACCGCAGCATTCAGAATTTTGTCAGCCAGCGCGAAAAATGGGATAAGCTGCTTGGAGTCCCCCAGACGCTGGAAGGCAGGATCTCCACTTTCAATTCGCTGTCCCTGCGATTTCGCAACTGCCCGATCCCTTTTTATTATGCCGGCAAGACTCCGAAGCTGGATAACTCCGTGCAAAATGTGGAAATCACCGGGCAGCTGGCGCGAGAGAATGGTCGCATTCTGTTCAAAATTACTGGCCTGAAAAAAATGCCGGACGACATGGAGTATTTCGTCACGGAAGAATCCAAAATTGATCTGACCGATCCGCGCGAATGGTATTCCCTGGGAGACTGGGCCAGCAACCGGGCAGAATTTTATAACGATGACGAATTGAAACAAAAGGCACAGGACGCTTATCGCAAGGGAGTGAAAGCGGAGTACAATCAGCTGATCGTCAAACAGCCGGAAACACTGTTCAAACTGGCCGATCGTGTTCAGGAATACAAGCTGAATCCACAACTCTCCCGCGAACTGCAGCACGAGGCACTGGTACTCGAATGGAAAGAACTGCAGAAACAGCCCCAGGCGGATGAGAAACCGTTGCTCAGTCAGATTTTGAAATTCTTCCCGACCGCGAAAACGCCGCAAGACAAAGACAATCCCCAGGAACGAGAGCAGTACCTCAAGAATCAGCTCGAAATCTTTCAGCAGTCAGACGAGGCAAAACAAAACCGGTTAATGCGCTGGTTTTATGCAGAGATTGTGCTCGACAGGATTCTGAAAAATCTGGCGAAGGGGGGGAGCAATGGTTTTGAAATAGCAGCTGCCATTGCCAAAGAACTTCCCGAACGGACAGAACTGGTTCAGCAATATCAGAACATGCAGCTTGATTTTGATTTCAACCGTGTCGCCGAGTTGCCGCGTCAGTATGTACTCGATCTGTCACAGGAATTTCAGAGGCGGGGAAAAAAAGACAAAGCAAAGCAGACGCTGGTGAACTGGATTGAGTCCCGCCGTAAAAAACTGGACCCCAACGATGCAGACGGTCGCGTGCGGCTCGCCCGTGATCTGATAGAACTGACCGATGATAAACAGGCCGCCGCAAAAGTTCTGTTGCGCGCCTGGGAGCTGAATCCTAAATCAGCGGAAGCATCCCTTCTGCTGGCAAGACTGGGATTCATGTTGCAGAAAGATCAGTGGCTCAACCCGGAAGAAGTCAAAGAATTTCGGGATGACCCGATCCGCAAGGCAATTCGAAACGGGACCGTGGTGGCAGGCATGAACCGGGATCAGGTGAAAAAAGTACTGGGGGCGCCCACCCAGATCGGCCGCAGCATCTCGGGAGGGAAAATCAACGAACTCTGGATTTACGGAGAAACCAGCAGTCAGTCGCTGGTGATTCAACTCGCCCGCAAACGCCGTTCTGATGAATTGACGGTGGTCCGGATTCGGAACGCACAGCTATCCCCGACTCCCCTGCCGGAAGCAGCCGATACGGTTGAATAGCCGCCGGTACAAAAACAAGATATGACGCTCTGATGAAATTCGGTTCATATTCGGCAGTTTGAATCAATCAACATTGTCAGAATTCCCATCAACCACTATGGTTTAGCTCGATTTCACCTGTGTCATGTTTTACAAATCAGCGAGCGACTTCCCCGGGAGCTTCTCCAGCTTTATTGCCCCTCTGCAAGGATTGTAAGTGGTGTCTGAAACGGAATTGAAGACAGAAGAGCTACCTCCCCTGTATCAGGATTCTTCATTCTGGGGCATGACAGTCACTCAATTCTGGGGTGCCTTCAACGACAATCTGTACAAGCAACTGGTGTTGCTGTTTTGTGCGCAGCAGGCGCTCCAGTTGAATACCGATGATCAGCAGGGGACCGCGCTCGCTGTGTTTGCACTGCCGTTTGTGTTTTTCTCCGGACTGGGGGGCTGGTATGCGGACCGGCATACCAAGCGAACGATTGTTATTGCCTGCAAGGTTGCCGAAATCATCATTGCGCTGCTGGCAATGGCCGCTTTTTTCACGGGTCAATTATTGCCGCTGCTGATTGTACTGGGATTACTCAGCACACAGAGCGCGATTTTTGGCCCCGCGAAATATGGTATTCTCCCTGAAATGCTCCGCGATGATGATCTGCCTCAGGCCAACGGCATCATTCAGATGACGACCTTCATCGCCATTATTTTTGGAATGGCGTCGGCGGGTTTCGTTAAACAGGCCTATCCCGATCAACTCTGGAAGACCAGTTATTTCTGTATCGGCATCGCGGTCATCGGCACCATCGCCTCGTTCTGGGTTCGTCGAACCCCCGTGGCCCATCCCGGCTTGCCTTTCAGCAGCTCGGCTCTGGGCATCGATACCGAAACCCGCGGGCTGCTGCGAAACGATCGCCGGCTGTTATCGGTGCTGCTGATTTCCTCAGTCTTCTGGTTCGTCGGAGGCATCGTTCAGCCGTTGGTGAACATTTTTGGCATCGGTCAACTCCACATCAGCGAAAGTCGCACCAGTCTGATGGCGGCCTGCATGGGCGTGGGAATTTCACTCGGCTGTATTGTGGCGGGCCGCGCGTCGCGGAAGCGGGTGAACTTCAAGCTGGTGACGATCGGTGCCTGGGGACTGGTAGCCTGCCTGGCGGCGATGGCGGGCTTTGGCTGGTGGGCCACTCCCGAAGCAGGCGAAACTCTGCCGAAAGCCGATGTCTCTCTCTGGGCATCATTTATCCCCCTCACTACAACCGAGTGGCTCGCGCGGGGCATACTCACGTTGCTGGGTTTCTTTGCCGGACTGTTTGTCGTGCCACTGCAGGTGGAACTGCAGACACGCCCCCCCAAATCGCTGAAGGGGCGGATGATTGGCGCGATGAATTTAATCAACTGGATTGGTATCGTGCTCTCCGCGTTGTTTTTTGGCAACTTTACCATGGTGTTAAATGACCTCAACTGGCCGATGAGTAATGTCTTTCTGTTCCTGGCGGCGGTCGTCCTGCCGATTGCTATCCTGTATCATCCGAAAGATGAGATATTATCTCACGATCGCCCCTGAAGTTTTCAAACTTTCACTTGACCCTTCGCCTGCATGGTTAAGAATGAAGAGAGCGACTCTTACTGTTTTGAAGACTGGACCGTGATGACAAGAGAATTTGAGTTTAACCCTGCCAACGTCAACACAATCCTCTCTCAGACCTGGCGGCATCTGCAGGCCGCGATAGAAACAGAGACACATGCCTGGCGACTGGGAACGCTGGCCACCGCTTCTGAAGGTCGCCCCCGTGTTCGCACGGTCGTGTTACGGGAGATTCAGCCGGAACGCCGGGAACTGATCTGCTATACCGATCGACGATCCGATAAAATCAGCGAACTCGAACAGACTCCCTGGATGGAATGGATGGCCTACGATTCCCTCACGCGCGTGCAGATTCGCCTGCGCGGCGAAGCGACCGTGCATACGAGTGATGACGTCTCGGCCGCCCATTGGGAAAAGAGTAGCCCCGAACATCGACGTGGCTATATCACGGTGGCAGAGCCGGGGACCAGAAGTGAAACCCCCGAACCGAATCTGCCCGACTATCTGTTTGACCGTCTGCCCAATGACGAAGAAGCGCAGTTGGGGTACGAAAATTTTGCCGTCATCGTTTGCCGCATTGATCATCTCGACTGGCTGCAACTCCGCCGCAACGGTCACCTGGCGGCTCAGTTTCTCTGGACCGACAAATGGGAAGGCCACTGGAAATTTGCCTGAGAGTCTGCTCAAATAGAAGTTCTGTTTTGAGTGTAACATATCTCTTTCAGGAAAATTTCTCATGTCCTGGCAACGCTGGATATCGATCAGTCTGGTTCTGGGTATGTTGCTGCTCGCGTTCGGCTTAATTATGCCGGCGGTCTTCCAGGCTCGAGAGGCAGCACGCCGCAATACTGCCAAAAATAATCTCAAGCAGATTGGCCTGGCACTGTTTAATTATCACGAATCATATCGCTGCCTGCCGCCGGGTGGAACCATCCGCGAGGACGACACAGCGATGCAGGGCTGGATCGCCATGATGATGCCGTTTCTCGATGCGAGTCCTTATTACAGCTGGCTGGATTTTAACGAGTCCTGGCAGAGTACCGCGAACCGGTATGTGTTCGATCAGAGATTACCCGTTGTTTTAATACCCGGCGTCGAACAGCATTATTCCAATTCCGGTTTTGCCCTGACGCAAATCATGGGAAATCCGAATCTGCTGCATCGTAACAGTGACGTGACGTTCGAAGAAATGGCAAACGGCACTTCATTTACCTGGCTCGCAGGCGAAGTGACCGGTGATTTTCAACCCTGGTGTTACCCCTTCAACTGGCGTCCGCTGGGCACTAAGCTGTGCCAGGGGCCAGCCAGCTATGGACGCCCCGAATGGGGAGGCGGGCATCTGCTGTTTGCGGACGGGCATATCAAATTCTTCACGGACGCCACTTCATCTCGAATGCTGCAGCGCTACGATGCGGCACCCCCCGTTGCGACGAAAGCAGAAACTGCCGTTCTAAAAAAAGTGTTTCAGACAGGCGATTTTCACTGGGACAGCATCGATCTGCAGTCCGATCCAAAGGGGCGGGATGAATATTTTGCTACAAGTCTCAGCGGTTCTGCGAACGTTTTACTCAAGCTCAATGTATACAGCCAGATTTTATTGACAGAAGAAGAACAGAAGCAGCCGAAGAGCTATCTGAAAGGTCCACAGTTTCTACTGGAGATCGATTCCACCACGGACATTGCAGCCGCGCTCAAGGCAACCCCTCTCGTAGATGCCGCAACTTCCGAACAACTGGAAGCGAATGTCAAAACACTGCAGGCACTGCAGAAACAGTTGCAGAAATAAGCTCAGTGCGACAGGGGGATTGTTTCTTCCTTCATTCAGGCACTATGATGGTTATTGAGAGAAGTGTGAAAACTTCAATGGTCCCCGAATCATCATGCGGGAGGCGGGAGATATTAACATGCAGCGCTGGATTTCGATTGGCGTCGTTTTGGTGTTGATTGTCCTGGTGATTGGCCTGTTATTGCCGGCGGTACACCAGACACGCGAAGCGGCCCGCAAGTCGGTCTCCAAGAACAACCTGAAGCAGATCGGTCTGGCGGTGCTCAACTATGAAGATGCGCATCGATGTCTGCCTTCCGGCGGAGTCATCCGTGAAGATGGTACAGCGATGCAGGGCTGGTTGACGATGTATCTGCCCTACATGGACGCCAGCCCGGATTATAACAGGATCAATATGCACACAGCCTGGGACAGCCCCGCCAATCTTGATGTGACAGAAACAGTCCGACCAGCCTACCTGAATCCGGATGCCAATTCGAATTACACGAATACTGGTTTTGGGCTCACTCATTACCTGGGAAACCCGCATCTATTCTATCGTAACAGCAGTGTCACTTTCGACCAGATGGAGAAGGGGACCGCACATACCTGGGTGGCAGGGGAAGTGGCGGGGAATTATCAGCCATGGGCCTATCCTTTCAACTGGCGGTCTCTGGGAAAGCAACTGTGTACTGGGCCGGGGAGTTTTGGCTTCCCAAAGTGGAAGGGGGGGCATCTGATGTTTGCCGATGGCAGCGTCTCATTCTTTTCCGATCAGACGGCACCTGAAATACTGAATCAATTTGCCAGCGCTCCTCCCGTTCCGACACTGGAACAAATGGCGGTTCCCGGCAAACAGTTTGAAACAGGTATATTTCATTGGAAACAGATGCCCCTACAGACAGATCAGCACAGTGATCGCTCTTATTTTGTGAAACTGCTTGAAATCAGCGATCAGCAACCGATACTGATCCAGCTTTTCAGGAGCAATCACAGAGAGCTTACGGAAGAAGAGGAGCAACTGATGGACATGGATGAAATAAGAACGTTTTCTGTGCCCCGGTTGCTGTTACGGATCGACAAGACAACGGATATTTCTCAGGCTTTGAAGACCAGCTCCCTGTCAGAAGATGCTAGCCCTGCTCAAAAGACGGTCATTCTCAATCGGCTTGAATCGTTGCAGAAACAGTTGCCATAAAACGGAGTCCTGCTGGCAGGCAACGGTTAAGCCTTGTGATTTGATTGCCAGGTTGTTTCACTATGGTTCGATTTATCTGCATTATTCATACGAAATTTGAGATCCGGGAAGCATGAATCACGAATCAGCGGCAGTAGCAGAATCAGAGTCGATCTCAGGTGAGGAGTGGCTCCGGGATGCGCCGGATTCGTTGAAGTCGACCAGGCGGGGGCTCAAACTGGTGATTTATGGCGGTGTGCTCGTCTTTCTCGCGGCGGTCGGGGTACTGTATTTTCTGTTTGGTACAGAGATGCAGACAATATTCATGAACGTATTGCCGGTGATGGCATTCGCGGGAAATCTGATCATCTTCGCCGGAACGATTTTCTGTCTGTCGATTCCGGAGCAGGCCGGTGTCCGCAGGTTACTGATCGGGGCGGCTGTCGGTTTTTTCGCCAAAGTGATTTTTTCTGGCACCATTTTTTTTAATACCGAAGTGCTCAACCTGCCTGTGGCGTTGTTCCTGAAACTGGCCGGGAATGTGGGTTTCATTCTCTTTGCCCTGGCTCTGCGAAAGCTTCTGCTGTATCTCAATCGTCCGGACCAGATGTGGAAAGTGCATTGCCTGCTGGGATCGGTGGTGCTGTTTCTGATGGGATCCTGGTGCCTGGAACTGGTGACGGATCTGGGACTGGTGGGCCTCCGTTTGATTACCATTTACTCAGTGATGCTGGTGGGATTCTTCCTGTATCCCTGTTTCACTTTCAGCCTGAAGAAAGTACTACGGTAAATCTGGACACACTGCGGTGAGAATCATCCCCGAGCACACACCTGGAGTCAGAGATTCGTCTGGTCGGTGCATTTTCGGGCTGATTTGGCCCGAATGATGGCTCCGGGAAACGAAAATCTGCATTTCTTTACACTGAAACCGGCCAGAGTCGGGGGATCAGCTTGACGCATAAATTCAGGGGCAATATACTCGCGCGATGGACTTGTTTATCTCGTTGTGAGAGAATGAGTTTCGGACTATTTCATATTTACTGCGAGAGACTCTGATGAAGAGCGAACATAGACACGAACTGCAAACCAATGACCTGGGGAAACTGGTACATCAGGCAGAACCATATCTCGAAACCTATGGCGTCAAAGCCCTGGTGATCGGCGGGGTCTTACTGGTGCTGGTGATCGGTTATTCTGCCTGGAAAACCAGCCAGACCTCGCAGGAAGCAGAAGCCTGGACCCGATTGGCTGCCGCCAATTCGACCGAAGATTTCGAAAATGTCTATGATGAATTTCCCGGCACGAACGTCGCCGACTGGGCGCTGATCCATGCTGCCGAAAGTCACCTGCAGTCGGGAGTGCGAAACTCCTTTACTGATCGCAGTGCCGGTACTCGTGATTTGACTGATGCCAAAGAACAGTTCCAGAAACTGCTCGATTCGTCTTCCACCAGACCCGAAATTCGGGAACGGGCTCTGTTTGGCCTGGCGCGGACCGAAGAATCCATGTCGGACGGCGATCTGAAAAATGCCACTGAACTTTACAAAAAACTGATCCAGGAATTTCCCGATTCCATCTTCCGTAAACTGGCCGAACAGCGTGTGAAACCAGTTGATGGTGAAAAAGTCGCCGCCCTCGAAGAGGAAGGCACGAAGAACTTTTACAAATGGTTCCACGAGCAGTCACCCAAGCCCGGTGATCGCCAGCAACCTGGATTCAATATGCCTCTGCCAGGGATGACTCCCGGTGGTGCAGGCAATGATGCCAAACAAGATCTGCCCGGGCTCCCGGATCTGCCAGGTCTCCCAAGTCTTCCCGGGCTGCCTGAGCCTTTGACGAACTCACCACAGACGGATGATGCAAAATCGGACGCGCCCAAAACAGAAACACCCAAAACGGACGCACCAGCGAAAGCAGAACCCAAGTCTGCAGACAAGCCGGCTGCTCCTGAGGAACCAGCTAAGAAAACTGAAGCACCTGCTGAAAAGCCGAGCCCGGAACCAGCGACCGAAAAGAAACCATAATGTCTGACGAACTTTCGTCACCACCGCCAGAACTCTCCAGCGAACCTATTGAAATTACGGTCGAAGCTCGCGCTCATGGCTGGCGGATTGATCACTATCTGTGTCGCCTATACCCGAATTACACGCGCGTGTTGTTTCAGACTGCGATCAAGCAGGAGGCCGTCCTGGTCAATGGCCTGCCGGTCAAAGCGGCCCGTCGGATGCGTGTCAATGATCGTGTTTCGGTTCGACTTCCGGAATTACCCGATAATCGGCTACCTCCCGAAGATATTCCCATCGATATCGTCTACGAAGACGACTGGATTGCCATCATCAATAAGCCTTCGGATATGATCGTACATCCAGGCAAGGGAAACTACGCCGGGACACTCGCGGGCGCGCTGCAGTATCACTTTGATCAATTGAGTGATGTTGCCGGCCAGTATCGTCCGGGCATCGTGCATCGGCTCGATCGGAATACGAGTGGGATCATGGTTGTCGCCAAGGATAACCAGGTGCATGCCAAGTTGAGCGCCCAGTTTGAAAAACGGGATGTGCAGAAAGAGTACCGGGCCATTGTCTGGGGCCGCATGGAGTTTGATACCGATTACATCGATACTTTCATGTGTGTGCACCCCCGGGCACGGGAGAAAATGATTGTCTGCGATGAAGGGGGGAATGCCCGGAACGCGTTTACCTACTACGAAGTCATCGAGCGTTATCAGGCCTTCACGTATGTCCGGCTTAAACCTCGTACCGGACGCACACATCAGCTGCGGGTACACATGCAGCATATCGGTCATTCGATTGTCGCGGATCGTGTTTATGGCGGGCACAAGTCTTTAAAAATGAAAAGCCTCGGGATTCAGGCAGAAGCAGATGCGGCAGAATTGGAGTCCGATGTTTTAATCGAGCGTCAGGCCCTTCATGCGTATTGTTTGGAATTTTTCCATCCGCAGAGTGGAAAACCGATGAAATTTGAGGCACCATTACCTGAAGACATGCAAAACACACTTGCCGCGTTAGACCAGTACCAGAAGGAAGTATGAAGATGAAACTCGCTAAAGTTTTATTATCAAACGGAGAACGACACGTCGCGATCGTCGAGGCGAATGGAGTTCAACTTCTGGATCTGTCACAGGTGGAAAACTGTCATCGGCTGTCCGATATTCTCTACGCCCCCGATCCGATCGGGCTGGCAAAATTTCTGATTGATACCGAACTGCCTCCCGTCCCTTTCAACCAGCTCGAGTTCCTGGCGCCCATCGATCACCAGGAAGTCTGGGCGGCAGGAGTGACATACAAACGCAGCCAGGTGGCGCGGATGGAAGAATCGGAGGCGGCTGCCTCACATTACGATCAAGTCTACACCGCGGATCGACCCGAGCTGTTTTTCAAAGCGACTCCCAACCGGGTCTGTGGGCCAAATCAGCCTGTCAGAGTTCGTTTTGACAGCCAGTGGTCAGTGCCGGAACCCGAACTGACTCTGGTCGTTTCACCCGATCTGCGACTGGTCGGTTACACGGTCGGCAATGATATGTCGGCCCGGGATATTGAAGGGGAAAACCCGCTCTATCTGCCTCAGGCGAAATTTTACAGACAATGTTGTGGCCTTGGACCCTGTGTTCTGCTGCATGAACAGCCTCTGGATCGGGAAGCGACCCAGATCATCCTGACGATTGAACGGGAGGGGGAAGAAGTATTTCGCGGCGATACGACCATCGCGGAGATGGCACGCGGACTGGAAGACCTGATCAGCTGGCTGGGGAAAGAAAATGATTTTCCCAGTGGTGTGATGTTATTAACGGGAACCGGAGTTGTGCCCCCCGATGAATTCACACTGGAAGACCGTGACATTGTCTCGATTGAGATCACCGGGATCGGAACGCTCATCAATCCCATCGTGAAAGACGCAGCTTCTTAGTCTGCAGCACTGCTTCAATTTCCGCCAGCGTGGGTAACGCCTCGCGGTTGCCCAGGCGCTCGCATTTCAGAGCCGCCGTGATACAGGCAAATTTCAAAGTCCGTTCGACGGGCCAGTCTTCCAGAATGCCATACAGCAGCGCGCCGGAAAAGACATCTCCGGCACCTGTAGTATCCAGTGAAAGGACGGGCAGCGCTTCGCAATGCAGCCGGTTCGATTCCGTAAACAACCAGGCACCGTTCACGCCATCAGTGATCGTCACCAGGTCCGGTCCCTGTTGCAGTAGTTCCGCGCCTGCAGTCTGAATGTCGTCGGTATCGAGGTATTCAGTAATAAATCGTCGCGGGCAGTTCATGACGTTGAGGTAAGGAATTAACTCTTCCATCCCCGGTTTCAGCGAGCCGGCATCCAGGCAGACTTTGGCACCCGCCTGTTGTGCAATCTGTGCGGCGTGCAGGCAAGTGGCTTGAGGCCAGCCATCCAGGTGAACGGCATGTGCCTGTGTCAGTATTGATTCATCGAGATCAGCGGGTTGCAGCCAGTGTTCAGGGCGATAGCAGGCGATTGTACGCGTGCTGGCACTCTCATCGATCCAGACCTGCGCATAGCCGGAACGGGTGCCCGGCAATTGACGGCTGCCTGTGAGATCCAGATTTTCCGCAGCCAGTTCTTCCGCGATCAGTGGCCCGTACTGGTCGTCACCCCAACTGCCGAGAAACGCGCACTGTTTACCGAGGCGGCTTAACATGACCTGGGCTGTCGGCACCGGGCCGCCGATCTGGTAGGCGTCACTGATGATATTGGTTTTGGCATCCTGGACCGGATGATGCGACAGCAGGACCAGATGGTCTACCACGACAGTTCCCAGGCCGACGACATCGTAATTCATATCAGACGTGTTTCATCCAAGCGGAATCGCTGCAGGTTACAGTTTCTTTTCCCAGAACAGGGCATGCCCCATTTCAGGCGTCAGTTCATAGCCGGAAAATCCCAGGCGGGTATAGACGGCCTGAGCACGCGTATTTCCCTGCAGGACTTCCAGGGTGAGTTTACAGCATCCCCGTGATTTCGCAATGCTTTCCGCATGTGCAAACAGTTGGCCCGCGATTCCCTGTCCGCGAAAGTCGGCAGAAACATACACGTCGTGGATATTCAACAGAGGCTTACAGGCAAAGGTTGAGAAACCTTCGATACAGGTCATCAGGCCGACCGGTGTTTCGTCGACGAATGCCAATAACACAATCGCATCCGGGCGCGCCTGTAAGGCGGCTGGCAGATTGTGTTGCACCTCTGTAGGTAAAGCGGCGCTGCCTCCCTCGGGACTGCAGGCATAATTGTTTAACAGCGAAACCAGCGCGCTGGCGTGTTCCGGGTTGGTCAGGTCTGCTTCGAGAATCTGCATGGTTGTTTCAATTCGGTCTGGATACAGGGATTGGCGTCTATCGATGATCCACTTTTAGTTTAAGAACTGTTATTGTAAACAGAGTCGTGGCTACAGGGGAGTCACACGGTTCCAGGTCTGTTTAACGAATCACGCTGTTGAGAGTCTGACATGAAAATCATTCCGGTTCTGGATATCCTGAATCAAACCATTGTGCGTGGTATCGCCGGTCAGCGTGAAACGTATCAACCCATTCAAAGTGGTCTGACCCACTCCAGTCAACCCCTTGATATTGCGCAGGCTTTGCAAGACGAATTTGGTTTCAGTGAGTTTTATGTTGCGGATCTGGATGCGATTCTGCAACAACGACTCAATCTGCAAATGTATCAGTGTCTGCTCGACGCCGGTTTTACGTTTCTTCTCGATTGTGGATTGCACTTTGCTGGTGACAGCCAACCTTTATCAAAGATGAAAGGCATCACGATTGTCGCGGGGCTGGAAACATTGGAATCGCCACAGGAATTGAAGCAGCTGGTACAAAACTGGGGCGCTGCCTCAACCGTCTTCAGTCTGGATCTCAAACAGGGAAAGCCTGTTCGTAACAGTTCCTCAGACAATCCGTATGCGGCAATCGATGATCCGCTGGAGATCGCTGAATTGAGTCTGCAGCAGGGCGTGAACCAGATGATTCTGCTGGATCTGGCCAATGTGGGGACCGGTCAGGGAACCGGAACGGAAGCGCTCTGTCGCACACTGCGCAGCCATCACCCCGATTTGAGACTGATTACCGGAGGCGGCATTCACAGCATAGATGATCTACAGACTCAGGCAGAGCAGGGGGCAGACGCCGTACTGGTGGCGTCTGCGCTGCATGATGGCCGACTGGGGAGAGACGCTGTTCTCTCTCTCTCTTGACGTTCTATTGCTGCTGTAGCAGACCGGGCAGAGATTTCTTAAGGTCTGCAACGGTGGCACTGCGGTTGACCACTTTGCCTGCCTTGTCGACGAGGAACATGGTCGGCAGCGAGATCACGCCGAAGTCGCGTGCGGGTGCACTTTCCAGTCCACCTTCTTCATGGATATGAGCCCAGGTAACCTTGTGCTGCTTGATGTAGGCTTCTGCCAGTTCGGGAGTCGCATCGAGGTTGATTCCCAGCACGTCAAATCCCTGGCTGTGGTATTTGTTATACAGCTCCTGAATCTGAGGCAGGTCTTCGGTACAGGGTTTACACCAGCTCGACCAGAAGATCACCAGCAGCGCTTTACCCCGATACTGCCTGGCATCGATTTTCCCTCCAGCCAATGAGTTCCCCGTTAGCTCCAGTTCCGTGCCTGACAGATTCATACGTCGCAGGGCGCCCGCACCACGGGTGCCCGCTTCGGAATCAGCATGGCTTTCGACCAGTTTGGTGTACCATTTTTTGGATTCGGCTACTTTACCGCTGAATTCCTGTGTGACTGCCAACTGCAGCATTGCTTCCGCAGCGTCGTCCGAGGTGGGATATTTCTTGATAAAGTCTTCCAGCTGTCCCAGCCACCAGGTCTGCACATCGCGAAGTTGCTCACTTTGGGTCGACTGCAACTGGGTACTGTAATCGGCCAGTAAGGTGCGGTAGGTCACATATGCAATCAGATCCTGATCCTGAGATTTCTTCTGAACCTGATCGCGAATGGCCTGCAACTGTTTGAGGCCATCCTTGTAGCCCACCGTCTGTACGGCGGCTGCCAGCCCGTCGACCATTTGTCGGGTCCACTGGGATCGGTCATCTTCATTTTTGGCAGCTGCGATCAGCTTTTCGATAATGGCGACCCGCTCGGTATTATAGCGGGCAATCGCCTGTGGTCCCTGGTCCGGAGTCGGACCGTTCTGATCCAGTTTCTGCAGTTCATCCAGCAGTGCCTGCATCTCTTTGGAGAGACCAACGGTGGTATTCGTCGGTAACGTATTTGTTCCGGCGACCGGCTGCATCAGAATTCCGCCTTCGGTCACCTGGATGGATTCTCCTTCAATCGGCAATGGGACCTGTGTCAATCGCCAGGCGTTTCCTACGCGAATCAGTTCACCAAACTGGATCAGACCACTTTTTCCCTTGGTATCGACAATCGCCATCACATTTTCAAAGACGTGCAGATCTTTCTTGGTTTTAATGTCATCTGCAGGAATCAGGCCCGGCATAGAGCCATCAAAGCGGACCCAGATGGTGTCCGGTGTGATCATTTTGGTCTTGGAAAGCATCGTGGTGATATCTTTCGCAGCGCTGTTTACCGATTCACGAATTTTGTCAGCGAAGGGATTCTGGATTCCGGCGTCTGCCAGTTCCGCTTCCGTGATCATCAGTGTTTTAAAAGCCTTGGTATCATTCTTTGCCAGTGCGTTCATGGCGACGCGGGTGACTTCCTCCGCAGAAATCATATTCCACTCATCAATCTCGCCATCTTCATTCTTGTCAATGCCCCAGCGGGTTCCGGCAAGATTCATCCAGCGCGAGCCATCTACTTTATTATTATTGTTGGAGTCGATATCCCGGTAGACTTCCAGACCGCGATTGAAATACCGCCATTGATCGACCACGTTGTCACCATTCGTATCGACAAAGCGTCTGAGCACCTGTCCGTTCGGTCCATAGACGATCCAGCCAGAACTGTTTTTGCCCTGTTCGACTTCAACCTTGCAGCGGCCGTAATCGGCTTTGTCGGGGATTTCAATTTCGATGTCGGACTGGATCGGTTTGAACGTCAACGCGAGTTCAACCGACGGTGCATCAGCTGCCGGTAAAGAATGAGAAAACAGAATGAGGGTTGCGAATACTGTTAAAAAAGAGATTCGACCAATAGACATATCACGGGACTCCGATTCCGCTGGCACGCATACTTTAATGTTTGAAAAACGACAGAGTCGGGATTTTAATAGAAAACCGGTGTTTTGGTCACCATCAATTTCTGTAATTCCCGGTAAACCCATCAGTTACTGACGGAGTTTGTACTTCAGTTGATCAACAGGCCGGCGTAGCCGACCACCCGGGAGGAATCCCCGGTCACATCGCCTGAAGTGGCATAGCCCACTTGTTCTATCTGGTTTAGTTTGCCCATTTTCTGCAGCGTTTTCATCACGATGACTGCTGGCAGGACGCCACACATGGAAATATGGTACTCACGAACCGTTTCCAGCAGGCCCTCGGGGTCCAGCGACCGCATTTTCTCGAGTGCCAGTTCGTCCAGTCGACGATTTTCCTTGTCTGTGGCAAAGTGATTCATGTCGCTGGAAATCAATAACAGCGGCGGTTCGGGCATTTCCTGAATCACGCGCGCCAGTCCCGCGGCAAACTCTTCGCAGCGTGGCAGGTTGCCACTGCCGATGACAATACCGATAACTTTGGCATCCGGTGCCAGGCGTTGAATCAGCGGAAGTTCCACTTCAATGGCATGTTCGCTGCGATGGGCGGCGGCATCCAGTTCCAGTCCCGGGATCTGTTCCGCGAGTTTTTGTGCCAGCGCGCGATCGGAATTCAGGTTGCCACCGGGTAACTGCCAGGCCTGATGCGGTGCGACCGCCCAGTCGACTCCCTCGCGTGTGTGTTTGGGGCCGATGACGATAATCGTGGACGGGAGCTGAATCCGGTTCAGGACGCGGGCTGCGATTTTGCCCGAGTATTTCCAGCCCGCATGGGGCACCATCGCTGCAGCCCAGGGTTGAGCGTCTACTTGATCATGGAATAATTCCCCCAGCTGGGCGGTCATTCTGGCGGGGTCAGCGGGATAAAACGTCCCCGCGACTCCCGCTGGTCTGATTTCAGTTCCGAGTTCGGCACGGGGGCGGTTTACAATCTGAAAACGGGAGGTAGTGGTCTGCACCGCCAGGCTGAGAACCTGAACCGTTTCCGGTTGTTCGCAACTCAGGGCCTGTTGCGCTGCTTCCAGCAGATTTCGAGTGTCCTGATCTCGATCATGACACCAGGCATTTTTTTGACCGTCAATGAGCAGCAGACTGCGTTGCTGAAAATCAAAGTCTAGCAGATCATTTTGAGTCAGAGTGCCATGCATGGCCGGGTCGGATGCCAGCACCAGTTTGATTTGAAATTCGCCCGATTTCAGATTCAGTCTGGAAATGATCTGTGCCAGTTGCTGACAGAGTGAAAACACCGTGGACTGCATGGGAAATGTCTGCTTCAGAGCCCACTTGGAAAGAATCAGTTCTTCGTCTGTGCCCGTTCGCGATAACAGCAGCGCGACTCCCTGCAGATTCGTATCGGAGACCGCATCACAATAATAGGAGGGCACCTGGCCTTTGAGTAACGCGTCGACCGTTGATTGAATGTATTGCAGATACTGGGCAAATTCGCGCGGTCCCAGAATGGTTTTCGCCTGTTTTTCAGGAGCGAGGTCGACAAGCTCTGTGAAACTGGCAGCGCAGGAGATTCCCTGAAATCGCAATAAGGTGGTGCCGGAATCTTTCCAGGCAGTCGGGGGGAGACCCGCTTTGATACAGGTCTGGTTCAGGAATTCTTCAGCATCCCAGCCGTGATCAAGGGGCACGCCAGGCAGCAGTAATCCACTGCGACCATCGGCACGAATCTGCAATCCATGCTGTCCGACGACCACTGCATCAATCCGGTCTGCGCCCTGTTCAGGAACTGTTTCCAGTCCGGACAACAGCCAGACTTCAAGATCAAGATGAGCCAGTTCACTGGGGGAAACCGGGGGGAAGCGGGGATCATCCTTCGCCGCACGAACCGCAGCCTGCTGCAAAGCCTGTCCCAGTGGAAGTGGCTGGCCAAAGCTGCCGCAACAGGACCGTAACTGTCTCTGACGTTTCAGGCTGACAAAGGCACCGCTCACGGTTTTGTCCTGCAGTTCTCCCAGAGGAATCTCCACAGGCCTGCTGTGCGTGACGGTACCTGCAACGACAGCCGCTGCCTGCTGCAGGAGTGCCTGTTCCTGATCGGTGCTGAGTTCCATGACTTGCGTTAGCTGGTTGGGCTGCATCGTCGCAGGACCTTTCTGAGGCTCGGTGTTGCCTGGTCGCGAAAGAGGACTGTTTTTTAAGATGGACTGGATATCAACGGGCAGTCTTTTCTGACCCCAGTTGCCCGGCTTGTCACTGAAATTGCCTGGGATTTCTGTATCACAATTGCCACAGCGATTTCCCCGTAATGCATATTTCCCTAACTGATACCAGTTACGTTCGATGAGTGTCTGCTGACATTGCGGGCAGCAGGTACTCTGTCGGACGACATCATTCACGTTTCCAGTGTAAACATATTTGAGGCCGGCGGCGAGGGCGATCTCACGGGCACGGACCAGTGTTTCCGGCGGCGTGCCCCCGCGATCCCGCATGCGGAAATCAGGATGGAAGGCCGAGAAATGCAGCGGTACATCGGGGCCGATTTCGTTCAGAATCCAGTCGCACATCTGTTGAAATTCGCCGTCGTTATCATTCGCCTGCGGAATGACCAGATTCGTAATTTCGAACCAGACGTCCGTTTCGTGTTTCAGCCACTTGAGGGTATCGAGGACCGGTTGTAAATGCGAGAGCGTGATACGGTAATAGAATTCTTCAGTAAATGCTTTCAGATCGACGTTCGCAGCGTCGATGTGTTCGAAGAAATCCGCCCGCGCCTGTTCGGTAATATAGCCGGCTGTGACGGCGACGGTTTTTACTCCGCGGGCATGACAGGCTTTGGATGTTTCAATCGCGTATTCTGACCAGATGATAGGATCGTTGTAGGTAAACGCGACACTCTGGCAGCCCAGTTGCGCAGCGACTTCGGCAATTTCGTCTGGCAGTGCCCGGGCGCTTAAGCGTTCGATTTCTCTCGATTTGGAGATATCCCAGTTCTGACAGAACTTGCAACCCAGGTTGCAGCCTGCGGTCCCGAAGGAGAGGACACTGGAGCCGGGATAAAAATGGTTTAATGGCTTTTTCTCGATGGGATCGACACAGAAGCCGGTACTGCGACCAAACGTGGTCAATGCCATCTTGCCGCCGATGTTCTGGCGAACAAAACAGAATCCACGGTCATTTTCTGACAGCGCGCAGGCGCGCGGACAGAGGTCGCAGATGATTTTTTCACCTTCTGTATGCCACCAGCGGGCGGGGTAAAGTCCCGAATCCAGATCAGACGGATCTACTGCCGGCGTCATGATAGGTAGCGTTTTCTCTGCCATGGCTCTTATAAAAAAAGAAAAGCGTATCAATGGACAACAAGGAAGGGGGCCCTGACCTTCAGAATAATTTATTCACAAGGACAGGGCCAATAGTAAGTTCCAACTTTTAGACTTTTGAGTTGATGAGAACCATCCTTTCTCGCAAGTCGGCAGGATTCGTCCGTAAAAGTCGTCTCAACAGGTAATGCTACCTGTTGTTGTATTTTCTGGCGCAAGTCAGGTATTATCACAGCACGTTGATCAACTGCCATGTCTCTACTTCTATTATACGAAACTGTCCACTCGATGTTTGCAGATTATTTCTGGATTTTTGTGGCGGCCTGCTCTTATCTGGCCGGTTCTGTCCCTTTTGGGCTCCTGGTAGCAAAAGTGTTTACTGGTACGGATATCCGTAAAGTGGGCAGTGGCAATATCGGCGCCACCAATGTGGCTCGGACACTGGGGGCCAAATGGGGCGTCCTGGTACTTCTGCTGGATGCGCTAAAAGGACTGCTGCCTGTCTTACTGATTCCGCCTCTGTTTGTGAGCCCGGAATCTCCCGCGTTTGATCATGCCCGTGTCTTGAGTGGTGTCGCAACCATCCTGGGGCATATGTTTCCCCTCTGGCTGGGTTTTCGGGGGGGCAAAGGCGTGGCGACCAGCCTGGGTGTGATTCTGGTACTGGGCCCGTGGTCGACGCTGGTGGTGGTCATCGGTTTTGCATTGACATTTCTGCTGACAAGGATTGTTGCTTTGAGTTCAATCGTCGCCGCGATTGCGTTTGGCGTGGCGCAATTCATTCAACTGGGGTCCGCCGCGTTCACACAACAGAAGTGGAGCCTGGCGGCTTTCAGTATTGCAGTCCCGCTGTTGATCATTATCCGTCACTGGAGCAATCTGGGGCGGATCATGCGGGGAGAAGAGAAGAAATTCTCGTTCGGCAGCCGTAAGAAATCGGCAACAGCTGAATCTGAATCCGGCAATGGGGAGAGTGCTTCGTAACAGGTCAAAGCGTTGCGGAAGTTTGCCACAGCGATCAAATCATCATGATTTAATCGCAGGCAGTGGTCTACTCTTAAGAGATTTCTGCGTCGTGCAGAATAAGGGGAAGGCCGTTATAGTTCTACACGAATATTGTTGGTCAGGGCATACTGGTCGATTTCACTCAACGCGGCATGAGTAGCCAGCTGTTTGTGGTAAAATGAATCGGTCCGCCCGGAAAGAACCACGATCTCACCCAGAATATCAACTTTAAGCGACTGCACCTGGCTGCCAGTCCGAAATGTGATGGTCTGCTCAATTTTCTGGGAAAGCTGTTTTGCTTTCTGCGAATAGGTTTCTACTGTCATTCAAAATCCTCCTTGAATAGAGCCTGTTTTCAGGCTTGTGATAGCGATACCAGAATCAATCGGATCGTCGTTTCAATTCGTCAAAACTACGGTCGTTTCCCTGGGTACGCCCTTGGCAAATTACCATCAGACAACATTTTGTGTTGCAGCCAGAAAGTTGATGCTGGACAGTCGTGGCATTCAAGGCGGGTGGCTCTAAAGCAGCAGACTCGTGAAACTCAAGAACGACAAGCGATAAACATCGTTCCGCTTCCGGCAGAACACAACTCCATTTTCTGTTATGGCAAATCTCAGTCAGTGAACTCTTTGCTGGAACTTCAAAAAAAGCAAATCGTGGACTCAAGGTTCCTCTCGCTTGAGAGTACAATTTCCATTTTGCTCCACTGAATTCTTAACGATGTAAATTTATCCGCCCGCTTCCCATTCGTCAAACAAAATTCTCAACGAATATTTCGATTCGGCGGAAATAACTTTCTGAGAAAGCGGGCGTCTCAGACTTACTTCTGGTCTGAATTCCAGATCCAGACCAGCGCATCCGGTAAAACCGCTTTCCCGTGGCGGCTGCTGTGAATCCCATGGCCGGTGACAAACCAGTAGTCATAACCGCTGTAGGCCAGGGCAGCTGCCATCCGCTCGTTATTCAGAAACCAGTTACCCAGTTTATTGTCCAGATCATTATCCCCATCCTGTAAAAAGACCTTAAGTGGTTTGGGGGGATATGTTTTGCGAATCAGACCAGGGTAGTCGTGTGCTGTCTTCCACGGGCCAAACTGGTCGAGGGGAATCGTATTGTTCTTGCGAGAGGGATAATCACTGATTCCCCGGAAATCACAGAAACTGCCCACAAAGGAAATCACCTTCTGAAACAGGTCGGTTCGATGCCAGGCTGCCGTAAAAGCACAACTACCGCCGGAAGAAGCGCCACAGATCAGATGGTCTTCCGGTTTCTCGGAAATCCGGTACTGCTGACGCAGGGCGGGCAGCATTTCCTGGTCCAGGAAAGTCGCATACTGCGCCGTACAGGTGTCATACTCATTGCTGCGGTTGCGAATCTCCGATTTCCCTTTTCCGTTTGCGGGAATCACGCCGGGATTGATGAAGACGGCAATGGAAACCGGGACCTTTTTCGCATGAATCAGGTTATCCAGCACGATCGTCGCGTTGCCATCGCCGTGACAGTATCCGCCACCATCGGTAAAGACGATCAGTTTGGCGGGGGGGCCTGTTTGGGAATACTGGGCGGGCACATAAACCCACCAGTCGCGAACTGTGCCCGGGTACTGTTTCGTACTCTTAAAAGCAGGCATCTGGGTGAGCTTTCCCTGGGGAACTCCAGCTTGTTTAAGGCTTTCGGGAGCCCATTCGTAGCTTTCAAAACCGAATCGGTTGGAGCGACTTGTCTCCAGCCGTTTGCCGTTGACGCCGAACTGGTAGTGGGCAGAAGAAAAATCAGGGAATTTTTCAATACGGGCGAAATAACCGGAGTCTCCCAGTTCGACCATCGGCCACTGACGATCTTTCTCTGCGAAAATGATGACTTCGTCACCCGGGTTTGCTTTCAAAAACCAGCCCGCAAAACCGCCGCCATCGTCGGTCTTTTCGATCAACGCTTTATGATTGCCTTTGGTTAAATCTTTTTCTTTCTGATATCGCTTTTTGAAGTAGTCCAGAACCTGTTGCTGATTCTCCTTGCTGACCGGTGTTTTGAGTAACTTCGAAACATCAGACAGTTTTTGTGGTGCCGCGGTCAGCGGACTTTTCATTGTCAGCAGCGACAACATGATTATGGTCAGTGGAACAGCGGCGCGAAGAGGGCAATATTTCATGGCAGGAAGCTCCCGTAGCAGGATTCTGGTCAACAGGTCAATTAACGTTTTCTATCAGGCAATGTGCTCCATCTGGATTACTTGAATTACCTGAGTTCTCTGATTCGTTTTCGCTTGCTTTATTACACTGGCTATGGGAGTGATTTGCAATTCCGGGCACTCTTGAACTTCAAATCTTACGATTCGTTCCAGAAATTGGATGCTGTCCGTTTGGATCGACTCCGCTTCCAGCTACAATAAATACAACTGGTTCACAGTCAACTTTCCTGGAAAGGCAGTTTCGTGTCGCAGACGCTCAATCCACATCATGCTATTTATGTAGGCAGTTTCGATCCCCCCACGCTGGGGCATCTGGATATTGTGGAACGGGGTGCGGCGATCTATTCGAAAATCACGGTCGGCATCGGGATCAATCCGGACAAACGCCCACTGTTTTCACCTGAAGAACGTCAGCAGATGCTGCAAGGCCTGTTGACCAGGTTTCCGAATGTCGAAGTCAAATGCTTTCAGGGGCTGGCCGTTAATTTCGTGCAGGAGTGTGGTGGCGGCGTGATGCTGAGAGGGCTGCGGACATTAACCGATGTTGAAGCCGAATTCACAATGTCGCTGGCAAACCGGACTCTGGCTGCGGAAATCGAAACGGTCTTCCTGATGGCCAGTGAAAAATACACGCATATCTCCAGCTCACTGATCAAGCAGATCGCGCAGCTGGGTGGTGATGTCGCAGAAGAAAAACTCAAAGACTTTGTGCCCCGACAGGTGGTCGGTCCACTGGTTGAAAAATTCGCTTTAAAAACTTCAAACCAGTCTTAACGTCTGCTGGGCTGGTTGTTCAAAAAGGAGATCTCATCATGGTCAAAACCGCATCCACAATGCTTCCACTGGGAACACAGGCTCCCGACTTTTCATTGAAGAATGTCGATGGGTCAACTGTTTCCCTCAGCGACTTCAGTGACTCCAAAGGACTGCTGGTCATTTTCATGTGCAACCATTGCCCGTTTGTCATTCATCTGCGCGAAGCATTGGCTTCCTTTGCAGATGAGTACATGGAAAAAGGTCTGGCGGTTGTTGGTATCAGTTCCAATGATGTAGCCACACATCCCGACGACAGCCCGGAGAAAATGGTCGAAGAAGCCAAATCCGCCGGCTATCACTTCCCCTATCTTTACGATGGCACACAGGAAGTCGCCAAAGCCTACAAGGCGGCCTGCACCCCTGATTTCTTTCTGTTCGATCAGGAACAGAAACTCGTTTACCGTGGACAGTTTGATGACAGTCGACCAGGCAGCGACAAACCGATTACCGGCGCCGATCTGAAAGCGGCCTGCGATGCTGTCCTGGCGGGATCGCCTGTAACGGAAGATCAGAAGCCGAGCATCGGCTGTAACATCAAATGGCAGGAAGGTAAAGAACCCGAATACTTCACCGGTCAGCCTGCCGTCTAAGGCATCAGTCTCTCTACAAAAAAGCTCTCTTTGTTTTTTAGCGAAGAGGGCTTTTTTAATGCGCTGTTTTCAGGGGAGAGCAGCCTGTGAGGTGAACCGGTTTCAAATGGTGATTCAGTTTGTAGCGATGCTGATGGTATGTATTCCCGGTTTGACACCTCTTGTGTCTCTCAGAAAAATCAGGTGTCCGGGTGTGCGGTAAATGCTTCGCCAGCCTGAATGCAGGCGGGCAAGTCGGTAGTTGCTCTGAAAATGCAGTGATACGCAACTACAGACATTTCCCTCTGTTTTCCCGGAAAACTGGAATTGGAATCAAAACTCACATTGGTGTATACTTATGGATATGGTTCCGGTCAGTTTGAGGGGATTTAATCGTGAAATCTGGTCAGGAAGGAAGGGATCCTGAAATCTCTGTCGAATTCAGCAAATTGAAGAGGTAATTCACATATTCTGTGTACGATTGCCTTAGTAGGAGACTTTGTTTTTGTATTTGAAGTCAGGAATATTTATCATATTACCACCGGTTGAATGAAGTCATCTGTATGAGCATTGAACAGGAACAGACAGACCTGCCCGACGAACTACATGTGAAATTTCTCCATGTATTTACGCAGCACCGAAATCAGATCTATTCGTATATCTTTTCGTTGCTGCCCAACCGGGATGATGCGGAAGATGTCTTTCAGAGAACCAGTCTGATTCTCTGGAAAAAATTTGCAGACTACGATGAAACCTGCAGTTTTTTTTCCTGGGCTTGTGGCGTGGCTTTTTATGAAGTCAAAAATTTCATGCGTGTGGCTCAGCGAAAGCGTTTGCAGTTTCGAGATGATGTCATTCAGCAACTGGCTGATGAACGTGCTGAGATTCCACAACTCAAGCTGGATGTACGTGCTACAGCGTTAGAAGAGTGTATGCAAAAACTGAAAGCGAAAGACCGTAAGCTGGTGAACCAGGTCTATCGTGATCAGATACCTGTGAAAGATTTAGCGGAAGTCGCCGGAGCTGCAATACAGACTCTGTATAACAGGCTCAATCAGATTCGTCGTCAATTAACTCACTGTATAGAACGGACTGTCTCTTATACAGGAGAGGGAAAATGAATCAAAACAATAAATATAATGAAATGCTGTATGAGCTCTTCGGTGCGCTGTGCAACCAGACCATCACCAGCGAGCAGCATCAGCAACTCGAAGAAGTCCTCTCTTCCGACGCGGATGCCCGACTGAAATATTTTAACTATCTTGATCTGCATCTGAATCTCGAACGAATGCACGACGAGCAGCCGGTATCTGATTACGAGTTTCAGATCCAGGCACCGCTGGTCAATGCCTCCTATACGCAGGCACCACCGGGTCAACCTGTGAAAACCTCTACCGCGTTGTGGTTGCTGGTTTCTGCTGCCTGCCTGGTGCTGGTGACAGGCTTTCTAACCTTCAACCTGGCACCTCCGGCTGCTCCACAGATCAGTCTGGATACGCCGCAGTCTCAGCCGAAACCACCTTCTGCAGCGGCAGTCACCCAGACCGCAGCCGTGCGGTTTGCTGAAGGTTCTCCCTTTCTGAAAGTCGGTTCCCCCATTGTGAACTGCCAGGAATACGCAATTTCTGCCGGTCAGTTGCAACTGATATTTACTAACGGTGCCGAAGTCATTCTGACAGGACCTGCCGTCTTCGAAAGCCAGGGGCCAGAGCATCTGGCAGTGCGTTACGGTGCCTGTTCTGTCTATGCCCCCGATGGTGCCGAAGGGTTTACCGTCGAAACACCTCTCTCCCAGGTCGTCGATTACGGCACCCGGTTTTCTGTCAATGTTTCGGAAGCGGGTAATACCGACGTGCAGGTCATCGAAGGTGAAACCGACGTACAGCCTGTGAAGTTCAAATCGGACAGTCAAATCAAATCACAGCGATTAACCCGTGGCATGGCACAGCGTTTAACGACCAATAACGGCGTTGTCGTTGATGACATCCCCTTCGATCAGAAGCAGTATGTTTCACAGTTACCCGATCGAGTGGTTTCATACACAACAACTGTGGGACCGGAAAATCGTGCGGAAGATTTGAAATGCGTCACCGTACAGAGAGGTGGAAAATCCTATCAGTATGAAGTGGAAGACCTGATTGGAATTGAACTCACCCACTATCAAGGGAGATCCTTCCTGACACGTAATGATGGCATCGATCCCGGTACCGATGGGAACCCCGGGACATTACGCCGACATCTGCTGGACGATGATCGTTGCCTGCTGACCGGTGTGGTCAATCCCGGCGGATCCACATCGCCCCTGACTGCGGCACCCGTCATGCATGAAGAGGAAGACCCTGCTCACCCCAATACTCCGGGTATGGCCATCCGCTTTCGAGAGCCGGTGGTCAATGGTCCCGGGCCGGATATTGTTCTGTTCGATCTGCAGGTGATTGTGCACTCAACCACCGGAGATGCCTTTTATGCGACTCCACTGCCGTTCACGGAAAAATCCAAAACCCACCTGATTCAAAAATTTGATATCGATCTCGCTTCGCCCGAAGCAAAACCACTGGAGAAATTCTGGTTGCACATTTTCAACCGGAAGTCAGGCATCAGTTCCCGCTCTGAGCTGGAAACAGCGAAAAGTAATGGTGGTAACTGGCATGTCGTGGGAGCCAAAGCTCTCGCGACTGGTATCAATCTGTCTGACCTTGGTATTGCAGAAGGTGAAACTGTCGAAGGCCTGTTCATCCAGGATGTGCAGGATGACGGCGATATGATTGACCCCGTCTTTATCGGCGGGCTCCCCCCTTTGAAACCTGCACGCAAATAATTTGTAATAACATCTGATACGATTCGAAGATAGATACCCTTTTATTTTCAGCGTCGATAAATGAAAGAGGAATGGTTCATGAGATTCCTGCAAGTCAGTCTGTTACTTTTGCTGTCGACCAACCTGGTCGTGGCAGCAGAAAAAGCAAAGCCGGCGAATTCCAAAGTCGATCAACGTCAGCTGCACTTCTTTGAGAAAGAAGTCCGCCCTCTTTTGATCAAACATTGCCTGGAATGTCATGGCGATAAAAAACAGAAAGGGGAACTGCGCCTCGATTCGCTCAAAGCGATGCTCACCGGTGGTGAGAGCGGCCCTTCGATCGTTCCCGGAAAATCGCATGAAAGTCTGCTGGTAGAAGCGATCAACTACGAATCGTATGAGATGCCGCCGGATGAAAAACTCTCCGACAAAGAAATCGCCACACTCACACGCTGGGTTGATACGGGAGCGTACTGGCCTGAAAACGCAGATTACGTCATTAAACAGCGTAAAATGGAAACATTCTTTACTGAAGAAGACCGTAACTTCTGGGTATTTCAACCCGTGAAGCAGACAGACGTTCCCGAGGTCAAAGCGCAGGACTGGTCGAAAAATCCGATCGACGCGTTTATCTTTAACCGTCTGAAAAAAGAGGGTCTGAAACCTGCCGGCGAAGCCAGTCGAACCACGCTGATACGACGTGCCTATTACGATCTGATCGGCCTGCCTCCTACGGTGGAACAGATCAACGCTTTCGTAAATGATCCTTCCCCCGATGCCTGGTCGCGCTTGATTGAGGAACTCCTGGAAAGTCCGCATTACGGTGAAAAATGGGCCCGGCACTGGCTGGATGTAGTCCGCTATGCCGAATCAGACGGGTTCAACCAGGACGCGTTTCGTCCGGAAATCTGGCGCTATCGCGATTATGTCGTGCGTTCTTTCAACAGCGACAAACCCTACTCACAGTTTGTAAAAGAACAACTGGCCGGTGATGAAATTGCACCCGAAGATCCCGAAGCGCTGGCTGCAACCGGTTTCCTCAGGCATTATCTCTACGAATACAATCAGCGTGATGCCCGCACCCAGTGGAATGACATCCTCGACAACATCACCGATGCGACCGGCGATGTATTTATGGGAATGAGCATGGGCTGCGCCCGTTGTCACGATCACAAGTTTGACCCGATTTCGCATCAGGACTATTACCGGCTGCAGGCCTTTTTTGCACCGATGATGCCTCGTGACGATGCTCCCTTTGTGACTCCCCGGGAACTTGCCGAATACAATCAGAAACTGGATCTCTGGGAAAAGAAAACAGCCGACATTCGCGCCCAGATCGATGAAGTAACAAAAAAATCACTCGAAGGGGCAGCCCGCAGCCAGATTAAAATGTTCCCCGCCGACATCCAGGAGATCATGGAGAAACCGGAAGCCGAACGGACCGCTCATGAGCATCAACTGGCTGACCTCGTGAACCGACAGGTAGACATCAAGCAGAGATCCTCACTGGCTTCACTCAAAAAGAGTGATAAACCCAACGGGAAAAAATACAAGGAACTGCTTAAACAACTGGCCGCCTTTGATGATCTCAAACCCAAACCGCTGCCCACCGGGATGAGCGTGACCGATTCCAAAGGTGCAACGCCCATCACCACAATTCCCGATGACCCCAATCATACACCGATTGTGCCCGGCTTTTTATCTCTGTTGAAACCGGGGGAAGCGGAGATCGTCCCCATTTCAACCGCGCCGCATTCCACAGGTCGCCGTACAGCACTGGCGAACTGGATGGTTAATCCGCAGAATCGTCTGACGACGCGCGTCATTACCAACCGCGTCTGGCAGTATCATTTCGGCACTGGACTGGTCGCGACCGCCAACGACTTCGGTCATATGGGAGAGGCCCCCAGTCATCCGGAATTACTGGACTGGCTGACGGCTTATTTCGTAGAAAATGGCTGGAGTATTAAAAACCTGCACCGTCTGATTATGAATTCATCCACGTATCGTCTGTCCGCCTTTCACCCGGCACCGCAACAGGCTGAATTGAAAGACCCGACGAACCGGCTGCACTGGCGGGCCAATATCCGCCGTCTGGATGCAGAAGACATTCGCGATTCCGCCCTGTTCCTCTCCGGGGAGCTGGATACAAAACTGGGGGGTCCCTCGGTCAGCGCAAATCAACCACGGCGCAGTATCTATACGATTATGAAACGCAATGTGCAGGATCCCGTATTAGGTGCCTTCGATCTGCCCGGTGGTATTAAAAGTGTCGCCCAGCGCGATGTCACCACCACAGCCAACCAGGCCTTACTGATGATTAACGGTGACTGGTTTCTGAAACGTGCCAGTGCAATGGCCCGTAATGTGAAATCGGAGCCCTTCAATTCTGAAGAAGAACTCATCAGTCATCTGCACCAGATGGCATTCGGGAAAAAACCGGAGCCGGCTGAAATCAAGCTGTTTTCAGAATTCCTCAATACTCAGGAAAAACGCATCGCAGCCGAAGCCGACAGTCACAACCAGACCTTTATCGGGCAGATTACCCAGAAAACAGGCGACGCCATCAAACTGGGGAAAGGCTCGAAACTTGCCAGTCTGAGTGTGGGACCTGCCAAATCACTGCCTGCTGTGGATCTGACCATTGAAGCTGTTGTGCAACTGGATTCCATTTACGAGAATGCGTCCGTCAATACGATTGCCGCTCACTGGACCGGTAACTCGAAACAGCAGGGCTGGTCGTTTGGTGTCACCAGTCAGAAATCCGCCTACAAACCGCGGAACCTGATTCTGCAACTGGTGGGCGATAATAAACAGGGGAAACTGACATATGAAGTCGTTCCTTCCAATCTGCATCTGGAACTGCATAAACCCTATTATGTCGCTGCGGCGATCAATATTGCGGATACCAGTGAGCAGGGAATCACGTTCTATGTCAAGGAACTCTTTTCAGACAAACCGCTGCAGACTGTCTCTGTCAAACATTCTGTCGTGGATAATTATCGTCCCGATTACAACTTTGTACTGGGGGGACGTGAGAAAACATCGGGCAGCAGATGGACCGGTCTCCTCGACAATGTCCGGCTTTCCGAAGCCGCTTTGACTTCAGAGCAACTTCTCATCAATCAGCCCGATCAGCAGTCGGAGGCCACGGTCGGATTCTGGCAGTTCAATGATGAGAACAGTCTGTTGAAAAACCAGGTCGCGGGTGCAGTGAAAATTCTGCCTCCTTCGGAAACCTCGCTGGGGGCCAGTAACGCACGTCAGCAGGCTTTGGCCGATCTCTGTCATGTGCTGTTAAACTCCAACGAATTCCTCTACCTGGATTAATCAGTCGTGACTCACGACAGCAAGAGTAGAAAGACAATCTTATGAGCAATCAGACTCAACAGAATATCAATCGACGCGAACTCCTTTTTCAGGCCGGTGCAGGATTCGGCGGGATCGCCTTGAATGCATTAATGGCACAACAGGCTCAGAGTGCAGCCATTCCCGACCGCAAGTCCCTCTCTCCCCTGGCTTCAAAACAGACGCATTTTCCCGCGACAGCGAAAAGTGTGATCTTCCTGTTCATGGAAGGAGGCCCCAGCCATATCGATCTGTTCGATCCCAAGCCGGAACTGCAGAAACTGGCTGGCAAGCCACTGCCCGAAAGTTTTAAAAAACCGATTACCGCCATGGGGGAAGTCAATTCACCACTGCTGGCTTCCAAACGAAAATGGAAGCAGCACGGCGAAGCAGGCACCTGGGTTTCAGACTGGTTGCCTCACACCGCGACCTGTGTCGATGACATTGCAGTTCTGCGGGGTTGCTGGACAAACGGTATCAATCACGCCGGCGGTGTCTGCCAGATGAATACCTGCATTCCCCTGGCCGGTCGGCCTTCACTGGGGAGCTGGGTGACGTATGGGCTGGGAACGGAAAACGAAAGTCTGCCGGCCTTTGTCGTCATTCAGGATAATAACGGCACCGTCGTGAACGGTCCCCGTAACTGGGGCACCGCATTCATTCCCGCCGTCTACCAGGGCACACGACTGAATACGGGTAAAACTCCCATTTCCAATCTGTATCGTCCTGAAGATATTTTCCCCACGCAGGAAGCCGGCAAACTGGATCTGCTGGCGAAACTGAATCAGCGTCATGCCGCGTCGCGCAAACAGCAGTCCGAACTTGATGCCCGGATTGAATCTTATGAACTCGCATTCCGCATGCAGGCCGCTGCTCCGGAAGCGGTCGACCTGTCTCAGGAAACCAAAGAGACCCAGGAACTGTACGGCATGGATCAGAAGGAAACCAAGGTCTACGGTACAAACTGCCTGCTGGCACGCCGGATGGTAGAGCGGGGTGTTCGCTTCGTTCAACTCTACAACGGAGCCGGCAGCAAGTGGGATTCTCATTCAAGCATTGAAAAACGTCACGCCAGTCTCTGTAAAGGGATGGATAAATGTGTCGCCGGTCTGTTGAAGGATCTCAAGCAGCGCGGCCTGCTCGATTCGACGCTGGTCGTCTGGGGCGGCGAGTTTGGTCGGACCCCGATGAGTGAAAAAGGGGATGGCCGCGATCATAACCCGACTGGTTTCACCATGTGGATGGCCGGAGGCGGCGTCAAAGGGGGCCAGACAATTGGCGGAACCGACGAACTCGGACTCTACGCCGTCGAGGACCGCATGCACGTCCGTGATATTCACACCAGCATTTATCACCTGCTGGGGCTCAATAACCTGAAGCTCGAATATCGCCACAAAGGCAGCCCTGAACGTCCGACCCTCAACGAAGGCGAATTCATGAAAAAACTGGTGACAGGTTAGTCAGGTCTGTAAATATTTACATAGTAATGGTTTATGCTGCGTAGTGAGTCGTCAGTGAGTGGAGGCTGCGCAGAACCCCTCTGTCTGGGACAATCCTGAGAGTTTGACTCTTTTTTATTAATCAAACTCCTTTGAAAATCCTCTCTTGCACTTCGGTCTAAAACCGATACCATAATATATAAGCAACTTTTAGATATTATTCATCTTAAAGTCTGCGATGAGCCCTCCATACATACTATCCATCAAACATGGATAGCCCTCACTGAAACCATTACCAAGAGAGTCTTCTTCTATGATCGGGCGACTTTTCCTGGCGTCTTTGTTTTTCGCTTCTATCTGTCTGAATTCAACATCAGCGGCTGAATCTGCAGACCAGACTGCGAAACTTTCGTTTGAAAACGATGTGCGCAAAATCCTCAAAGTTCACTGCCTACATTGTCATGGCGAGAATGGCGAGATGGAAGGCAGCCTGGACCTGCGTCTCAAACGGTTCATGCTCAAAGGCGGCGACAGTGGCCCGGCGATCGTGCCCGGTAAAAGCGATCAGAGTGAATTGATTGCCCGGATTGAAGCCGGTGAAATGCCCCCCGAAGGCAAACCGATGCCGGATGCAGAACTGGCTATTCTCAAACAATGGGTCAATCAGGGCGCCCACAACATCCGACCTGAACCGGAAACCATCGGACCCGATTACGTGGCCCCCGAAGATCAGGCATTCTGGTCCTTCCAGCCCGTGAAGAATTATCCGGTTCCCAAGGTCAAACAGCCCACGCTGGTCAAACAGCCCGTTGATGCTTTCCTGCTGTCGAAGCTGGAAGCGAAAGATCTCACATTTACTTCGCAGGCGGATAAAACGATTCTGGCCCGTCGTGCCTTTTACGATCTGATTGGCTTGCCTCCTACGCCGGAAGAACTCAAACAGTTTCTGGACGACAAGAGCCCGGACGCCTATGAAAAGCTGATTGACCGCCTGCTGGCTTCCCCGCATTATGGCGAACGCTGGGGCCGACACTGGCTGGATGTCGCCGGTTATGCCGACTCCGAAGGTTACAACAATAAAGATCAGGAGCGTCCCTGGGCATTCCGTTACCGCGATTATGTCATTCGGGCTTTCAATAATGACAAACCTTACGATCAGTTTCTGAAAGAGCAGCTGGCCGGTGATGAGATGGTCAAACCGCCTTATCATAAACTAAGCCCGGAAGAGATGGAAAAACTGGTCGCTACCGGTTTTCTCCGGATGGCCCCTGATGGAACAGGCAGCAACCCCGCTGAAAAAGAAGTCGCTAAAAATCAGGTCATTATTGACACGGTTGATATCGTTTCGTCGTCGATTCTGGGTATGACGATTGCCTGTGCCCAGTGTCACGATCACAAATATGATCCGATTCCCCAGAATGATTACTATCGGTTCCGGGCCATCTTCGAACCGGCCCTCGACTGGAAAAGCTGGCGGACTCCCGTCTCCCGGCGGATTTCGATCATGTCGGATGAAGACCGCAAGGTCGCCAATGAACTGGAAGCTGAAGCAAAGAAAGTTCTCGCAGAACGCTCGGAACTGGTCAAAAAGTTTATCGACCGGACTCTGGAACGCGAGCTGATGGATGTGCCGGAAGACAAGCGGGACGCGATGCGAACTGCTTATAAAACTTCAGGCAAGGAACGCAGCAAAGAGCAGGTGGCCATGCTCAAAGAGTATCCCCGCATCAACAGACTCTCTGCCGGTTCGCTGTATCTTTACGATCGCACCCTGCAGGAGCAGTCGGGCAAAGCCGCTCAGAAAGCCAAAGAACTGGCCAAAACGCTGGTTGAAAAAATAGAAAAAGAAACGCTGGAAAAAATACCGACTGATAAGAAAGCACTGGCACTGGCTGCGAAAAAAGCAGAAGTCAAAAACCGGACGGAAGCACAGAAACAGCTTCTGGCCGAATTCCCGGCGTTACTCGTTTCCGTTTCGAATCTGGAAAAGTTCGACCCCAAAGGTGCTGCCGAGATCAAGCATCTCAAAGAAGAATCCAAGCGACTGTCTGAGCTCAAAACAACAAAAATCCTGACCGAATACAGTAACAAAGCAACAGCGATTCGAGATAAAAAGCCAAAAGAAGAATTCATCCGCGTGTTGACAGAAGTCCCGGGAAAAGTCCCGAAAACATTCTTCTTCAACCGGGGAGACTTTGAACAACCCAAACATGAACTGCAACCCGCCGGCCTGACCGTGATTAAATCCAACCTGAAAAAGCCGGTTGAGATTCCATCGGTCAACAAAGACATTCCGACAACCGGACGTCGTCTGGCGTATGCCAACTACATCACCAACGGTCAGCATCCGTTGACGGCACGCGTGTTTGTCAACCGCCTCTGGCTGCATCACTTTGGTAAAGGCATCGTGGCTTCCCCCACTGATTTCGGAAAACTGGGGATTCCGCCAACCCACCTGGAATTGCTGGACTGGCTGGCGAACGATTTTGTAACTAACGGCTGGAAAATCAAACGCATGCATAAAATGCTGATGACTTCCACTGCCTACATGCAGAGTTCACAACGTTCCGACGATTACGATGTCGCCGATCCCGATAATCTGTTGTATGGACATATGCCTGTACGTCGTCTGGAAGCCGAAACCATCCGCGACTCCATTATCGCGGTCACCGGTAAACTCAAAACCGAACTGTACGGCGAACCGGTTCCCGTCAAGGAAGATGAAGTTGGCCAGATCGTCGTGGGGCTTGCCAATGTGGATTCGGCGGGGCGACAGAAAAAAAATCTGAAGATGGATGACCGCAAGTTCCGTCGCAGTATTTACGTGACGGTCAGCCGCAGCAAACCACTGGCTGTGCTCGATATGTTCGACGCACCCAAGATGGAACCGAACTGTGAGAAACGTTCTTCCTCTACCGTCGCGCCCCAGTCACTGTTGATGATGAACAGCGCCTTCATGGTGGAAAATGCAGAACTGTTCGCAGAACGTCTGCTGAAAGAAAAAGCCGGTAACAAAGCAGAGCAGGTCAAGCTGGCCTGGATTCTGACCTTCGGTAAAGAACCCTCGGCTGAAGAAGTTCAACAGTCTGTCGACTTTATTGATTCACAACTGCCTCAATTTAAAGATAACAAAAACGCTGCAGGCAAAACTCCTGAGCAACTCGCACTGGCAACATTCTGCCAGGCGTTACTCAGCAGTAACGCCTTCCTGTATGTCGACTGATGCCACACATTCCAGTGGCTTTTTGAAAATTAGATTTTGAATCCGGTTAGAATTACGGTATCGAATTATGAAACAACAATCGATTTCAGCTCCTCATTCCAGACGACATTTTCTGGCATCCGGTTCCATGGGCATCGGCTCGCTGGCTCTCTCCTGGTTATTGAACCAGGAACAGGCACTCGCCAATCCTGCTGCCAACCGACCAGATCTCAATCAACCAGCGCTGGAAAAGCAGCAATTTGACCTGACCGTCAAACCCACGCACCATCCTCCCCGTGCTAAAGCCATGATTTCCATGTTCATGCAGGGCGGCCCCAGTCATCTGGATATGTTCGATCCCAAACCGATGCTCCAGAAATACGATGGCAAGAAATTTCCCGGCGACATCAAGTACGATAACGCTGCCCAGGCCAGTTCGAAAGTACTGGGCAGTCCCTGGAAGTTCAGCAAACACGGAGAGTGCGGTACCGAACTGTCGGAACTCGTTCCCGGTTTATCTGAAGTCGTCGACGATATCGTCCTGATGCGATCAATGCACACCAGCGTGAACAACCATGGCCAGTCGATTTATGCGATGCACAGTGGCCGCATCCTGCCTGGACGTCCTACGCTGGGAAGCTGGCTGACCTACGGACTGGGGGCCGAGTCGGAAAATCTGCCCGCTTACATTGCAATGGTTGATCCCGGCGGCGCACCTGTGCTCGGCGTCGATAACTGGACCAATGGCTGGTTACCTTCACTCTACCAGGGAACCGTGATTCGACCCAAGGAACCCCGCATTCTGAATCTGAATGCCCCGCCTCACCTGAGCGGCAAAGCGCAGGAAAAATATCTCGACTTCCTCGGTAATCTGAATCAACGTCATTTGAATCAACATCCGGGTGAAGACGATCTTTCGGCACGGATTGCCAGTTACGAACTGGCAGCCAAAATGCAGACCGCGGCTGGGGAAGCTTTGGATCTGAGCAAGGAAACCAAAGCGACCCAGGCCATGTACGGGATTGATGATCCCACCTCAGCCGAATTCGGAAAACGCTGCCTGATTTCCCGTCGCCTGATTGAGCGGGGCGTACGTTTTGTACAAATCATGACCGGAAACCAGACCTGGGACCATCATACCAGCATGCGAACTTCGTTACCTCGCGCCTGCAAACGAGTTGATGTTCCCGCAGCCGGCCTGGTGAAAGATCTCAAACAGCGTGGTCTGCTCGACGAAACCCTCGTTCACTGGGGCGGAGAAATGGGGCGTCTGCCTGTGATTCAGAATGATGCGGGTATGGCCAAGCAGGGCCGCGATCATAACACTTACGGCTTCAGCATGTGGCTCGCCGGTGGCGGTTTGAAGGGGGGCATGACCTACGGCGAAACCGATGATTTCGGTCATCATGCCATTAAAGATAAGGTCAGTCACAGTGATTACCACGCAACGCTGATGCATCTGTTTGGTCTGGATGCCGAACGCTTAACCTTCACCCGCAATGGTGCACCGCAGACACTGATTGACGGGCAGGAAAACCGCGTGGTGAAAGAAATCATTGCCTGAAGTCGGCTCGAATCAATTCATAAAAAAACGCCCTGTTTCTGCAGGGCGTTTTTTATTTGGAGTTGTCAGAAGCGAACGTTTATTTCGCTGGTATCGCAATCATATCCAGTACCAGTATCCGATTGGGCACACCTACGCTTTTGACGGTTGCTTTTGAGGCAGCCGGCGGTCGCTTCGGATTATAGTATTCAGTACGGATCTTACCGAAGTCACCACTGATGCCATCCTCAGAAACATAATAGGTTGCTTTCGCCAGATGCTGCATATCGCTGCCCGCTTCACCCACGATCGTCTTCAGTTGATTGAAAACGCTGTGAATCCGGGTGGAGTAGTCGCCTGGTTCTTTCGAAGTAATACCTGAAACATAAATCCGGTCACTGACTTCAGCGATCGCGACCCGGCTGTACACAGGGGATGCTTTCATACCGGTCGGGGTTTTATATGTGACCGTTTCTGCAGGACGGGACGCGGGGGGCTCTTCAGGCATCGCGACGATCATTTCAATTTCGATGGGCAGCGACGAAAACCATTCGACCAGCGTGACCGGCGGCCTGCGTTCTTCGGGGAAGATGCCGTCAATCATCTCATTGACTTCATTAGCCTGGCTCATGGGAGTCATGAAGGCTTTGATGTGCACGATGTTCTTTGGCTTCGCTCCCAGGTATTCCAGCGTCTGGAACAGCTCTTTCATTGTCAGTATGGCGGCTTCCGATACCGTGTCGGCTTTGACAGCCTGGCCGGAAATATAAGCTGTGCGACCTGCAGGTAACAGTGCGACACGAAATCCGGAGGGAGCATCGTTGAATACTTTGGTTTCTGTCAGCTTACTGGACGACTCGGTCGCCGCGACTGCATCCATTGCTACGAGGGCTTTGGGATCGGGCAGTTTTGTCACGACATAGGTGCACGCCGGTTGTGCGATCAGTTCCAGTTCTTGTGTCAGCCGTTGTTGCACTTCCGCGACCAGTTCTTCACGGGCGACATAGATATTCAGCTTCACCAGCTTATTCAGCGAGCAGTCTACCTTTTTCAGCAGATAATCCAGATTTTTCAATACGAGCGCCGTCTGATCGCCGGCTCCGGTCGGGGTAATCATCCCCCCCTTTATATTTAAAGGCAGAATTTGCGAAGTATGCGCCAGGACATCATCTCTCACAACAACACACAGTGAAGCCCCGGTTTTGGAAGAAGGTTTGTAATACGAGACTTCCGCTTTTGCCACGCCAGTCACTCCCAAAAGAAAAACGGCGATCAGTAATTTTGTCAGATATTTCATAATATGGTCAACTATTCAAAATGGAGTATTTTTAAATTCCCGAGCACGATTCCCGGGAGGGAACGCTTTATTTTAAACGCCAGAATTCGTCAAAGAAGTTTGCATCGACGACTTTCCCCGGATATTGACTGCCCGCAGGAGTCCGCAAATCGATAATCGCCCAGTCGGGCAGCATTGGTACCTGCCGGGCATTATTCAGGTAAGCATATTCGCGATACGTGAATCCGCTGTTGAGTACCACGTATTTTTCAGGGTTCAACGGATTCGGGAAGATCAGCACGGGAGCATGGTGATCCGCCGGGAACTGCTTGTCACCCACGATGATGGAATCCGCCGTCCATTGAATCGGTAACTTAGCGGCAATCTTTTTAATGAGCTGGTTACTCTGGGGATCGCCCCACAGAACGAGGTTACTGGACGCGATCTCTTTATCGGTGATCTCTACATCTTTCATCACACGGGCATCGCCGCGGAACTGCTGACGCCAGTGCACGACCGCATGCTGCATCTCGGACTTGACCCACTTATCAACAGTCGGTGAGGCACACGTGCCGGAAGGGGAGACGAAAATAAACGAATCCATAAAGGCATCGTCAATCGGTCCCTGCAGATTATGTTTCTTCACCAGCTGTCCGGGTTCGTAAGTGGCAGGTCCCACCTGCCAGCCGTCACCCGATTTGTGAAATGAGACTTCCCAGGATCGGTCAGACATCGGGCGGGGCGCTTCCAGCTTCATCCCGTTCACCTGCACGGTCACTGGCTGTGTCATATCCAGCGGCGATTCACCGGCTGCCATTTTCAGGGTAAAGGCGGTCACGTTTTCCGTTTTGACCTCAACGCGATTCCCGCTCAGCAGCCGGGCGTCAATCTGGGCCTGTTTCCATTCTTCCTGCATCGCATCCAGCGTGACCCACGCCATACGGTTGTATTTCAGCGTATAGGCGACCAGATGGATGGTTGCTGGCACGCGCTGGCGGCCGACCCGCGCCAGGGAATCCATTTTCTCCTCGATGATGATTTTGGAATCCGGGTGAATTTTATGCGCGGTATCGGGGCCGATAATGTGCACCATGTCGATGCCCACTTTTTCCAGCGCCAGTTCCATCACATCGGCGGCCTGCTTCTGTTTGTCAATTTCACCACTGTAGGCGACCGTCGGACACTGAAACAGGTTAAGGGCATAGCCGGGACAGTCATACATCTGCCATAATTTCTTTTCGTACCAGGTCGGCTTCAGCTTTTCCTCCTGGAAGACCTTGAGAAACAGCGGCGTTTCCGAGAAGCCGGCTCCCGGGTTGGCGGCGAACCAGCGGTCGGCGTAATGTACGGCGAACTGCCAGCAGGCAGCGCCTCCCATGGAAAACCCACGGACAGAAACGCGATCGTCGTCGATGCGGTAATTCTGCTTTGTCGCTTCCAGTGCTTCGAGCACATCAATTTCCCCAGCAAATTTGAATGCATTGGAATAACGGCCATAAGGATGCAGCACGATGGTATCCGCGGGCGTGTACTGTCCACGGGACCGTTGCTGCTGATTAATGAAATTGACTTCACTCAACCGCTCTCCGCGCCCATGAAACCAGAGATCGCAGCGATAATCGCTCTTATCCGAAAACGTGTAATTGTCCGGAATGACCAGTCCGTAGGGCTGCACGGTCTGATCGATTTTGGAAATATAGCCCCGCACGACCAGTCCTGTCTGACGCGTCCAGGGGGCTTCTCCTTTTAACAGCTGGTCGGCCCGTTCCTGTCCCTGTTTCAGCAGATTCAGACCCGTTCCGATTTCCCGTTCGTGAAAGAACTCCTGATATGCCAGAGCACACCTGACCGCGCGATGATAGATTTCCACATCGGGAATCAACGCTTTGATGCGGGCGTCTTTGTTTTTTTTGAGTTGATCCAGTGAGGCTTTGAGTTTAGCCAGTCCCTGTTCCAACTGCTGCCGTTGAGCTGCCGGAACTTCGACTCCCAGGCCGGGGATACGTCGAACCTGATCCGGAATGTTATCTTTAGGGCCGTCCGCTTTCGTCAGGCTGGGAAGGAGAGTCAGGCAAATCAGGAATGCGATTGTAAATTTGACAAGATGTTTTTGATAGAAAAGCATGGGATGATTCTCGCGAGGACTAAGAACGTCAGGAATGTTGTAACTTCTTAAACGGTGGCAAGTAACAATGTGCATACTATCATGTCGGAAGTGACGTTGTTTGAAAACTGTTTCAGCAAAGATATTCTCCGATCAGCCAAAGAGAGCATTTCAGCGATAACTGGCATGGACGGTCTGAAAACTGTTTGTTAGAACACCTGAAAGAGATAGCAATTCAAATCTGGAAAGGGAGTTCTACATGTTAATCCGACTGTTAGCTGTTGTGATATGTCTGATAGAAATTCATTCGATTTGTCTAGCTGAGACTTCTGTTCCGGTCCGCAGAGATAAACCGAAAAACTACGCGGCTCTTTCAGCTAAAAATAAAACGATCGAGTTTGGTCCTTTTATTTTAAAGGCAGAAGAACTGAAAATCTGGGTCTCGCGGGATGAACAAAATATGATCAGTCTCAAAGGGGATGCCCGAGTCCTCTGTGGTAAAACGCGTCTTATGGCTGAGACGATTGAACTTGTCTACAAAGATGAACACGATCTGCGGATTGATTTGAAGGGAAACGCTAAGATTGAAAATGAGCGTGATCAACTGCGAATGTCGGCACAGAACGCCAGCCTGGAGTATGGCAGGCAGTTTTTAAGCCTCACCAGCAGAGAACATGGGACTGTCTCATTGATTCGAACTCAGAATCAGCAGACTACAGAAATCACTGCTACACATATTCTTATGAGATACAAAGATCTGCAAACGATGCTGGTTCACCCTATCGAAAACGTCAAAATTAATGAGCGGCAGGCAACACGGAAAGACACCGTCAGAGTTGCAACTACGGAGCCAAGTCAATTCGATTTCTTCAATCAAATCGCCATCGCTCAGATTAAACTGTTTTCGCATGACTGGGGTGTTGAGGCCAGAAAGCCATATGTGCGCAACTAGTGCTTTGTCAAGCTTGAAATTGAGGGGTGGGGGAGGTGTTGTTTACGTGCTCCGTTGTCGCACTCTCGTGATATCTATCAACCCAAGATTTAAAAATGACACTCCACTAGTCTGTTTTAAGAGATAGATTAAGATCCCCCGAGTACGACTCTTAATTCCTAAAGGAGAAATAAAATGTCACGACACCATTTTTCAATCGTTCTATCTCTTGTTTTTGCAGGCAGCATTTTGAATCCGGGGTTTTCTGAAGAAATCGCGGAATTGAAGGAAGAGAAAAAAACAGTCTCTGCTGCCAAAGTTCAGACATTGCCACTGGATCAAATGATCTTAAGTGGGGAAGAAATCGATGTGAAAATCCATGGGGACGGGAAACGCGTGATTCGTCTGCAGGGGAGAGCGGGAATCAAGATCGATGAAATCTGTGTCTCGGCGGATGTGATAGACGCAACCTGTTCCAGCCATTCTGATCTGAAGCTGGATCTGAAGGGAAATGTGAAAATTATCAGCAGTGCCGATCTGATCAATGCGACTGCTGCTGAAGCCCATTTCGATTTTGGGACGAACTCAATGAGTCTGAAAGGAACGGAAAAGGATGTGGTCAAACTGATTCGCGGCAATCGTTCCAAGAATACAAACATTGAAGCCACGGAAATTCAGGTTCAGTTTAAAGATCCGGGTATCATTCAGTTGAAAACAGTGGGCGCAGCGACCTTCACCGAAGCGAAAGCAACTCAGTCAAATCCGTTCTCGATTCCCGGTTCTCGACAGCAAAACCAGTTTCAGCCGTTTTCGATGGATGATCAGTTTGGACCTGCACGGTTCAAAACTCCCAAATCGAAAAAGAAACCTGCCGGCAAAGTATTTCAGGATAATACGATACCGTTTCCAGAATCAAAGTCGTTCCCTGAGTCGTAAATCCGGTTAATCAAATCAGATACTGTTCGTCCCGATGAGTCCAATCTTTCGCGCTGAGCCTGTCAGCAGTCCGGCTGCCGACGGGCTCAAAATCGCTATTGACCCCGTTTGCTGTTTGCAATAAGCTCCCGATCTCCACAAATCTCTCTCAAATCAAATCTCAATTTCTCTTCAGGTTTTCTGCTGTGTCGGTTCCGGCACTGTTTGATCACTCAAGAAACAATTCAGTTAAATCGACTGAACCCAGTCAGGTTGTAGACTTATGCCTGTCTGCTTGAGAATCAACGTTTGTCCGGAAGCGGTTTCAGTGGCAAAACAACCATTCTGAAAAGACTATTTTCTCACAAACGGGGTCGTACTGTGAAGAACACTGTCAATTTATTAATCGTCGTGATCATTGTCGCTTCCGGTTTTACGGGCTGTCAGAAACTCAATCTGAATCCGCAGAGCTGGTTGAAGTCGGCCAGTATGCGTTCGCAGAGTCCGGATGAAGACGAAACGACGTCTGAAATTGAGAAGTTTGAAACCAAGGTCGAAACGCCATTCATCGGCGAATATACCCAGATTACCGGTAAGAACCTGATCGCGCTGCAGGGCGTGGGGCTCGTCACGGGCCTGAACGGAACAGGCGGCAACCCGCCTCCTTCGGTTCACCGGGAAGCGTTATTACGCGAGATGCGACGTCGGAATGTCAAAAATCCGAACCAGATTCTGCGCAGTCCTTCAACGGCACTGGTGATTGTAAAAGCCTATCTGCCGCCATTGATCCGCAAAGGGGAAACCTTCGATGTGGAAGTTTACCTGCCCGGTAACAGTGAAGCGACCAGCCTCGAAGGGGGTTGGCTGATGGAATCGTATCTGGCCGAACAGGCGATGATCCAGGGACGCGGGCTGTTGAAAGGTCACATCCTGGCGAAAGCCCAGGGGCCGATTCTGATCCCTCCCATGTCGGAAGAAGATCGTAAAAAAGGGACTTCGGGACTCCTGCGTCGCGGTCGCATTCTGGCAGGTGGAATTTCCGTCGCGGAAGATCGTGACCTGGCTCTGTACCTGCGAAATGATTTCAAGAGTATTCGAAACGCACAGCGTATTGCCAATCGTATTGGTACGCGGTTCCATCACTTTGATAAATATGGGATCGAAGAACCACTGGCCGAAGCCAAGACTGATAAAAAAGTGGTACTCAAGCTGAAGCCACGCTATAAGCATAACGATTCACGCTATCTGCAGGTGGTCCGCTATATCGCCTTCCGGGAAACCGATGTGGCACAACGGGTGCGCATGCAGAAACTCACGGAAGAAATTATGATTCCGGAAAAAGCAGAGCGGGCTTCCATTGAACTGGAAGCGATCGGTAAAAAATCTATTCCCATTCTGAAATCCGCCTTGAAGAGTCCTCTGCTGGAAGTACGCTTCCATGCGGCGGTCGCATTGGCTTACCTGGATGATGGTTCCGGTATCAAGGATCTGGCGGATGCAGCCCGGGAAGAACCGGCGTTCCGAGTCTACGCTCTGGCTGCCATGTCGGCCCTTGATGAACCAGAGGCACATCTGCATTTGCGGGAACTGATGAGTATGACCAGTGCGGAAACCCGTTACGGTGCCTTCCGTGCCCTGTGGACACTGGATAAAAACGATCCCTTTATTCGTGGTGAAAATATGAACGATCAGTTCCTGCTGCACGTGCTGCAGACCGAACTGGAGACCGTGACAACTCACGACCCGAATGCTAAAGAGGGAGGACCGAAGAATGGTGGCCCGATGATTCATGTCACACATCGTAAACATCCGGAAGTGGTGCTGTTTGGTTCCGAACAGGAATTCCGAGTGCCGATCACCGTTCGTGCCGGTAAAGTATTGATTACGGGAGCGCCTGGTGTCGAACAGCTGACTGTCAGTAAATATGAAGTGGATGAACCCGATCAGCGTAAACTGGTTTCGAAAAATATTGCTGTCGTGATTCGTACCGCGGTGGATATGGGAGCCAGCTATCCCGATATTGCACAAATGATTTTGCAGGCACATCAGCAGGGCAATATCGAAGGTCAGGTCGAAATCGATGCCTTACCTGAAGGCGGACGCATGTATTACCGCCCGGTTCACGACGATTCTCTACTGGCTCTGAAGTCGGGTGATCTGAAATCGTCCAAACCGAAACCGAAGAAGGGTTCGCGGGTCGGTAATCAGAATATGGTTCCCAACATCTTCACAACAGGTGCGCCCAGTACCAGTGCATCCCGGAGATCGAAAGAAGAGAGTGAAGAACCTGAAATAGAATCAGCGAGTGAGTCAGGCGATAAAGGTAAAGCGACCCTGATTGATTCACGAAAACCCAAATCTACGGATGAAGATGATAAGTTCGTGAAACAGAATACCTTCCAGAGCTGGTTCCGATATTTTTACAAATAAAAGCAAGCGGTTAATTTGATTGATTCTGAATTGTGTATCGCCACTGCAAGTCAGGCAACTGTTGTTAGTTTTCCCGTGTAAGGTTTTGTGATGCTGAAATCATTGGAACTGTTCGGCTTTAAGAGTTTTGCCGACCGGACCATCTTTGAATTTTCGGATGGCATCACTTGCGTGGTCGGACCCAACGGAAGTGGCAAGAGCAACGTCGTGGATGGAATCAAGTGGGTTCTGGGTGACCAGAGCCCCAAGAGCCTTCGCGGCAAAGACATGACAGACGTGATCTTCAACGGTTCCGCGGGCCGCAAAGCCAACGCGTATGCCGAAGCGACGTTGACCTTCAATAATCGGCAGGGCTTCCTGGATATTGATGCCGACGAAGTTCAAATCGGGCGTCGACTCTGGAAAAATGGTGATTCGGAATACCTGCTCAATCGCAACCCGGTCCGTCTGAAAGATATTCGCGACCTGTTTATGGGCACGGGAGCCGCGACGTCGGCTTACAGCATTATCGAACAGGGCCGCGTCGATCAGATCCTGCAGGCTAAC
The DNA here is from genome assembly GCF_008298035.1 of Gimesia maris. Taxonomy (NCBI): domain Bacteria; kingdom Pseudomonadati; phylum Planctomycetota; class Planctomycetia; order Planctomycetales; family Planctomycetaceae; genus Gimesia; species Gimesia maris. The sequence goes on from NZ_CP042910.1 coordinate 1,004,877, forward strand.
GCCGCCACCCGGCGTGTCGTGTTTGAAGAAGCCGCTGGAATCAGCCGCTATAAATCGCGGAAAGTCGATGCGGAACGCAAACTCGAACGGGTCGGCCAGAACATTCAGCGGTTAACCGACATCGTCGATGAAGTCGAAGCGCAATTGAATTCCACGCGCAGCCAGGCCTCCAAGGCGGCCAAGTACCGTGAAGTTTCTTCCGAGTTGCGTAAACTGTGGATGGGCATGGCCGCTGATGACTGGCGGCATCTGACTTCACAGCAGTCGTCTTTGAAGGCCAGGATCGGCCAGTATCAACAGCGCATCGAAGAGTTGAATGCCGACTACCAGACTTACGAAGAAAAGCTGGCTGCCATCGATGCGGAAGTTTCTGAGTTTGATGACCAGTTACGAGCCGTCGAGAAAAAACTCTCTTCACATCGCGAAGGGATTGCGGGAAATCAGACCGCGATCGAACATCAGCTGGAACGGAAGCAGGAATTCGAAACAGAAATTATCCGGTTACGAAAACAGCGCATTCTGATGGCCAGACGCACGTCAGAAATTCAAAAAGACCTGGAAGCGGTGACTCAGGAAAAACTCAAATCCGAATCCGGTTTTCAGGAACAGCGCCAGAAACTGGAAGAGACGCGTGCCAGAATTACTGCAGTCACTGCTGAAGTTGATGCCGCCAGCGAGCAGATTCAACGGAAGCAGCAGCAGGTACATGAGCTGAACAAGACTTCGCTGACGCTGGATAACCGCGTGTTCTCAATGCGGACGCAGCTGGAAACCTATAGCAGTTCCATTGAGAAGGCAACCGAAAAACGACTGCAGCTCGAGGCGAAAGTCAACGATGCGCAGGCGGTCGTCGAAGCCTGTGAAGCACGTTTTCGTTCCGCCGGCGAACGGGTCGCAGAATTTGCCCAAAACCTGTCTGACGTCGATGAAAAGCAACAGACACTCCTCAGTGAGCAGGATCAGAAAACACAACAGCTGTCCGAATTGCGGGAAAGACGTAGCGCCTACCAGGCACGCAAGAGTGTTCTGGAAGATCTGGAGCGGCGACAGGAAGGAATCAGTATCGGGGTCAAGGAGATCCTGAACCGCGCGCAGACGTCGCAATATTCGCCTTGGAATACCATCATCGGTAGTGTCGCAGACCTGCTTGACGTGGATCTGGAACAGGCGGCGTTGCTGGAAGTGGCGTTAGGTATTCGCTCTCAGTTGCTGGTGATCAGCGAATTTGAACCACTCTATGAATTTCTGAAAGAGGGGAAATATTCGATCTCTGGCCGGGTGGGGTTCATTACTCGACCGACTTCACAGACAGAACTGCCAGCGACAATCCAGGGGTTCACACTGGAAGGTCAGGCCGCTGATCCGGCTGAATTTTCAACGGAGCAGCAGGCGGAACTTCTGGATCTCTCTGCGGAACGCGGCGTTATTTATCGTGCCGATCAACTGGTGAAACCGACTCCGGAAAATCAGTTGCTGGCAAAAATGCTGCTGGCGGATACCTGGATTGTGGATTCGCTGGAGACAGCCGTGAATCTGTCTAAGGGAGTCGGCAAAAAATGTCGCTTTGTCACCCTGCAGGGAGAACTGGTTGAAGAAAACCAGTCGATCTTCGTCGGTGCCATCGGCGGTGAATCTGCCATCTTCACCCGCCGCAGCGAGTTGCGAAAACTCAAAAACGATCTGATTCGCATTGATCGGACATTGAACGACAACGAAACTGCTCTGGAAAAACTGGATGCGCTGCTGGCCACCGTGGATGATGAACGGAGTGCCTGTCAAAGACAGATGCAGGAGGCTTCCGAGGCGCTTTCCATTGAAAAAGCGGCGAAGGTTGCAGCCGAGCAGAAGCGGGAACAGTGGAATGAAGAATGGTCGACCGTCAAAAGTGATCTGGTCGATCTGGAACGTCATGCGCAAAAACTGCAGGCCGAAATTGAAACCGTATTAACAGAAAAGCAGGAAACAGAAGACAGTCTGCAGTCGTTGAACGCGCTGATTCAGGAGGATGAGTCCGCCCTGCTGAATAAACAGTGTGAAGTTCAGGAACTCAAAGAGCAGCAGAATGCCCGTAAACTGGAACTGGCAACACATGAAGAACGACTGGCGGGACTGAATCAGCGTTGCGACCGGCTGAAGCTGGAATTTGAACAGCGTCAGCAGCAACAGGAAGAATCCAATCGTCGTTATGAACTGTCGCTGGAAAAAAATTCCCAGATTAAGCTGCATATCCTTAACACGCGTGCCTTGCTGGATGAACAGTATTTAATGCAGGAAGGCCTGCTCGCATCGGCTGCCAGTGTGTCAGCAATCCGCGATGAGAAGCGGCAGCTCAAGAAGCAGTTCAGCTCTGAAGAGGCGGCACTGCGTAAAGAGCGTCGCGAATTGAGCGAACAGAAGCACGAAGAAGAATTCAAAACCCGTGATATCGATCATCAGATCAGTACTCTGGCGGAGCGGATCGAAGAGGAATACCAGGTCACGCTGGAGGAAATTGTTTCTTCGGGCGAATCTGTTCTCAAGCAGCATCTGGAAGAACAGGCGCAGTACGAATCAGAAACCGATACGGAATCCGTTTCAGAAGAGGAGTCCGCTTCTGCAGAAGAAACAACGCAAGATGTAGAGCTGTCAGACTCCGCCGCTGAGCAGGATGAAGTTCCTTCAGAAGAAGTAGCCGAGTCGGAACGCGTGGAAATCGAACTGGTGGAAGAAGAAGCTGCCACTGCGGAAGCCGGTTTTAATGTAGAGCTGTATCTGGAAATTCGCCCGGAAATTGAAGCACAGGTCAATCGCCTGAGGCGGAAAATCAAGATGATGGGTAGCGTCAACTCAGACAGCCTGAATGATCTGGACGAGCTGGAATGTCGTTTCGAGTATATGAAATCGCAGCTGGATGACCTGAACGAGGCCAAGTCGTCTCTGGAAGAAATCATTCGTCGTATTAATGCCGAGAGCCGGCGGCTGTTTCATGATACGTTTGAAGTTATTCGTGGACACTTTCAGGAAATCTTCCGTAAGCTGTTCGGCGGCGGTGAAGCGGACATCATTCTGGAAGATCCGGATGACGTGCTGGAATGTGGTATTGAAATCGTGGCCCGGCCCCCTGGAAAAGAACTCCGCGGACTGACTTTATTAAGTGGTGGTGAAAAAACCCTGACCGCTGTGGCACTGCTGATGTCCATTTTCCGCAGCCGTCCCAGTCCGTTTTGTATTCTGGACGAAGTGGATGCGGCGCTGGATGAAGCCAACGTGGAACGCTATGCCGGCCTGATCGACGATTTCAAGGAAACTACGCAGTTCATTATGATCACACATAATAAACGATCCATGACTGTTGGAAACGTTTTATATGGCGTTACAATGGAACAGTCAGGGGTCTCCAAACGGATGTCCGTCCGCTTCGACGACATCAGTGAAGACGGGAACTTCAAGCAGTCGGCGACTGCCGAAGATGCCTCCGAGGCTGCCTGATCGTTGCGGCTGTGTCTGCACTGATTCGCTGTTTGCCAGGATTCCAGAGAGGTTCCGATGTCTGACTTGACCCATTTTGATGAAGAAGGCGCCAGCCGCATGGTTGATGTGGGGAACAAAGCGGTGACCGCCCGCATCGCTGTCGCCGAATCCCTGGTGACCATGTTGCCTCACACACAAAAACTGATTCTGGATCGCCAGATTTCCAAAGGCGACGTTCTGGAAATCGCCCGTATCGCAGGCATCATGGCGACGAAAAAAACAGCCGACCTGATCCCTCTATGCCATCCTTTGAGCCTGACCAGTGTCCAGCTGGATTTTGAAGTTCCCGATGAAACGACAATTCGCATTCTGGCAACGGTGAAAGTGGATGGCAAAACCGGGGTGGAAATGGAAGCATTGACTGCCGTCAGTATCGCCGCCCTGACAATTTATGATATGTGCAAAGCCGTGGATCGAGGCATGACGCTCGGTCCGACCCGGCTTGTAGAAAAATCAGGCGGAAAGAGTGGCCATTTTATCCGGGAAACCTACTGAACGGGTCCCTGTCTGCCGATGAATCACACGATTTATTCAACCGTCCAACAGGATTATCTTCCCCAGAAGACGGGAAAGTCTGATTTCAACCCCGGAAATGAAACACCGCCCCCTGTTTGCATTCCTATCTGCAGGTAGAATGCTTACAATGGCTGCGAATAGTGAGCTGGGTACCGGGTCATTTGTTCCGTATCTGTGAAATAACCGACCGCCAGACGAAAACTGGATAAACGATTCGATATTGTGGTGAGGCTGTAATGGGGGACCATCTTACGACACATGACCTGCTGGCGCGTGTCGAAGAGTTAATTGGCGGTGAGCTGGAACAGGCAGAACGGGTCTTCTTGAGCGAAGTCAGCTCGAAGCATCCTTATGTTCATGATGTCCTGCAGCATATTACCCGGTTTCAAGGCAAACGACTGCGTCCGATTCTGCTGCTGTTGTCCGCGGCGGCAACCGGGGGGATTAACGAGAGTCACTATGTCCTGGCCTCTGTCGTGGAGATGATCCATCTGGCGACACTCGTACATGATGATGTTTTGGACGATGCCCTCATCCGCCGTCATGTCGCAACGGTCAACTCCCGCTGGAATAATGAAACCAGCGTCCTGGTCGGCGACTTCCTGTTCACACACGCGTTCCATCTGACAGCCAGCCTGGGTGATGCCCGTGCCTGTCGACTGATTGGGCGGGCGACGAACCTGGTTTGTGAAGGCGAACTGGCTCAGATATACGAACGGGGAAATCACGAACTGTCTGAAGAACAGTACCTGGAGATCATTAACGGAAAAACGGCTGAACTGTGCGCCATCAGCACTCAGCTGGGGGCCCTGTATGCCAGTGCCGACGAAAGCATCGTAGAGGCCATGGATGAATATGGCCGTGCACTCGGCGTTGCATTCCAGATTACCGATGATCTGCTGGACCTGCTGGGTGATGAAGAACAGATGGGGAAATCGCTGGGGTCTGATCTGCAGAAAGAAAAACTGACTCTGCCTCTGATTCGTCTGCTGGATCAATGCAGCCCGGAAGACCGTGCCACGATTCAGGAAATTCTCTCGCAACCCGATCCGAACACCAAACAGCGACTTATTCAGTACATCAAAAACAGTGATGCAATTGACTATGCCGGTAACCGGGCGCGGGAGTTCGCGAAACAGGCGCGGAACTCGCTTCAGAATTGTCCTGCTTCCCCGGCGCGACAGATTCTGGAGGAGCTGACAGAATTTGCCATTCAGAGAACAATCTAGAGCGTATGACCATGAACCATGGCGTCTCTGGACCTGGTATACACGGTCCAGATGCACCTGGAGACGTTTCAGTAAAACTGGACACAGTCTAACATTATAGTGAAAGCAACAGATTATCAGGTTGCACATATCGGTCTTGGAGAGAAGGGTGTCTCTGATTGACTGCTGTCACCTGTCGAATAAAAAGGCGCGAGAGCATTGTTTAACAATCCAATTTTTATTCGGGAAGCGTTGACTTCTCCCCGTCAGCTGAAGCATTACCTGATCCGTTCCGGTTATGTGGCGGCTGTCTTCATTCTGATCTTCACTGCCGGCCAGACGATTCTGGGGACCCAGCAGATCCAGACAACCACCATCGGTGAATTTGCCCGGTTGGGAAATCTGATTTTTCAGATGATCGCCTTTCTGCAGTTATTGCTGGTTCTGTTTTTCACACTCCTGTTTTCTGCCGGCAGTATCGCGCAGGAAAAAGACCGTGGGACGTTGATTCTGCTGCTGATGACCGAGCTGAAAGACCGGGAACTGGTCAGCGGGAAAACCCAGTCGAGTCTGTTAATCGTCTATGTGCTGCTGGCATCATCGATCCCTGTCTGTGTATTTCTGCGTCTGCTGGGGGGCATCGAGTTCTCACAGATACTCTGGATGGAACTGTTGTGCCTGATCACGGTGTTCGCGACGGGCAGCTGGGCTGCCCTGGTGGCGTTCTGGCGGGAGAAAACATTTCAGACACTGGCGATCAGTGTGCTCGGAATGGTCGTTTTTCTGGGCGTCGTGGAAGTCATTGTGAACCTGCTGCCTGCGGGTTCCAGTCTGTATCCCTGGATTGCCGGTCTGAATCCGTTTCGTTCACTTTATGAGATTTTGAATCCGCTTTCTCTCAATACAGGCCTGAATGCGATTACCGTCAGTGCCTGGCCTTCCCTGATCAGTCTGTTTGTACTGGGAGTTGCTTTGAAAGCGTTTACCGTACTCAGGCTGCGGGTCTGGAACCCTTCGCGATCAGTTTATAAAGCGACCCCCAAAGCTGAAACAGAAACGGTAATCGTCAAAGAAAAATCCCGTGTCATCTGGTCGAATCCTGTGATCTGGCGTGAGATCATGACCAAGGCTTACGGGCGAAAAGTGTTTGTGATCAAACTGGCTTATTTTCTACTGGCTGGTTTTACACTCTGGGCAGCAGTCACTTCAGAGGCCGTTGCAGAAGGCGTTTTGTACCTGGGAGTGATTCCACCACAGGGACTGGCATTTGCCGGAATTGCCTGGTTGAGCCTGGTCCTGGCCAATACGCAGGCAGTCACCTCGATTACCACCGAAAAAGACAGTAAAACACTCGAGTTGTTGCTGGTGACGGATATCACTGCCAGGGAATTTGTGCTGGGAAAACTGGGAGGGATCTTCTTTAACAGTAAAGAACTGATTCTGATTCCCGTTCTGATTTTGTGCTACCTGGTCAGCCATGGCGCATTTTCCACAGAAGGTTTTATGTGTGCCCTGATCGGATTTCTGTCGCTGATGATCTTTGCGATTGTCCTGGGCCTGCATATGGGGCTCACTTACGACAACAGCCGTTCCGCCATTGGTGCCAGCCTGGGAACCATGTTCTTCCTGTTCGTCGGGATTGGTATTTTCATGATCCTGCTCGTGCAGGCCCGCTCCTCCTTTGCCCTGCAGCTCCAGAGCTTCCTGGTCTTTATTGTCGTGGGCAGTGCGGCTCTGCATTCAGCGCTCACACACCGGAATCCTTCGCGGGCTCTGGCGATCTCAGCCTGGATGCTCCCGTTTCTGACGTTTTATGCTATTACTTCGTTTCTGTTAGGGGGAACCCTGGGAGTTCTGGTTACCATTCTGTTTGCCTACGGACTTCCCGTTCTCTCCATGTATATTCCGGCAGTGTCTGAATTTGATGTTGCTTTGGGAAAAACCACTTATGATAAAGGGTAGAGTGGCTGTTCCTGATTCATGATGATCGCATTAATAGATACCGTTGCAATTTGGTTCCCAGGATCACTGGCGTTACTCGCTTTGATTTTTGCTTCCGGGTTCTTTTCGGGCAGCGAGACGGCGATTTTCTATCTTTCGCGGAGCGAGTTGCGACAGTTCAGCAAAGGCAAGCCCAGCGAGCAGATCGTGGCCGCGTTAGCCGCTGATGCTGACCGCCTGCTGACCGCAGTCCTGTTCTGGAACCTGCTGATCAACCTGAGTTATTTTGCGGTCGCCGGGGTGATTGCCAGGCGACTGGCCGACCAGGGGATGACTGCTGCAGCCGGGGTGTTTACCGTAGGCAGTCTGCTGGCCATAATTCTGTTTGGCGAAGTCCTGCCTAAGAGCCTGTCGATCGTGTTTCGCAAGAAAATTGCGATCCTGGTCAGCTGGCCTCTGGCTGTTTCTGTCCGTCTGCTGGATCCGGTGATCCCGTTACTGCAGAATATCAGTCGCCTGATGCGACGCACCTTCTGGCCACACATCCAGAAAGAATCCTATCTGCATTCAGAAGACCTGGAACGTGCCGTTGATGCCTCGGGCTCCAGTGAAGAAGTCATCCGCCATGAACGCCAGATCCTGCATAATATTCTGGATCTGTCGGAGATTCTGGTCGAAGAAGCGATGCGTCCCCGCGGGACTTATCTCACGTTTAACATGCCCGTGCAGTTGGAAGACCTGACCAGGATCACCCCCAACACGGATTACATCATCTTAAGAAAACGGGATACGGAAACCGATGAAATTGAGCGTATTATCTCGCTGACAGAACTCTCGTCATTCTCGGAAAAAATGCTGAATCAGAAATCGAAGCGGGTGATTCATGTGCCATGGTGTGCGAATCTGTCCGATGTGTACTCTCGTTTTCAGGCAGAAGACTGTCACTTCGCTTCTGTCGTTGACGAATACGGCGAAACGATCGGCATTGTTTCTCACGACGATATTATCGATACACTGCTCTCCCCGGAACCGAGTCGTGCCAAGCGAATTCTCCGCAGGGAACCGGTACGTGAAGTGGCACCAGGCGTGTATCATGTCGAGGGGATTACCACACTGCGGTATCTGTGCCGCAAACTGCAGCAGGAATATGAAATCGCCGACGATGGACTGTTAACGGTCGCGGGGATGTTCCATGAAAAGCTGGAACATCTTCCGGAAGTCGGTGATGTCTGCGACTGGCTCGGATTTGAACTCGAAGTAATCGAAGTCCGCAAACTGGGGCATCTGATCGCAGAGCTCCGGGAAAAAATGCCCGTCAATGAAACACCGGACGTGGAATAAATCCGGCCCGGCTGAAGATACACCCCCGGCTGAAGATACACCGCAGACTGATCGCCGGGGGAGATACTACTTCTTCCACATTCCCGTCATCAGGTAGATGGCAATCAGAGGTGTCACGAGTGTTGTGAGCATGAAGTGCCACGGCCAGGTCTGGGGAAACACATAATTCTTGAGAATGAACTGATCGATCAGGATCGCCCCGCAGAAAGTCCAGCCACAAAAAATGAAGGCCAGCATTTTCTTCTCTTTCAATTCTTCTGCAGTCAGCTGTGTCCCGCCCCGTTGCGGTTTCTTTTTTACTGCCTTTTTCTCTGGCTTGGCAGCTTTTTGGGATTTGGTGTTCGTGGCTGCGTCTTCAGAAACTGGCGCTTCGTCGTCCTGCTCTTCTGCCGCAGCGTAGTATTTGGTGATCCCGGTATTAATGGAACGTGGCATGGCCAGAACCCAGCGGGCAGGAACCTGGTACCGCATCCGCAGATCGTCTTCCAGTTCATGTGTCGGCTGGTCTGCACATGCGACAAGCAGCATGTCATCGTCGATGAAGAGGGGGAGAATCGTATTTCGCTTAGCCATCTGTTGCGGAAGCTGCAGGAGAATTCCGTTATCGGGAATTGTTTCTTCGAGATCGATATAAGGCATTCCCTTTGAGCGAGCCATGGCCTGCGTCGCTGTCTCAGCATTGACAAACCGCATCTGGACGGCGGCGTCCCTGGTAGTCAGTCCCCGTTTTTCCGCAAATTCCTTCAGTTCTGCTGCCTGGTCTTTATCGATGTGTCCCTGTTCCACCAGGATCTGTTCTACCGATTTGGGGCCGGTATCTTCATCCTCATCAAATTCACGACCCAGGCTTTCATCATATTCGTGTTTTCGCTCGGGGTCGGTCAGGCAGAGCATGGCTTTGGCCAGCTCGTTCAGCAGTTCCTGTGATTCAACAGAGTATTTTCCCGAGGCATACTTGCGCACATGGGCATTCAGCTTTTTATAGTGCGCCCTGATTTTTTCTTCATCATCCTCAAATTTGACCAGTCTGAGTAAGTCATAATGATGTGGAGGTCGCTCCCCTTCCGGTATTCCCAGCCAATCCTTATAGACGTCTATTGCCACCTCAGAGGACTCCTTGCTCTTAGATCATAATCGAAGTGTAACAGTTTCAGTATGACACGGTCTCAGTCGCGATTCAAATCATCGTGTGCAGAGAGCTTCGAACGAATTCTCTGCACACATCCTTGAGACATTACTCAACCAGGTAGTCTTTTGCCAGCAGTTCAAAGCGGTCCACTCCTTCAACGTCCAGACCAGAGTCACGGACAATCTCGGTCGCCGACTCGTTATTGCCTGTCAGTTCTCGAGCAGAAGCATGAATTCGACCGTTGGCATCATAGCGATAGGTCACTTCAACAGGAGAGCCTTTGGGAAGATTGGCGGGTAAATTCAGAATACGGAAATCGCCGATCGTCGAACAGGCATCAGGGTCACTGGCTTCTCCTTCCAGGATAATCACGTGAATCCGCTGCTGGTTTTCGGAAGTCGTCACGAATTTCTGACTGACACTCGCGGGAATTTCCGTATTGCGTTTAATCATGATATGGTTGATTTTGCGGGTGCGATCATGGGGGTCAGTAATTTTGACGCCCAGCGAGTGTGAGTTCACATCAGCAGTACTGACGCTCCGCAATCGTTTGATGACTGCCTGTGCCATTCGGCTCTCTCCGCCGGTGGCACGGGCTTCCAGAATGGCAGCGTGGATTGCAGCGCCCTGGGCGACCGCTTCTTCGGGGTTCATGGTCCGGGATGGTTCGCTGCCACACACCTTTTTCAGCATCTCTTCGACAACAGGCATCAATGTCGAACCACCGACCAGTACGACGTCGTCCAGCTGTCCTTTTTCCACACCCGCCTGCTGCATGACCAGCTCGGTTGTGTCGCGTGTTCGCTGTAACAGGTCGGCGGTCATGCGTTCGAAGTCACCACGGGTCAATGCCACCGTCAAAGTATTGCCTTTGTGGTAAATGGAGACCGGGGTTTGAGCTTTGTGGCTCAATTCGCGTTTGGCGTCTTCGCACTCCTGCACGCAGGTTCGCAGCGTGACAGGATCCTGGCGGGGATCGCTGCCGAATTTCTTCATGAACTGTTCAGCCACATGATCCACGATTCGCTGACTCCAGTCGAGTCCCCCCAGCATCACATCCCCGTCTGTGGCAAGCACGCGGAATTGTGTGGGAGAATAACGTACAATGGTGACGTCGAAGGTACCACCACCGAGGTCGTACACGAGAATCGTTCGATCGCCATCGGGCATGGCATCCGGGTTCCCCAGCTCATCCCGTTTCCAGGCATAAGCCAGCGTCGCCGCGGTGGGTTCATTGATAATATCGATCACATTCAGCCCGGCAATCCGTCCGGCATCCTGAGTGGCTTTACGACGCACATCGTTGAAGTAGTAAGGAACCGTAATCACGGCATTGGCAATCGGCCCGATTTCTTTTTCTGCATCCTGCTTCATCTTTTTCAGAATCAAGGCAGACAGAAATTCCGCGGTCAGTTTCTTTTCCTGGTAGACAACATAAAAGTTGTCATCTCCCATATGACGTTTGACTGCTTCGATAATACGGGAAGGATCGTCTTCAATGGCCGTTCTTTCAAAAGAAGGCCCGACAACGACACGTCCCTCTTCTCCCAGCAGAACAACTGAAGGAGTAATCGAGCGATCGTCCGTATTTTTCAGGGAAATGGGCTGACCATCACTGTCAAGCTGTGCAATTGCTGAATAGGTGGTTCCCAAGTCAACGCCAACAGTATGACCTTCAACAAACTTCATAGTGCTACCTTAATTTCGTTTTACATGCAGGTTCATCATGGATCAGGACATTAGAGCGGAATCGAGAGAATCAGGAAACCAATATTGGGAGAATTCCCTCCTCTGTTCTCGTGACTCTGAAATCAAGATTGGTGTAACCTGAATTGTGCTACACCCTTTTAATTCACCTATTCTGCCACTGTTAGGATGGGGAATCAAGGACTTGATCGTTGGGAAACCAAAAACTGGCAAAGTCTTAACGTTCGAAAATTGCCTTTCTGGGCAAAGATTCAGTGTGTCGGCCTGTTCGGGCTGAATCGGTCAGCTGATACATTCGTTGTAATCCGACTTTTCATCTGATTCGGGTACTCCTGGAACCGGATTTCGCGTGAGGGTTGGCTCACAGGGTTTTTCATTCTACAATCTACTGGAGGTCCGGAAAGTGTGATCTTTTTCAGTTGGCTCTGGCTTTATCCTGTCAGGGAAGAGAAAGCCCGTACTGCCAATGTCTGGTTTCTGCTCAGACCTGATTCCAGAAACGGACACTCCGACAGAAAATTCTTCCGGGTCAGGAGTTTTTCAGAAATAAAACTCAAACCCGCTTCAGTTACCAATACGAAATAAGAACCCGCGTTCTCGAATACGGAAAATGTTACAGGATGAACCAGCCTTCTCCCTCTATTGATTCCACGCAGGCAATGGACCTCGCTCGTTCTGCTGTCGCCGGGAAAAAACTCTCAGAGTCAGCTCTCGAAAATCTCAAACGCTGGGTGACGGAACCCCAATATGCTCCGTATCAGCCTGCACTGCTGAAACTGATCGAGGATAAAGACTTTCAGCAGCTCGATACCTGTTTCTGGGAAGTCATTCCTTTCGGGACCGGCGGTCGACGCGGACTGATGAGTGAACTCGGTTCCGCGACCATCAACGAGCGCACGATTGCAGAATCCGCGCATGGACTGGCTGCCTACAGTAAAAAGTTTTCCGGCAAAGAAACAGGGAAAGCGGCGATTGCCCATGATTCGCGAATCAACTCCTCTCATTTTGCCCGCATTGCAGCCAGTGTGCTCGCAGGGCACGGCTTGACCGTCTATTTCTTTAAAACCTCCCGCTCCACACCGGAACTCTCTTTCGCCGTCCGCGAGTGTGGTTGCGACGTCGGTGCGATGATCACCGCGTCACATAATCCTCCCTCCGATAACGGTTTCAAAGCCTACTGGTCGACCGGGGGGCAGGTTCTGCCGCCACACGATCAGGGCATTATTGACGAAGTCTACCAGGCGACCGAGATCCCGCTGCTCGATTTTGATCAGGCGGTCGAGCAGGGCCTGATCCAGTTGATTGATGAAGACATCGCCTCTAAATATCGCAGCTCGGTTGTGAGTCACAGTCATTCAGACAATCGCGATCTCACGGGGTACTTCACACCCCTGCATGGCGTGGGAGAAGCGTCCGTGTATCAGGTGCTGCAGCAGGCAGGTTTCACCGGAATTCAGCGATATGAACCCCAGTGTGCACAGGACGGAAATTTTCCGAATGTTCCCGACCAGCTTCCGAACCCCGAACGGACGGAAGTCTATCAACCCGCGATTGAACAGGCAAAACAGACCGGCGGCGAAATCATCCTCGCCAGCGATCCCGATGCCGACCGCATGGGCGTCTGTGTCAAAAATGGTGCGGGTGAATTTATTCATCTGACAGGGAACCAGGTTGGTGCCTTGCTCGCCGATTATGTGCTCCGCAAACGCCAGGCAGCCGGCACGCTTTCGCCACAGCACTTTGTGGTCGAGACGATTGTCACCACTCCGTTGATCGCCGCCATCGCCCGTAAAGCCAATGTGCGGATCATCAATAACCTGCTCGTCGGTTTCAAATACATCGCAGAGACCATGGACGAGGAAGGACCGGACAAATTTGTGTTCGGAACCGAAGAATCATTGGGTTACCTGGCAGGCGAATACTGTCGCGACAAAGACGCGGCGATTGCTGCCCTCTGGGCCTGTGAACTGGCAGCCGAACTCAAAGCGGAAGGCAAAACGCTGCTGGATCGCCTGGATGAGCTTTATCGTGAACACGGGTTTCATCTGGAAGGTCAGGTCTCCAAAACCTGCAAAGGTTCCTCGGGAAATGAGCAGATCAAACAACTGATGAAAGCCTTTCGCAATACGCCTCCCGAGAAAATGGGAAAACTCAAATTTACATTAGTCAGGGACTATCAGGATCTGGAAATCCGGTCATTACCCGAAAATACGGTGACTGAGACCTTTTCGAAACCGAAGGGAAATGTTCTGATGTTGGAAGCCCGGGCCGAGGGATCGCCGCTGACGGTGCAGTTGGGGGTACGACCTTCAGGGACCGAGCCCAAAATTAAATTTTATTATTTCGCACAGGCCGAAGTCACAGATCCCGGCCTGCTGGATCAAACCAAAGAAGCAGCCTTCTCCACGATTGAAGACTTTAAAGCAGCTTTGATGGATTGGATCGACCAGACCCTCGCAAACACTTGATTTTATGACTTTATCACGGAGAGGCGGAAATTCTTCTCCGCAATCATCATTTCTTTGATTGTGAACTGCCACCAGAGACCTATAATCATAAACATATTTTATTATGTTTCCTGACCGGCGATCTTCCTGAAAACCGGTTCTGGAAATAATACTCAACAGAAAACAGCAGGGGAGTCTGTACAACGACAGGTCAGGCAGGCTTCGATCTGTCCTGCTCCCACCTTCGAAAATCACCCGTTTCAATTGAATTCAGAAATATCAGTTTCAGGCAACATCATGACGCAACAACGTATCGGGATTTGGATCATCGGCGCATGGGGCGGAGTCTCGACGACCGCCGCAGTCGGACTATCAGCACTCAAACAGGGACTGACCGGGACCAGTGGTCTTGTTTCAGAAAATCCCTATTTCGAAAAACTGAATCTCAAAAGCTGGGACCAGTTTGTCGTCGGCGGCCACGAAATCCGCGACACCTCATTTGTTGAAGCCGCCCGGTATTTCAGTGAAAATTCCGGCGTCTTTCATCCCGCACTGTTGCAGGCCGTTGAAGAAGACCTCAAAGCTTACGATCAGAACGTCAAGCCGGGTACATTGATTCATGTCGGCGATACAATTCGCTCTCTGGCCGGGGATGCCGTCAGAAAGTTCGATACCGAATCTCTGCAGGAAACTCTGAAACGACTTTCCAATGATATCAGCGAATTCCAGAAGCAGCATGATCTGGCCCACGTTGTTGTGGTCAATCTGGCTTCTACCGAACCTCCCGTTGATGAATCTGCCAAATCACTGACCCTCGCAGAACTGAAAGAGTCACTCGCGACAGCAGTGACATCTCCGGTTCCCGCCAGTGCCTTATACGCGATTGCCGCCATGAACGCAGGCTGTTCGCATCTGAACTTCACCCCATCCGCAGGCACCGATCTGCCGGCGCTGATTGAACTGGCAGAAGAAAAACAGGTGCTGCATGCCGGCCGCGACGGCAAAACGGGTGAGACGCTGATGAAAAGTGTGCTCGCTCCCATGTTCGCGCATCGCAATCTGAATGTCATGAGCTGGGTCGGACATAACATCTTCGGGAACCTGGACGGCAAAGTGCTGGATGATCCGATCAACAAATCCAACAAGGTTGTCTCCAAAGATCACCTGCTGACCGAAATTCTGGGTTACAAACCACAGACACTGGTTTCGATCGAATACATTGAATCCATGGGCGACTGGAAAACCGCCTGGGATCACATCCATTTCAAAGGCTTCCTCGATACCAAAATGGCCCTGCAGTTTACCTGGCAGGGGACCGACTCCATTCTGGCGGCTCCTTTGATGCTTGATATGGTTCGCTTTACCGAACGCGAATGGCGTCGCGGAAACAAGTCGGGTGTCATGACCCATTTAAGCTCGTTTTACAAAAGCCCGATGCAGGCAACGACCCCCGAGTTTGAACGCCAGTATCAGCAGCTGGAACAATGGGCCGACACGGTTGCGGAAGAATCGTAGGTCGTATGAAAACCCTGCTTGCCTACTTTCAGTTGATGCGTCTGCCCGCTGTGTTTACAGCGATGTCGGATATCATTCTCGGCTTTTTGCTGACGCATGGTTCGTTTTCGCCCCCCATCTCGTTTGCGTTACTGCTGATCGCCTCGGCCAGCCTGTATCTCTCGGGGATGGTGTTCAACGATGTATTCGACCGTAAGGTTGATGCAGCAGAACGACCTTCACGTCCCATCCCCAGTGGGCGCATCTCGACTCAGAAAGCAGCGACGCTGGGAGGCCTGCTGATGCTTGCCGGCGTGGGAGCTGCCCAGACCGTTGGCACGCAAAGTCTGATCGTCGCCAGCTTGCTGGTCGTCGCGATCCTCGGCTATGATATGCTGTTGAAAAATACGTTTCTCGCTCCGCTGATGATGGGCATCTGTCGTTTTCTGAATGTCATGCTGGGAGCAAGCGCCGTCGCCCGCGAAATCAATCTCTGGGTGAAACCACAGTTACGCATCGCTGCTGCACTTGGTCTGTTTATTGTGGGGCTGACCTGGTTCGCCCGCATGGAGGCGAAGGACAGTCATCGCGGTCATTTAATTGGCGGTCTGCTGGTTATCAATTCCGGTCTGGGGGCGCTCGCCTGGATGCTGGCCACTTATCCCTGGCCGCGCGAAACGAATCTGTCGATGGTTCTGGCGGCTCTGGGGGTCGTCGCGCTGACCATCAATCGCCGCCTGGTGCAGGCAATCCTTAATCCGGTACCGCAGAACGTTCAGATCGCCGTCAAAACCATGCTCATGTCTTATGTGATGCTGAACGCGATTCTGGTATTCGTCTGGACCGCCAATCCGCAGTATGCCATCCTCACCGCGGCGCTCCTGCTGCCCACGATTCTGCTCTCGCGCTGGATGGCGGTGACGTAATCGTTCGGGAGCGCAGTCTGTAAACGAGCACGCCAGCGAACGTGCGGACCATCGCTGCAAGCATTTCATTTCAAGTCTGACAAGCCCTACGTTGACGGCTGGAATCCCATCACCTGGTAACGGGCGAGTTCTACCGGATCAGTCAGTTTGATGGCACAGATCGCACTATAGGAAAGCATTACTTTTCGTGCCCCGAGAGAGTCGGGTTTGTCCCGTTCGAACATCACGACCGAACTCGACATCAGGAAATTCTGAAAGGGAATTGATTCCTGGTAAGTGGTGACGACAATCCCCTTTTTGGGGATCGCAGCCGGCCAGTTTTCCAGAATCGAACGCCAGCCTTCTGCACTATCCATGGTATTTCTCATTATGTGAATGGTTGAATAAAAAGGTTTTGGAAAGCGAAAGATAAATCTTCCCCTGCAATTCGGCAAGAGGAACATTTTCAGAACGGAACAGGACCGCGGTTTCCGACCGACAGGGGACACGCTATGATTCTCCTGATGCTCCCGCTTCTAGAACGCGTCGTATTTAACCAGGGCGTCTCTCGATCTATGATACTCGGGCCAAATGGCCCTGGAGACGCGACAGTAAAACTGGGCACAGTCTAACATCACTATTGCTGAGATCGTTTTCGTACATTGCTGACTCCCGAATTACAACAGAAACCTGTGACGATTGGTTTTCGCGAATTCGTCGCTCTGATGGCATTGATGCAGTCATTGGTGGCGCTGTCGATCGATGCCATGCTGCCGGCCTTAACCGAAATCGGTAAGGAACTGGGAGCCTCTCAAGCGAATGACAGTCAATTAATCGTTTCATTCCTGTTTCTGGGACTTGCCTTCGGACAGGGTATTTACGGTCCTCTTTCTGATACCACGGGGCGAAAACCCTCCCTGTATCTCGGTTTTGCTCTCTTCCTCGCAGGGGGGCTGCTCTGCCTGTTTTCCACCGATCTGAAAGTCATGCTGGCCGGACGCTTTCTCCAGGGACTGGGCCTGGCTGCCCCCCGGTGTGTGATTGTGGCCATCGTCCGTGATCAATACGAAGGCCCCCAGATGGCACGCGTGATGTCATTTGTCATGACGATATTTATTTTTGTCCCCGCGATTGCACCGACGCTGGGACAGGGGATTCTCATGGTGGCGCACTGGCGAGCCATCTTTGCAGCACTGTTAGCCTGCGGGATTATTACCCTGGTCTGGCTGGCAACCCGGTTGCCGGAAACTCTGCCGGTGGAACGCCGCATTCCCTTTTCGTTGACTCGAATCAAAAACGCAATCCGGGAAGTCTGTTCGCATCGGGTTTCCATCGGCTATACGATTTCACTCGGGCTTATCTCCAGCGCGTTTCTGGGATACTTAAGTTCGGCGCAGCAGATCTTTCAGAAACAATATCAGCTGGGAACGCTGTTTCCGCTCTACTTTGCTGTCCTGGCACTCTGTATCGGCAGTGCTTCCTTTGCCAATGGCAGGCTGGTCATGCGGTTTGGCATGCAGAGTCTGTCCCGCTGGTCGAAGCGGATTTCCACCGTTCTTTCGCTCCTGTTTTTTCTGTACGTGCTCTCCGTCGGCGGTCAGCCTCCGCTATGGACTTTGATGGCTTATATGATGGTGACCCTCTTCTGTTTCGGTATCATGTATGGAAATCTGAATGCGATGGCGATGGAGCCGCTGGGACATATCGCCGGTGTGGGAGCGGCCGTCATGGGGGCCCTCTCCACGTTGATCTCTGTTCCCTGTGGCATTCTGATCGGTCTGAGTTATAACGGCACGGTAATTCCTGTGATCAGCGGTTTTACAATTTCCGGCATCCTGATCGTCATCGTGATGCACTGGATTGAATCAGCGTCCGAGAAGAGAATCATGGATTCTGATTCTTCAGAGTGACATCTTGACAGGGGCATATCGGTTAAATTTGCAGATCGATTATGATAAATTGAAAATACATTCTGTTCCCCTTTATCAAACAGATGTTTCCCTCGACGGCGGAAATAACTTCAGTCCTGCCTTACCAGTTCAGATATGGATTTAAGAGATGGGTTATCAGTTCAAGCAACAGGAATCGCTGGCATCAGGCGTCCGTCGGATTGCCGGCGAGCAGTTGAGCCAGGCGATTCAGATTCTGCAGGACCCGGAGCAGAACCGCCATTACGCCATCCATGAAGTTCGCAAACGCTTCAAGAAACTGCGCGGCCTGGTTCGTCTCGTCCGTAGTGGTCTGGGGGATGAATACACCACTGTCAATGTCTGGTATCGCGATGCCGGCCGCCGACTCTCGCGGATTCGCGATGCAGAATCTCTGCTGGAATCGCTGCAGTCTCTGCAGGAGCGTTATCCTGACCCCGCTTATTCCGCGTTGTTTGCAGAGTTCGAGAATCGCCTGCAAACGCGTAAACAGAAAGTCGTCGACGAATGGGTCGACCTCGACCAGGAACTGAAACAGCTTTCTTCAGAGCTGCAGCAGGCAAAGCAACTGGTCGAAAACTGGAAGATCAAAGGCGCCTCTACCAAAGTACTCAAAGCGGGCCTGAAACTGAACTATCAACGCGGCGTAGAGGCATTGACACAGCTGCATCAGAGTCCGAGCGATGAGCTGTTTCACGAATGCCGCAAACGCAGCAAATACCACCTGTATCATATCCGACTGCTCAACGCAGTCTGGCCGACGATTCTTTCCGCGCGCCAGGCGGAACTCGATGAACTCAACGATTATCTCGGCGACGACCACGACCTGGCGGTTATGACACAGGTCTTCACCGGAGAACCCGAGACCTTCGGTACTTCAGCCGATGTTGAGCAACTACTGACGCTCATTCGACAGCAGAGACACGACCTGCAGTCAGCAGGACTCAAACTGGCGGATCGTATCTTCGCAGAAAAACCCAAAGCGTTCGCCCATCGCATCAAAAACTACTGGAAGCTCTGGAAAGAGAAACCAGTCAACTGAGCACTGCTGCCGCCTGTTCAGCGATCAGATTCGACTTGACCCACGCGCGCCGTTGTCGAAACTCCGTGGTTATGCGTCGCGCGCGTAGCACAGATTTTCGACAGTAAACATGTTTCATAACCAGGCATCTGATCAGCATAAAACCTCCCTGTTTCAGACCATTTTGTTAAAAACAGTTCCCTGTATACACTCATGTTCGATACGCTGTCAGACACTTACGGGACGCATTCACGCATCGGAAAACCAGTTTTTCGTCCAGTCACGCACTGTTTCGCACTTGTCAGTCTGGCATGTTTAAAATATACAAAAGACGGGTTGCATCAGCGAAGTCCAGCAGCGGCGATATCTCATTTCATGCACGTTCATCGGGAGTGGTCGCCTTACGACTGCGAATAGTTGCAATCTTCCCATTGGGATTTTATCAGAAATCCATAGACGACCTGAGATGAACATTCCGCATCACTCTGCTGCCGGGATCCGCAACAGCGAAATCAGCAGCCCCCGTTTCTGTCCCTGCACTTCAGCGATTTCCGGCAGATGCCCGCAGACTTCAAATCCGAACTTTTCATTCAGATGCCGCGTCCCTTCGTTGTGATCAAAGTGCATGCCCACCAGAGTGGTGATTCCGAGCGCCGGGCAGGCGTCAATCATCTTCTGCAGCAGAAACGTTCCCAGTCCCTGCTTCTGATGAGAGTTCGACAGGTACAGACTGACTTCCGCGGTCTTGTCATACGCGGGCCGACCGGCATAAAACGAAGTCACATAGATGCAGCCCACGATCTGGCGCGCCTCATCTTCCGCGACCCAGATCGGTCGTTTCTCCGGGGAGAACTGCGCGAACCACTGCAGCCGACTCTCAACCGTAATTGGCTTCGTATCCGCCGTCGCGGTACCGGCGGGGATCGACTCATTATAAATATCCACAATCGCAGGCAGATCGTCCAGGGTAGCATCGCGGGTGGTGATCATGGTTTTCAGAATCCGGAGAGAAGAAGAATCGCACACGCCTGCGAAGCGAGCATGTTCGTGTGTTTTCATGTTTTACGTGGTAAAAAAATCAAAGAATCTAATGCAATGACTTCTGTATTCCCTGTTCGAAAAAGTATACTACAACTCACAAACAGAACGTAGCCACGACGTCTGTCGGCAGCAAAATTCGATATAGAAACATCACGCGAAACAACAGAGAGAACTCAGATGATCAACGACCTGCGGGAGCTGCAGTTTCACCACCTGGAAGACGCCGTCGCCGAAGTTGAGTCGCTGTTGCAGACCGGTTACACGCAGCGGGGCAAGTGGAATCTGGCCCAGGTCTGCAGGCATCTGACCCTGGTGCAGGATCCGGGTGTCGACGGCTATCCACTCTGGCTCTCCCTGTTTGCACCGCTGCGACCATTGATGCGCCGCATTCTATTACCCCGTCTGCTGAAAGGCGATTCCCCGCAAGGCATTCCCACGTCTCCGATCTTTGTCCCGTCTGGTGATCTGGATGACGCCATTGAGGCGGAAAAATTCGCAGCAAGCGTGACCCGCTATAAAGCCCATCCGGGACCCTATGCCCCGCATCCCGGTTTCGGCTGCCTCGATCCCGAAACCCTGGAAAAGGTTTATACCACCCACGCCGCCCATCACCTGCGGTTTCTGGAACCTCGTTTCGAAGTCTCTGAATCAAAAGGTTCTTGACAGATTCGCTGGTCTGCGCTACAAACTGTAGGTGCTCTGTACACGATTACGTCTGAACTCTAAATGTAGTGACTAGAGAATATTCTTTTGAAGCATGAACTGATGAGCCAGGAAAGGCTTAAGGCATGGATCGGTGTCCTTCTTCGCTGCCCGTAGCTGTTTGTGTATTGATGGGCAGTTTCCTATGTAACTTGATTCATGTCAGTTACGGCCAGACCTCACAGGAGTTAGCCCCGCAGACTCTCTTGCACGGGGGATTGAACGACGTTATTGCTGTCTGCTTTTCAAAATCCGGCAACGAACTGGCAGCTGTAGACAGTGAAGGATTACTGGCAATCTGGCAGATAGACCAGAAAAAACTTATTGGAAAAGTCCAGTTGTCAGATGGAATGGGGGATCTGCCTTGTCTGGAATGGGACGCCGAAGGATCGAAGTTACTCATCTGGTCTCATAAAGTTGGTGCGTTTGTGATAGATCCGCGTTCAATGAAACAGACTACAATCTTTTCAAAATCGAAAGAGTTACAGGGAACGATTCCCTATCGTTACCGTTCAACTCAAGATCTGAGGTTGTCTCCAGATGGCAAGTCTCTCCTGCGTGTACAATCTGCGCTGATCGATGTTACCGATGAAGTGCAGGCGTCAGGTTCAGTTCCTTCGTTTTTAGAAGAAATCAATATTGAGACAGAAAAAGTATTAAAACTGGATGCTCCCAGATACATCATGTGTGTTGCATATTATCAAAATGGGCAATTTCTGGTGACTGACTGGGATGCCACATTATTTAAAGGGTATTTGAATCCGGGTTCTCAGAAAACACAAGTTCTTAGAAAAACCAGTAAAGGGAGACAGGAACTCTATAATAATATAACTATGGTTTATCGGGGGGCACTAGATCTATCTGCGGATGAAAAATACGCCGTGGTTAGCGGTGTTTCGGGAGAATTTAAATATGATAAATCTGGCGAAGTAAAGAACAGCATCTCGGGAGTAGTTGATGTCTTTCAACTTGACCCATTGGAAAAAATCAAAACACTTCCAATTACGAAAATTAATTTTGAAGACCAGCGAATTTCCAATATTTTCAGTCAGTTGAATACAGTTTGTATTTCTCCAGATAGTTCCTATATTGCTGCTGGTTCTCTGAGTGGGATTATCCAAATCTGGAATCGTAAAAATATGCAAACCGTTCGAGTAAAAAACCTTAAATATGAAGATACTCCTCGAGATATACATTTTGCACCAGGTAGACAACCACTTTGCGCTTTCATTGCAGGTCATGAGAACTCCTTCTACTTGTTTGATTTAAACAAAAAGCGGGATTTCAAGTTGAGTGCGGTTCAAACTTTTGACTGGTCAGCAGACGGAAAACAACTTGCAGTCGGCGGAGGAGAAGACGGGGCGGTGCTTATTTTCCATATGGAAGAATAGGCTCTACTGAAAGATCCTTTTCAGAAACAGCAAGATCTACACAGTCAAGAACGATTGTTCTATTTCTCAAGACAATCGAATAGCCTCATCTTACACTCAGTGCCTCATATTCCTGGATTCTGGAGGCAAAGAATAATTTTCTGGGTGAAATCGATTCAGGCGTTCGTGTAAGCTGGTGTTGTGGGGAGAGGAACCAGCTTCCCAATGGATGTGGCTCAAATTAAAACAGCATCCAGAATCTTTGCATGAGAGATAGCAACGCTTCAGATGGTCCGAGTAGTAGAAAGCCCTGTTATGGTGCAGATGCGACGACCACGCTTCGGATACAACTTAATCATACTGGCGAACTTGCTGTTCCTCAGCACAAACTGCTCCGAGCAGAGGCCGGCACCGGTTGAGATGGACTGGTGCCTGTCAGACACGGGGGGGATCATCAGCAGTGGTTTCGAATTACGCGATGGTCGGGTGATTGGCGTCAATCTCGCGAGAATCAAGGAGGAAAGTGTTTCGGAAAAACTGCTGGCACTGCGTGAACTGGAGTCCCTGCGGCTGACCACACAGGCCTTTGACGCTCTGGGGTCTGAAGCGATTTCAAGCCAGTTCACACAACTGAATGAACTCTGCATTCGGTTTGAGGCATCGTCAGCTAGCGATCAGGGAGCAATAGCATTCGCTGAATATCGGCGGCTCCTGACTTTGCCTCACTTAAAAAAGTTGACGGTGGAAATTCTGCAGCTGACTGAGGACGGCAATTCTCTTCCCGTGACACCGGTCAGCCCCATTCTGCAGCTCGATATGGCAGTGAATCTACAATCACAGCTGTTCCCGGTATTGGACGGACTGCAATTGAAGCACTTGCGTTTACAGTTAACGCGGGACAGTCGCCCGTTCACTGCTGACGATCTGGAAGAGATCAATCGGCAGCTCAGTCTGGAATCATTCACCTTTTTCGGGCCAACGTTATTTACCTTCCCCGGTCAGTCTCGTGTCGAACCGGCGCGAATTGACTTTTCCCGACTCAACAGACTCAATCGACTGCAGGAAGTGTCGCTGTGCAATGTGCATTTCGATCCGGCAGGCTTGCTGCATCTGCCGCAACTCAAACGACTCACGATCCGGGAATGTCAGTTGGAAACGTCTTCGTTCGAAGCTCTGCTGCAACATCCGTCCCTGGAAAAAGTGGTGGTGCTGGGATGCTCGAACGAGGATCTGAGGATCTCTCAGCCGTTACCCCCTGTGGACTCAAAACTGAAACAGATTGATCTGGAAATGGTCTCCCTGGCCGAACTGAAAATGTTCGCGAATCTAAACTGTGATATGCGCGTTACCCTCGGGAGCATAAATTCAGAGCGTTATCTGGAACGTTTTTTCTGCTCGATGGGTGGCTCAGTTCTGCGTGTGGGAGAGCCGGAATTGCAGCAGTTGGACCAGCTGAAAACCATGTCAGAGTTAAAACTGGTGAATAGTGTATCTGGTACGATAGAACCCGCGATGATTGTGCGTCTGGCGGCGCTCCCTACCCTGCGGTCATTGACAGTGAACGGAGTCGATCTCAAGAAAAGCAAAGAGGAGTTGCCTCGTATAAAAGCCAACCCGAGATTGCAGCACCTTTCACTGCTGACATACCCCGGACCGGCACCGGAGATGCTCAATCGACTGCTTCCGCCTGAGCTGCTCAGCCTCTCGCTCAGAGCCAGTCAAGATACAGAGCAACATCCGGTTGATCCCTGGAAAATTTTAACCGTGCCTCCATTGTCTCAACTGCAAAAAATTGAGCTGAGTGATTTCCAATTTCTGCGTGATAAGTCGCGTATCCCCGTACAATTTCTTCCCCGGTCCTTAAGGCAGATCACGTTTGAATTCTGTGATCTGGATGCGGACTGTCTGGATTATATTTCGAAGCAGCCCCCTCAACTGAAAGAGTTCCGTATAACGGGGTTGAGCTCAGTTTCAAAGGATGACGATCTCTTAATGCTCAATCGTTATTCCAATCTGGAACGCATTGACCTGTTTAACAGCCAGATATCTGCAGGAGTCGCTTTTCAACTCAATGCCAGTCATGTCCGGATTGGCGGAGAGGAGATGTTTGACTGGTAAATCAGAAAGCGACGAAGTTGAGAGAGGGAATCACTATGACTATACTTCATCACCATTCAGTCGAAAAACATCGTCCAGAAATTCCTTGGAACTGGCGTATATCGGTTGGGCGAGGGCATTCCCACGTCTCCGATCTTTGTCCCGTCCGGTGATCTGGATGACGCCATTGAGGCGGAAAAATCCGCAGCAAGCGTGACCCGCTACAAAGCTCATCCAGGACCCTATGCCCCCCATCCCGGTTTCGGCCGCCTCGATCCCGAAACCCTGGAAAAGGTTTATACGACCCACGCCGCCCATCATCTGCGGTTTCTGGAACCCGATACAGAATCGGCGTAAAGCTTTCGCTGGTCACGTTAACGAGTTTTATTTTTCATATTTGTTGAATCTGACTTTACAGTTTGTAAACATTTTTTTGATTTCGTTGGAGTCTACTTTCAGCGTTCCATGAAAACCAAAACTCAGGTATTCCAGATTCTTAAGTGGCTTCAGATGATTCAGGTCAGAGAGAGTCGGATCATCAAACGAAAATGAGCTCAGACTGGTCAGTTGACTGATTTCCGGTGGTAGCTGTTTGATCGGATTTCCAATCAGGTCTAAAGACCTCAATTTCTTGAGACGTCCGATTTCGGCAGGCAGCTCAGTGATCTGGTTATCAGCGAAAGAGAGCCTCTCCAGATTCTGGAGTTTCCAGATTTCCGGCGGGATCGAAGTAAATTGATTTTGATCCAGAAAAAGCCCTCCCAGAGACAGGTGATTGCCAAACTCCGGTGGGAGTGAACTAAGTTGATTGCTTTGGAGATAAAGTTCAGGGATCTTTTTAAGCCGAATGATTGAGGCGGGAATGGATGTCAGATTATTGTTTTGCAGCGACAGTTTCTCTAAACCCGTGAGGTCCCCAAACTCTTTTGGCAGCGAGGTGAGATCGTTATGCATCAGGTCCAGATCCTTCAGGTTTTTCAGCTTTCCGATTTCAGGTGGCAGAGAAGTGAGATGATTCTTAAATAAATCCAGTCTCTTCAGATTCCTGAGATTTCCAATTTCAGAAGGCAGGAATTCGATCTGATTTTCTCTGAGATCGAGCGTCTCTAAGTTTTCCAGATTTCCGATCTGAGGCGGAAGTTCTTTGATCCTGTTTTTGAGGGCATACAGATACCGCAGTTTTTTGAGGCCTCCAATGGAATCCGTCACCGTAACCATCTCATTACCATTCATAGAGAGGCTGTTTAACTGATGGAGTTTTTCGAATACCGGAGGCAGTGAGGCTATGGAATTGGAATCGAGATTGAGATCGCGCAGGTTTTCCAGCATCCCAAATTCAGGAGGCAGCGTTTTGAGCCAGTTGCTGGAAAGGTTCAGCCTTTCCAGACTCGATAGCTGACCAAATTCCGGATCCAGCCGCATGAGTTTGTTTTCCGACAGATCCAGTTCTTTCAATTGACTGAGATTTCCGATTTCATCTGGTAAATAGCGAATACTGTTGTCAGAGACATTCAACCAGGTCAGATTCTTGAGATTTCCAATTTCAGGCGATAATTCAGAAAGAGAGTTATCAGAAATATTCAGCCAGGTAACCTTGGTATCAGTCGGGAAGAGATGCAGGGAGTCATCGGAGAGGTCTATTTTCACCTCAGAAGTACCGCTGATGCGGCCATTGTTGATCGTCTTTGGAATTTTTACGGGCCGATCGGGCCCTTTTTCACATCCAATTGATACCAGCAGCAATCCGATCAGCGCCAAACCATTCACCAGGTCTCGTACCTGTCTCAAGTGATTCATGATGTAACCTTCGATTCAAAACGAACAAAAGCAGATTCTGATAAAGTTCTCTTGATCATAGCACGCCAGTCTCACTTTAACAGCGTCAGCAGTTCGCGGTTTCCGGAACCCCGGACGGGAACGTGAATCCATCACTTTCCCAGGTACCACACTTTCAGGGCTGCTTTATCGCGTTGAGGATCACCTTCAATATCTGTTCGTCTTCCTGCGGAAGGATCAACGAAAAAAAGAGCTTCATTAAATTCCTGCTGCTTTACTGAAGAAGTCTGTGCTCTACAACTCTAAAGCAGTTCTCAGACAATGGTCAATTTGCTCCATGGTTGTAGCGGAAAGAGATCCAATCACTTTGGCGATATGCTGTTGGCGGATGGTATAAATATTGGAGCAGTTAATCACAGAGGGACGGCGAAGACCCGATTATAACGAGATTACTTCTCATTGAGATATTCTAGATACTGATCAGGGTTTTCATCATCCAGCGCTTCGATTACTGCCGAATAGGATTCCTCTGTGTCGCGAATCTTCTGAAGTTTCTCGAACAGATCTTCGCGGATCAGGATGCAGTCCAGTTCGCCGACTTTGATGGAAACTATTTCACCGCGGGAAACGGCTTCAGATTGTGCCTGAGTCAGATTCATCTTTACCTCCATTTGAATTGTTACCTCTGAACTAGAGAAAGGTAAGAATATTTAGCGACAAAAGGATAAATCTGCACATTTTGAAAGCATCTGATTCATTCCTGAAAATTATTAAGAGGACGTTCTATTTTACTTTAACTGTCCCAGCATTTTGCGGGCGGCGTGGCCCAGCATCACGGTGTCGACGCCGACGGTGATCAGGGTGAAGCCTTTTTCGATGTAGGGTTTGACGGCGTCGACGGTCACGCCGAAAATGCCAAGCGGAATGTTGTTTTTCTTGCAGACTTCCGTGACATGGTCGATTGCGCCGGTGACTTCGGGGTGATCGATTTCGCCGATGCGTTTCAGGCTGGCAGAGAGATCATACGGGCCGATCAAAACGGCATCGACGCCGGGGACTTGAGCGATGTCTTCGATCGCATTGACCGCGTCAATGTGTTCGGCCTGAACGACGACTGTGGTCTCTGCATTCGCTCTCGCCAGGTAATCGTCAAACGCAAATCCGTATCCGTGGGCGCGGCCCAGACCGACGCCGCGGGTTCCCTCGGGAGAATAGCGGGACCAGGACACGATGTTCGCCGCCTGTTCTGCGGAATTCACCTGCGGTGCGATAATCCCGGCGGCTCCGATGTCGAGCGCTTTCTTGACCGAGACCTCTTCAGGGGCCTGCAGTCTCACCAGACTGGGCAGCCGATTCCCGACGCGACCGATAATTGCCTGCAGATCTGCTGTGGATAAAGTGCTGTGTTCCGCATCAAGGAACAGCCAGTCGTATCCCACTTCGGAGAAGATCTCGGCGACCTCCGGGTTGGAGAGGCTGACCAACGGGGAGATCAGCAGTTTGCCTTGTTTGAGTTGCGAGCGAAAATTGTCTGGCACGGCTGTGTCCTTTATCTGTTATCTGTCGTTGAGATTTACGGGTGGAATCGTCATCGGTAAAGAATCTGCGGCCTGCGATTGTCTCCGGCGGGGACCTGCGGTATCCTGAATTCTGAACGTTCTTACCAGAAAATGATACCAGATTCCGGGAAACCTCAAATGCGCCGACCTGTTCTTTTCACACGCTGCTGTTATTTCGTCTGTCTGATGACAGTTTTCATCGTAACTCCCCTGGCTGCGAATGACAAGAAAACCGAACC
This sequence comes from Gimesia maris, assembly GCF_008298035.1. Lineage (NCBI taxonomy): Bacteria > Pseudomonadati > Planctomycetota > Planctomycetia > Planctomycetales > Planctomycetaceae > Gimesia > Gimesia maris. The sequence goes on from NZ_CP042910.1 coordinate 1,032,808, forward strand.
GACCAACGCTGCGGAAGCGGCTGCGAAAAAAGCCGAGCAGGCAGCGGCCATCAATAAAAAGTTTGCAGAATGGAAAGCAACACTTTCCCCCGAACAACAGGCGTGGGAAACCGTCCTGGAAGAAAACCTGGGTGGCTTCTATCTCCCCATCTATAAAAAACAGAAGGTGCAAGGCGTCGTCACTGCCTGGGATTATGTCGCCGACGATCCGAACCTGCCGCGCGTACTGTTGATTGGGGATTCCGTTTCGCGAGGCTACACACAAGCCGCCCGCAAAGCATTGAAAGGCAAAGCCAACGTGCATCGCGCGCCGGCCAACTGTGGTCCCACGGCGACCGGTCTGAAGAAACTGGATGTCTGGCTGGGGGACGGCAAGTGGGATGTGATTCACTTCAACTTCGGCATTCACGACCGTCGCACCCCGGCTGCCGAATATGAACAGCGGCTGGACGAAATTGTAAAACGTCTGAAGAAAACGGGCGCGACCGTCGTCTGGGCCAGCAGCACACCGATCCCCGCTGACTGGAAAGAGGGACCGGAAATGAAAACGAAGCTGGAAGAAAAGAACGCGATTGCCGCTAAAGTGATGAAAGACAATGGCGTGGAAATCGATGACCTGTATGCCTTCATCCTGCCGCATCTGTCAGAGACACAAAATCCCAAAGACGTGCATTTCAACGGTAAAGGCTACAACATGCTGGGGCAGCAGGTCGCGAAACATATTGAAGGCACGCTGGAAAAACGCGATCAGAAATAAAGACAGGCTTGACCTGATTTGAATGAAATTTCTGACTCGGATTTATCTAAAGCATTCGCGAGAGTGAGCTGCGACCTCCTGCTCGCTGCGCTCGGCCCGAATTTTATTCGGGCTCACCCATTTCTCATAAATTTACTACGACAGCAGCCAGTAACCGATGCCGGCGATCAGGCAGATGCCGGCCAGGACGGAGGCGGCGATGAGCATGGGTTTGCTTTTTGACTTCTTGACGTACTGATTGGGGGACGCGACGCGAAAGTGGTACGTCGCTGCCAGGGAGAGCGTGTTGCCGGGGAAGAGGATCTGTTCCTGAACGCGTTTTCCTTCGACCTCTGTGCCGTTTTTGCTTTTGAGGTCCGTCACGATCCAGCCGGTATTTTCATAATGGAAGGCGCAGTGTTCGCCTGAGATGCCCGGCCGGTCCAGCCGGATATCGCAGCCGGCGTTGCGACCCAGCACAACCCGTTCTTTTGTGATGGGAAACCGCTGTTTGTTATCCAGGTCAATCAGATCGATGGGCTGCAGGACACCGGTCAGGGCGCTGCTGGCTTTTTCCGCCATGACGTCTGTGGATTCGGTTGGAACCGAATGTCGCAGGATGCCGCTCTTGGAAATGTCCGATTCTCCTCGCGTCAAACGTTCGATGCCATCTGATTTTTTCTTTGCCATTTCCGCGACGTGGCTGGCTGTCGCGATACGCGAGGAAAGTTGTGGTTTGACAATACTTGACTGGGCAATGGCGCTGCGGGCTTTGGCCTGCTGCACGCGCTGTGAGACGATTTTGTTGAAGCGAAATTCGATGGGCGTGCGTTTCGCGAACGGTTCGAGGGCCGCAGACACCTCTTTCATTGTCTGAAAGCGATCATCGGGTTGCTTGGCCATCATTTTTTCGACGATGGCGACAACTTCAGCGGGAACTTTAGGAGCGATTTCAGCAATCGATTTCGGCGTCTGTTCGCGATGCGCCTGGATTTTCTGTGCCGCGGTCCCGGTGGGGAAGGGGAGTTTGCCGGTCAGCAGGAAATACATCGTGCATCCCAGGCTGTAGATGTCCGTGCGGGCATCGGCTGACTGACCATCTTTTGACTGTTCCGGGGCAATATATTCCGGTGTCCCCACGCAGCCATGGCCAAAGATCATTGCCAGCGAGAACTCGGCTTCGGGATGATCCTTGAGCAGCGCCAGACCGAAGTCGAGCACTTTGACGTACCCTTCTGAATCGATAATCAGGTTTTCGGGTTTGAGATCGCGATGAATGATTCCCCCCCGATGAGCGACTGCCAGCCCGCGGGCCGCCTGGGAAATGACATCACAGACTTGAGGCGTCGGCAGTGATTTCTGTTTGAGCAGGACCAGTTCGAGCAGGCTGATGCCTTTGACGAATTCCATCGCGATGTAACAGACGGCCCCCGCTTCTTCATAACTGATCGTACGTACGACATGCGGATGTTCCAGTCGCGCACCGGCAATCGCTTCCAGTTTGAGGCGCGTCATCATGCCGGCATCATTGCGGCATTTCTCATTCAGCACCTTTAAGGCAACCGGATCTTTCGTTTCTTTATCCTCTGCCAGGTACAGGCTGCCCATGCCACCAAAGCCGAGTACTTCAAGGATTTTATAGCGGTCGATAAAAAATCCGCGTGTACGACCTGACAGCAGACGTTCCCCCTGGTAGCGCGTCAAAACTTTCGCGGTCACCAGGCGCTGGGCGGCTTCTTTCGGAGAAGCCGCGTTCTCGAGTTCATACCGATCAATGACCGTGCGGACCTCGTCCACCGAGAGCAGGTGGCTCTCCCGCAAAAGATTAAGGAATGTCTCTATGTCTGGCGGCTTAGGCATAACACCCTGTAGTGAGAACTCGTTGAGAAATGTTCTTAATTATATACATATGCCGAGCATTTTGGTAGCAGATTCTACGGCGGAATGCTGAGATCTGAATTTAGAAGAAAGAGGAAGCCTGCTCTTATATTCAATCCAGGAGAGGGTTTCGGTCTCGAATGATTCCGGAGGATCGCCGTCAATGTGGAAATGTCAGCTATCGATTCCGTGCCAAAAGCGGAATTTGCAAGGCAGGCGGCAGAGGTGTTTTTGCGGGTAGAACGGACCTGAAGCAGATTGAAACTGGCGTGCGTCGGCATACGGGTCGACGTTCCCGCGGCCCGCTGTGCCGGCGTGATCATTTCCCTTGTCTGTGAAAGAGAAATGAAAAGCCGGACATGATTGACGCCGATTTATTTCGCCATCTGGTAGTCAAGTGTGAACTGATGCTGGTTGCGTGCTGGCACGATTTTCGTTTTTTCACACAGCTGTTTCTTTACCGGATTCCAGGTGCGGACTTCAATTTTGTTTTGAGCGGGGATAAACCGCATCAGGCGGAATCCTTCTGCACCGTAATCTGACAGCAGTTCGTGCACGGTGTTGCCGTGTTTTCCTTTGACTGTCTGATGTAATGCCTGTGTGCGGCTCTGGTCGCCACAGCAGATCAGGAACAGGTTTTTGTGCTGGCTGAAACATTTATCCCACATCTGCTGCGAAGTATTGCCATTTGTGCCATGACATTTTTTCCAGACCATGCGGCCTTTGGGGGCATCGAAATAGTCGCGTGGCTCTTTGGGATGTTCCAGAGGTCCGAGATCCATGTGAGTCGTGATAATCGCTCTGCGATCCGCATGCTGTTCCAGCACCTGATCGGCCCAGGCTAAGACATTATCGGGGGCATTGCATTCCAGATGCACAATGATGAAGTCCATGCCTTCCGCGGAGAAAAGTTGAAAGCTGTTGGCATTGTTACCTGAGACTTCCGGTTTTCCACTGGCAGGTTCAAAACAGCCGCCATACCAGTCAAGTTCGGTAAACCGCGATTTGGGAAAGTACTTCTGAAACAGTGAAGAATTTCCGGTCTTACCCACCATGTCATGATTGCCGACACTGATTCCATAAGGAACTTTGCCGTGCAGCTTATCCATGCACTGTTGAGCGACTTTCCACTGTTCGTCGTTGTTAATATCAACGATATCTCCCACATGACTGACGAAGACAATCTTCTGTCGATCCAGTTCATCGACAATGCAATTGGTAATCGCTGCGAAAACCGGATTTGATGTCGGATCTTCGGCCTGTGACTTTCGTTTGGTTCCCTGGCCCTGGTAATGTTGCGTATCAGGGATGACGGCGATGCTGAAGGTGCCCTCTTCAGCGGGAGGCAGTTCCTCTGCAGACAGGGGGAGTACTGAAGCGGCAGTCATAAGCATGGTGTTCAGAATCACGGCAAGTTTCATGGGACATTCGTTTCTAAGAATAACGAGGTGTTTTAATATTATCGCTGAGTCGGCCAGAGGGAAACAATGAATCTTACAGGGGGAATTCAATTTTTACATTCGGATTCGCAGACTTCAAGTCGTCGAACGCTGTCTCCTGTAACTCCGTTTCTGATGCGTCCACTCGTTTGAGTTTACTTAAGCCGGCCAGGGTGGCAATGATCTCGGGGTTGGTTTTCTGTGGCAACTTGACGGCGACCACTTCTCCTGCCTCATCAAGTACGATTTCGGCACCACTCTCGTTGAGCTGAGAGACTGCCTGTTCCACCTGTGCAGCGGGTTGACTGGCTGCCAGATCCTGCGAAGACGAACAGCCGCTGCTCATCTGCAATATCAAAACCAGGAAGAGCAGTGATGCCATACCCGATTGAAATTTGTTTGTATTTCCTCGGTCAATTAATGTTGAAACGTTCATTGTCGTAATTTGCCTTTTGGGTTTTGGAAGTAAGAATCACATGCAGGTCGACTGTCGCCAGCCCTCCTGCAGTGAACTCGGGAGTATGATTTTATTGAAACGTTTAGAAGTCGCCGATGACTTCGCCGTCCGCACGACTGCCCAGGTACGAATAAATCGTACGGTTCATATTTTCGCTGAGGAAGCGGACCGAACCATCCATCATCAGAAACTGGGCGCCGCCGACATGCATGCTGCCGAATGCGACTTCGTTGGTCGTGTTCATGGCGACATCGGTGCTGGCCAGGTATTCGGAATATTCGCGAGGCGCACCATCCCAGCCGCCGATGGAAGTGGAACCGATGTAAAAGTGGTCTTTGAATTCATCAAAGTTATTGACACATTCCCCGACACCAATTGTGTTGGACGAACCATCGGTGAGGTCACGCATGCGGATGGAACTGTTCAGAAAGAAGATGCCGTCAGCGTCGGTCACATTGGCTTCGCTGTCCGAACTGCGGGTACCTGAAAAACAGGCGAGATAAGATGTGGGGACGCGGGCATCGATGCCGTCGTGGTTACGATGACTGACGGTCGTGTCAGAGGGACAGCGATAGACGCTGAGGTAAGTCGCACAGGCGTCTTCATTCGCCCCGGTACCCCAGTCTGCATTGAAGTCGATCGTGTTATACAGGTTGGCCTGGTCCAGTCCGGGCAGAATCGAACCGCTCCAGCCGAGCCCGCCGTTTCCGGTTGAGGTGTTTGCGACGACCAGGTCCACGTTAAAGCCGGGAGGCAGGATGCGGTAGGTGTCGTGGTAATTGTGGATGGCCAGACCCATCTGTTTCAGATTGTTTTTGCATTCGGATCGGCGGGCTGCTTCTCGTGCCTGCTGGACCGCAGGCAGGAGCAGGGCAATCAGAATCGCAATGATGGCGATCACGACGAGTAATTCAATCAATGTGAAACCGCGGTTTGATCGATTACGGGATGGGAGTTTCATTTTTCATCTCACTTGGGATAAATACAGGGTTAGTTGTTTTCCGGGTTACAGGAGCCGGAACGATTTTCAGTTAATATTTAAAAGGGACTCTCTTCACTCTTCCGTCGAGACCAGAATGCGAATCTGATCTCGTCCAATTCCTCCTCCGCCACGCTGGCTCCAGGCCACGTGCAGTTGTTTTCCGGAAGAAGAGAGTTCGGTTTTGTCACCACGGTCAATGCCGCGTCCGCTGCGACCGAATTCCTGGTTGTCGTATTCAGTATCAGGACGACCTAAACTCTGGTCGGTGTCATATAAATCCGGGTCAGTTTTGAGCCCTCCCAGAACCGGGTTCCGGAAATGAATCGTGCCATTCACGGCGACCCTGGGATGATCTTTCCCTGCGGCATCCTTGTGTGGTCCGTCCAGATGCAGCAGAAAGACGTTCACTTTCGTACCTTCAGGGATGGTTTGCCTCTGTTCCAGCGAGTCTGCTGCTTTATCCCCAGTAGGGATTTTCCAGACGGTGACATCTTCCTGCAGAATCAGGTTTTTCTGTTCCTGAAACAGAACGAGGTGCTGGCTGCTGCAGCAATCCCCGGCCCCCAGTCGGACAGGTAGTTCCTGTCGGTATTCGATCGCTCCTTCCAGGGTTTCAATCTGTGCCTGAAAACGCAGTGCGCGTGAGAAGCGACTTTCATCGGTTTCGAGAGAGACAGCAGGACTGCCATCCCCTTTCAACTGAATCGCCTGGCCGGCTGTCAGTAAATGGGTGTTCCCTTTTGTCTGTTGATTCTGTTTTTCGGAGCAGACCACTTTGCCCTGAAAGACGTGTGTTTCTGAAGAACCATCCTGTTCCACGTGTACGCCGAACCGGGTTCCCAGGTCAACCACACGTTGTGAAGGGGTTTCCACGACGAAGCCGACCGCCGCAGTATTGACTTCCGCTGCCAGGGATCCTGAGTAGAGTCGAATACTGTTCTGGTGGAGCAGTTCAAACGCCGTCGGACTTTCGAGGACAACTTCGACGCCGGAATTCATCAGCAACCGGACGATTCCCTGTTGCAGTTGATAAGTATGACCGGTAAACAGATCTGTCTCTGGCGTCAACTGCTCTGCTCCCTGGGTGAAAATCGCATGATCCATTTCTCCGAGGACTGCCACCTGCGTGTGTGGTACGGGCTGGACGGCATACCAGGTGAAATATGCCAGCACCGTAAAGGGAAGCACATAACAGACTGTCAGCAGCAGATAATGTGAGAGGGACTTTCGTGCGCGAGGCAGTTTTCTGGCAGTGACTGCCGGCTCTGCCTGAGTGGAAAACAGGTCCCACTGTTCCGGGATGAGGAACTCTTCTTCGAGAATCAGCTCGGCGTGCATGTCCATCAGAAAAACATACAGCTTCTGTGCTTCCACATCGCCGCGCAGTCGTTCGGAAAGTTCTTTCAGCTGGGCGCTGCTCGCGGTTTCATTCTGTACTTCGTAAATCAGTTTAATGAGTGCCCGCTGTTTACGCTGGAGAGACTTCATTCTGCATCCTCCGCATTCATCTTTCGTTCAATGCAGCGAAACAGCGTATTGCGGATGCGATCCAGGTGTCGATAGATCGTGCTCAAAGGCTGATCCATAATGCTGGAAGCGGTTTTGGCACCATGCTCCGATTCGTAAATCAGCTGCAGCAGGTAGAGATCTTTCTCTGGTAACTGGCGTTTACATTGCGCGAGAAATTCTCTTCTGATTTCGAGCAGTTCTTCACAGCGGGCGCGGGTGGAAGCGATCTGATTCAGGAGTTGTTCATCAAACAGGGCGGCGAAGCGCTTTTTACGTTCCATCAGTCGCAGGACTTCGAAGCGGGCAATGCCACAGGCCCAGCGGGTAAAGTTTCCTTCCGACTGATATTCATCAAACTTCCGCCACAGGACCAGGCTGGTCTCCTGCATGATTTCATCGGCATCGTTACGACAGGGGATCAGGGTGAGAATAAACCGGAATATTCGCGAATACGAGTTGGCGTACAGTCGCATAAACCGTTCGTCCTGCACGGTCTTCTGGAGCGGTACAGAGTCCGTCTCTTTCTCTGATTTCGAATCGAATGTGCTGCGATTCGGCGTCGTAAATATGTCAGAACGATCCATGTGAGGTTTCGTGGTAAAAGAATTCGGGTTCAGAAAACGTGTCTGCGGACTGTCGGGTCTGCATGATATTTCCCTGCAGGCTGGAGAAAATTCTCAGGCTAATTTGAAATATTTCTGATTTCGATGAGCAGCAAAAAAAGGGCAGGGATCCGGAGGCGAGAATGGGACTGGACGTCCTGTGAAAAACGAGCGTTACCGGACTGTAGAGAGATTCAAATTATTTGATATGGACCCAGAGAGGCGATATGGGAAATCAATGGGATCTTCACGGACCACCAACGCAATCTTAACAATTGTGGCCAGGTGTGACCTGTCCAGATTTGTAGATCGGGCTTCAATCGGCGCAGGGAAACCAAAAATCGGCGCAGTCGTGATAGCTCTGCAACGGCTCAGTATTCAAGCGGGAAACGTGGCGCACCAATCCAGAGGGGACTTTGAAGACATGCGCGTCATCAGATGCAGCAGCGAAAGCAGGACTACTGGTTCATCGCTTTTTTCTTATTGGCTTCGTGTTTGGCGATCCATTTTTCCGGATCAGCGTCAAATGCTTTGCGACAACCACTGCAGCAGACCCAGAACGATTTTCCCTGGTAATTCACCTGTGACGTTCCCAGGCCGCCTGATATCACGCAGGTTTTGTCACCGTAATCGGAATCACTTTTCGCGAACGAGGTTCCCTTGCGCCGCGTGGTGATCGTATCGACGCGGGCAACACTGTCGCCGCGGAGATCATAGATTTCAAACAGGTAGCGATCGTTGTTTTGCTGATTCAAGGTGATCTGGGCATGCTTTCGTTCGTTCGGCGGGTCGACGAGAGACAGGCTGAGTTTGTAGGTCGTCTGCAGGATGTTGGGATCGGCATCACCCTCGACTTTGGCAACAGGAACCGAGAAGTCGCCTTCGTAAATCCGCTTGTCTCCGTCTTTGTTGGTAATCATCAGCTGGTACATCTGTTTGTCAGTCAGATAAGTCAGACGGGCATTTTCATAGTAGCGGCTTTTGTCTGCCTGCATGACGAGCGCCGGTTGCTGCGGATTGGTCTGCAGGTCCCAGACCCAGTCCAGTGTTTCCACTGAACTGAAACCGTCGGTTTTTTTAAAGGTAATCCCACCCCAGTTACCTAGCATGATCTGTAGCGGTTTCAAGGCTTCGAGTACGCTGTCAAATTTCTGTTCATCGGGAATATCTTTTTTCGATCCTGTTTTTGACGAGTTGCTGCCCAGCGTAATTGGTTCGAAGCGACGAACGGGCTTTTTCTTTGCGCCGGTAGGAGCGGTAGTACTGTCTTCCATTTCCAGTGGTTCCCCGGCTCCCAGGTCGACACCGCCGCCACCCAAGTCAACCGTGACCTCTTCGACCGGTTGCTGTGGCGCATCAGAAGAACCACAGCCCGTGCAGCAGATCAGTAACAAGGTAGAGGCGATAACTGGAAATAACAGACGCAGATTCATATCAACTCACTCCCGAAGAGAATTTCTGGTTGCACGAAAAACGCGGCTGGTTTTACAGGTGAAACTGACCGGTTTTATCTACGGGACAGTATAACAGTCTGTTCACGTTTGTGTCACGGTGAATTCAGTTCTAATAAAATTTCTGCATTCGGGTAGAGGTCCTTTGTGTCTCGTCATGATCGAGAGTACAATCGGTCGCTTAACGCTCAACTTAGAGAAATTCGTTTAGAAGTGAGGGCCGTGCATGAGTACCGCACCATCGAACGACACAGAGTCAATGCAGGTTGACCCTGTCTTTTTAAACTCAAAACGTGAAGCCTGGATCATTCTGGGATTATGGGTGGTCGCATTATTGTGGTCCGTCCCTTACTGTTACATTAACGGGTTTCAGTCCGGCCTCGATCCGGAAGCCATTGAAACCACGATGGGCATTCCCAGCTGGGTGTTCTGGGGGATTGCTTTCCCCTGGCTGGTCGCTGACCTGTTCACCGTCTGGTTCTGCCTGTTCTATATGAAAGAAGACGACCTCGGAGTAGCTCACGAAGGTGAAGATCTCGCAGAAGAAATTGCAGAGATGCATGCAGAAGATGAAGCAACGACCGGGGGGAATGAGTCTTGAGTTTTCTATCCACAACGAATGTGAGTCTGTCGACACTGTTTGCTGAGTCCAGCACGAATGCCGCACTCGTCTCATTTTTAATCTATACGGCAGCGGTTTTTGTCATCGCCGCGTTGTCCAATCGCCTGCTTAAAAGCAAAAGCTTTCTCAGCGAGTACTTTCTGGGAAGTCGTGGCCTGGGGGTCTGGGCATTTGCGTTGACCTTTGCCGCTACCAGTAGTTCCGGCGGCAGTTTTACCGGATTTCCTTCCAAAATTTATTCGCATGGCTGGATTCTGGCACTCTGGATCGGCAGTTACATGGTGGTTCCCATCTGTACGATGGGCCTGATTGGAAAGCGGCTGAACCAGGTAGCACGCCGTTCCGGTTCGATCACGGTTCCCGATGTGGTGCGCGACCGCTTTCACAGTCCGATATTAGGTCTGATGGCGGTTTCGCTGATCGTGTTTTTCATGTCATTTAACCTGGTGGCCCAGTTCAAAGCAGGCAGCCTGATTTTGCAGACGCTGCTGGATGGGGTTTCCATCTTTGAAAGTACTGCCGACGGACTGGCCCAGGCAGTCGCCGGTATCCCATATATTTCAGAATCGGAAAGCCCTGAATACCTGCTGTGTCTGCTGGTCTTCGGTGTTGCCGTCATTCTCTATACTACTTACGGCGGATTTCATGCGGTTGTCTGGACCGATGTGATGCAGGGAATCGTGATGGTCATTGGCGTGATCATCATGCTGCCTTTAGCCATCTCACAGTCCGGTGGTCTGGAGAATACCACGAAACTGATGGCGAAAATGACGCCGCCCCGGATCTCGGATCCGGACAAGGGGGGGATTACATTAACGCTCGCAGAACCCGCGCCGGAAACGATGCGGATTGAATCGGGAACCTGGATTACCGATACCCCGATCGACGATAATAAAACGCCTTTGTTATTCCGTGTTACTGTGGAGAACGAAATAGCCAAGGGTGAGACTACCGTAAATGAAGTCAAAGTGCTGCAGTTGACCACACTGGATGATATTGAGCGGATCCTGGCACGTCGCGAAAGTGAAAAATTTCTCGATGATGTCAGTGTTTCCAATATCGATCTCAAATCGTATGCGTACGGAGAAGAAGGCAGCCAGCAGGGCACCTATGTGGTCGGGCCGGGGCCCAGTCCCGGTAGTGACAGTGGGTTTTTGCCTTTAAGTCTGGCGATTTCGTTCTTCTTCATGTGGGCGATTTCCGGGACCGGTCAGCCCGCTAATATGGTGCGTCTGATGGCTTTTCGCGATACAAAAACGCTGCAGCGTTCCATTTGTACGGTCGCCATTTATTACACACTGATTTATTTTCCGCTGGTCGTGATCTTCTGTTGTGCTCGCGTATTGCTGCCGGGAATGGAGGGGGATTCGGACCGGATCATGCCGGCAATGGCCGTTTATCTGACCGAACATATCGGCATGGGCTGGCTGGCAGGTCTGCTGGTCGCTGCGCCATTTGCCGCCGTGATGTCGACAGTCGACAGCTTCCTGCTGCTGATTTCCTCGGCCTGGGTGCGCGACGTCTATCAGCGGAATATCAATCCCGAAGCCAGTGAGAAAACCATCAAGATGTTAAGTTACCTGGCGACCTTTGTTGTCGGTACCGCTGCGATGGTTGTCGCCATCAATCCACCGCAGTTCCTGCAGGATATTATTGTGTATGTGGGCAGTGGCCTGGCAGCCAGTTTCCTGGCGACGATTGTTTATGGCTTATACTGGAGACGCGTCAATGCGGCAGGCGCCATGGGTGCCATGCTGGGCGGGTTTTCCGTGCACCTGGCGATGTATGTCACCGGTTACTTTGTGAATGGCAGCTTTTTCAAACCCTACCAGTTATTCGATTTTGACCCGATCATTATCGGCCTGTTTGTCTCATTCATCTCCGGTTTTGTTGTCACCAAAATGACGGCTCCCCCGCCGGAGGAACTTGTGCACAAATACTTTTACACCACCAAAGCCGATGCCTGATTCTGGCTGTTTTTCCCGCTGACCTTTTTATCAGAGGATTATGCAATGGAATATATTGACGCACACTCGCACGTCTGGACTCCGGATGTCAAAAAATATCCACTGGCGCCGGGCTATCAGGTTTCTGATATGGTGCCACCCAGCTTTACGGCGGAAGAACTGCAAGCTGAAATGATGCCGGTTGGCGTGAATCGGGTTGTGCTGATTCAGATGTCGTTCTATGGCTTTGATAACAGTTACATGCTGGACAGCATGGCGAAATACCCGGGCATGTTTTCGGGTGTGGCTGTCATCGACCAGAATGGAAAGAACCCCACGCCGGAAATGCTGGCCCTGAAGAAAAAAGGGGTCCGTGGTTTTCGTATTCGTCCTCAGTCGAAAAAAGTTGATGAGTGGCTGGACGGAGAATGCATGGAAGAAATGTGGACCACCGGTGCCAAAGAAGGCATGGCCATGTGCTGCCTGATGGATGCCGTCGGTCTGCCTGCCCTGGATAAAATGTGCCAGAAGCATCGTGATACGACGGTCGTCATCGACCACCTGGCCCGCATCGGCGTTACGGGTGAAATCGATCCCAAAGAAGTTGATATGCTCTGCAAGATGGCGAAACATCCGAATGTGTATGTCAAAGTCTCCGCCTTTTACGCATTGGGCAAAAAAAAGATGCCATACCACGACCTGCTGCCGCTGATTCAGAAAGTATATCAGGCCTTCGGCGCGAATCGTCTGATGTGGGCGACCGACTGTCCTTACCAGGTTCAAGGCGATCATTCGTATCAGGCATCCATCGGTCTGGTCAAGAATGGACTGCCCTTCCTGTCTGAGATGGATAAAGAATGGATCCTGGAAAAGACGGCGGAAAATGTCTTCTTTCAGGGTATTTAATTTTTAAAAACTGCGATCAGGTCTGCTCATGGATGCATGCTATCAGATAGACGATACAAGTCAGATCATTTCTCCGGGAATGATTATCTTCAAGGATCTGCTTGAGGACAACTTAAGAAAAATGATTGAGCTGATCGGTGACCCTTCCCGACTGCGCCCGCATTGTAAAACACATAAAATGCGTGAGATCATCCAGCTGGAACTTTCGCTGGGAATCCTGAAGCATAAGGCGGCGACATTTGCCGAAGCCGAAATGCTGGCGGATACGGGGGTCAAAGATATCTGCCTGGCCTATAACCTGGTCGGCCCCAATATCGCCCGTGCCGTAGAATTCCGCAAACGCTGGCCCGATGTCTCGCTGCAGGTGACCGCCGATCATCCCGGCCCGATTGAACTGCTGGGCGAAGCGATGTCCGCTGCAGGGCTCGAAATTGAAGTCCTGCTCGATCTGAATACCGGACAGAATCGCACCGGTCTACCACCGGGGGAAAACGCTGTCGAGCTGTACCAGATGATCGCGAACACGCCCGGTTTAATCGCCGCGGGTCTGCATGCCTACGATGGGCAGAATCATCAGGTAGATATCAATGAACGGGAGATCGCGGTCAAAGAAGTCTGGAATAACGTGAGTCGCCTGCGCGATCAACTGGTCACGGAAGGACTCCCAGTCCCGCGGATTGTCGCAGGTGCGACCGGTTCGTTCCCCATCTTCGCTGGTATTGATGATCCGGATATTGAAGTCTGTCCGGGAACCTGCGTGCTGCACGATGTCGGTTACGGAGAGCTGTTTCCCGATCTGAAATTTACACCCGCAGCGCTGGTGTTGACGCGTGTGATCAGCCGCCCGGATGCGGAACGCATCACCTTTGACCTGGGTTATAAAGCGATTGCCTCTGACCCTGCGATGGAAAATCGCTGCCGGTTCCCCGATCTGCCCGATGCCAAACCGGTGCTGCAAAATGAAGAACACCTGGTCGTTCTCAGTGAGCGTGCTGCTGATTTTCAGCCCGGCGATGAACTGCTGGCAATTCCCCGGCATGTCTGTCCGACGTCGGCTCTGCATAAATCCGTAACAGTGGTGAGTGACGGGAAAGTGGTCGACCACTGGAATGTGGCGGCCCGCGACCGCTATATTACCGTCTGAGCTCCGGTCAACTCACCGGCTGGCACAAACCAAAAACCACAAGGGCGCGGAGGTTCTCTCTGCGAAATGAAGATTCATCATGGCTGACTTGCGACAAAAAACGGGAATTCCGGAACTCGATGAACTGCTCTCAGGCGGGTTGCTGCCAGGCAAACTGACCGTCGTTCTGGGCGCTACCGGGATCGGCAAAACGCAGCTGGGACTGCAGTTCGCAGAGGCCGGCCTGCAGCAGGAAGGGCAGACCGGGGTGCTGTTTGATATGGCCACCCGCGGGGATTCGCAGAGTCACAGTGATTACGCCGAGCGACTCTTTCAATGGAAGCTGCGCGAACAGCTGGTCGATGCGCCTTTTGACCTGGATCAGATCTGGGATGCAGAGACACGAACCGATTACCAGCATCTGTTTCGCCAGAGTGGCCGCCGGGTGACACGCCGCGATATGGAACTGGATGAATGGAAAGAGTGGAAACTGGAATTCGTCAAGAAACTGGATGCAGCGATTGCCTTTTTTTATTCCAACTTTGTGCACGGCGTCCGGCGGGCAGTGATCGATGGCATCGAGCCGACCGATCGTCCCAGCGATTCGTTTCAGTTTCATGCGTTTGAATATGTCTACCACCAGATCCTCCGTAAAGAATACGACTGGGTCGCCCGGGATCTGTTCCGGGCACAGTTTCGCAGTCACCAGGCTCAGATTGAACAGCATCGTTATGACTTTCAGCAGATCGGGTGTCTGCTGCTGCTGACAACGCATGAAGTGATGCTGGATGATCTCATTCAACGACCGATTGAGAGCGGGGATGTCCTTTCCAATGCGAATACCATCATACTGATGGGCAAAATCAGGGAGGGGAACCGGATGAGCCGGGCACTGCATGTCGCCAAACATCGTGGCAGTGCCGTCGATGAATCGCTGGTTCCCTATGAGATCCATGAATCGGGACTCAAGCTGTTGACTTAAGGCTAAACAGGGAATGTTCTGAGGAGGGAAAACCATTCTCAGAATCAAGATCCAACTGGTACTATAACAGTTCCGATCGTTATTTCTGGAACAGTCGACTCTGAGAATCAATAAACTGGTTTTCGGATCTCAATTATTGACCGTGTCTGCGTTCTCTCAAAGATAGATTTCGAGAGAAGAGAATCCCCAAACGGGCTAAATTGCAACGCAGAAAACTACAAAAAGAAGGATGGTCATGTTAGTTGATAATTGTGCAGACCCTGTTGATCTGGCAGATCGATTTGTTCAACGTTTAGATCGTTTACACTCGGCCCCGAAAGTTGCACAACAGATTCTGCAACTGACTCGAGATCCGGAAAGCCGCATCGATGACATTGTTCGATGTATCGAGCATGATCCCGGACTGGCAGCGAAAATCCTGCAGGTCGTGAACTCATCCAAGTATGGCGTTTCCCGACAGATCACCAGTATCAAACACGCGGTTTCCTACCTGGGAAAAGATGCGATCCGCATGTTGACGGTCAGTTTTTCCATGGTGGAATCACTGACCAAACGCAGCAAAGGACGGATTTTTGTCGATTACTGGCAGCGGGCCCTGACAATTGCTTCCATTTCGTCTCATCTGGCAAATCATCATAAATGCCTGAAGAATGATGAAGCCTATACAGCCGGTCTCCTGGCGGATGTCGGGATTCTGGTCTTCTCACAGGTGGAACGAGAACAATACAGTCTGATTTATGAAAGCTATCCCCATGGAGAACAACTTGTGAAAGGGGAACAGCGGTATTTCGGATTTGATCACGCTTTGCTTGGGTCCCGACTGCTGGATCACTGGGCACTGCCTACCGAAATGGTGACCGCGATCGAACAGCATCATGGGGACGGACAGCATGGTGATCCGCTGGGAATGGCAATCCGCACGGGCAGTCTGCTGGCGGGTTCTGTGTGGAATCGCAGTTCCGATGAGTATCTGGAAGCAGAAGAAATTCTGCAAACGTACTTCGATCTGGATGAAGATCAGGTAGAGGCCATGATTGAATCATGCAAACAGGATATTACCGAGAGCGCTGCATTTTTTGGTGTGAGCCTGGAAGGCTGAACTGCCGGGCAGTAAATCGAATCGAACGCGACTTCAAAAGCACCGAGCCTGGAACTCGTGATCTGGTCTAACGGCGCCGCTTTGATTTCGCGTTTTCTTTTTCATAAGCCTGTTTAAGGACAGTCGTTAATTCCGTCTGGGTATAAATATAGGGAGTAGGCTGGTTGAATCCCTTTCCGGTTCTGGTTTTGGAAAGGTAATTCCCCAGATTCTTGCCCCCCTTGGTTGTCGTCATATATTCGATCATCGTGTATCCGCCGGGTGAATTGATAAATTCCCGGATACGTCGCTTCCCATAAGGCATGACCAGTATGTGGTCGAGACGATCATAACCCCCCGGCATCTGGGAAATACGCCGCATGAAAATAATCCCTTTAGGCGTGCTGAGTTGGGCGGCCAGAAAATCGGTGTCGGCGTGCAGCCGTTTGAGGATCTCCTTCTCCGCTTTAACGGTCCAGCCAGCCTGTTGCAGTTCCCGGAACAGGGGTTTGATCTGACCGCGCGTCAACAGATCTCCTGATTTGTAGCCTTTGCGATCCGTAAAATATTCCTCAATGATCTGCATGACTTCATCCAGAGGAGGAACTTTTTTCTTTTCAGCCGATTCAGGAATGATTTCCGGCAGTGGATTGGCAGCAGGAACTCCAGCGTTCTGCGCATTCCCTCTGCTCACTGGAATCAGGCAGGTCAGGACTGTGACGCTAAGAAACAGTTTTCGAATGGCAGACATGGGTTAAAATCTTCCTTCCTGATTGATGATAGACCAGAAAAACGACCTGATAAATCAATGAATGTTTACCTTATCGACCAGACTCACGGGATTTCGTCAAACGCAAAATAAAAGCTGGATGGACAAGACTGCTATATCAACTTTACCACACTGTTGCAAAGTGCATCACTTTTTTGCTTCAAAAGTGTCTAATCCTGCCTGTGTGAAACATAAATGTTAACCCTGGTAAAATATGTTGTTTGGGAGGTAAGGCAGGTTCTTACCGAAAACTTTAGGGGTTATGATAAATTTTTTAATTATTTCGATTTTATTTCAAACCGGAACCAGGTTTGCTGCGTATAATATTCAAGAAGTGAGGATGTACTTGACACTATCGTGAGTTTGTAGGGCCTGTTGGATTAATCAAAGGAATGTATCCCATAAGAAAGGAGTCCACTGATGTTAGTGCTCACAAGACGCAAGGATGAAGAGATCATTATTAACAATAATATCTCCATTAAAGTACTGTCAGTTAAGGGTAATCGAGTTCGACTGGGTGTTGAGGCACCTGATGATGTTTCAGTGAATAGAGCTGAGATTCGAAAGCTGGTACAACAGTTTGAGGTTGAATGTATTCCCGCGCAAGGTTGTGGTCTGTAAACGACCAGACTGGTTAATGGGCTGTCAGGCAGGCTGATCTGTGATCAGATTTCTGTTCAGGTCATGTCTGAACGCTTCAAAAGACTATTCTGCTACCCCGCCACTAAACAGGAGTATTCCTGTTTCACGTTTCTTGTGCTGTTTCCAGAAGAAAAGCCATTCAATTGCTGGATCGATGTCTACACCAGGTCGGAGGATCTGGCAGGCGTCCGGCGTGCGACAGGGACTTTTACTGGTTTTGCCTGGGAGGCTGGATAAATTGGAATATATTTTCCGATTACATTAAAGATACCTGTTGTAGGGATCCGATAGATATTTGGGGGGAAGTGTCTATCGAAACTCTTTGTTCTCGCTGTGGAACGGTTTTCATTACCGGAACCACAGCGGTTCAAGTCAGGTATCCAGATGATTTACGGCATGTACCTCTCAGCGCAAGGTGCCGAAGCAAATTCGGTGCGGCTTGATGTGCTTTCAAACAATATGGCGAACGCGAATACCACATCATTTAAACGTGATGTGCCCATCTTTCGCGTGAATCCTCCCCATGATCAGCATGAGGGGGCGCTCAATCCATTGCCCGGCGATCTGGAAAATCACTCTGGTGGCATTTCACTGGAATCGATTACCACTGACTTTGAACCCGGTTCGCTGATCACTACCAACAGTGAGTTCGATCTGGCTTTAAAAGGACAGGGCTTCTTTCAGGTTGGCAACGCGCAAGAATCATTTCTGACACGCAACGGCTCCCTTTCTATTGACGGAGATCGTCGCCTGGTCACGGCCGATCATGGCATGCCGATTCTCACGACCGATGGTAGAGAAATCAAAGTCCCGATTGAAGCATCCCATGTCGCGATTACCCCTGATGGCGTGGTCACTCCCTTAGATGCCGATGATCAACCGATGGGGAAACTGGGACAACTGGCTGTCGTGATGCCAGGGGCTCTGGATGAACTCGTCAAGATCGGGAAGAACTTGTACACAACAGAGGGACGTGTGAATCCGCTGGAAGGACCGGCGAATATTGCACAGGGCTTTCTGGAAGCTTCCGGTACGAATTCCGTAGAAGAAATGATGGAACTGGTGACCTCGTCCCGGATGTTCGAATCCAATATCAATATGATTAAGTTACAGGATGAATCGCTCGGGCGTTTACTGCAAAGTATGCCGCGACGTTAAGCAGACAATTTTTGAAAGGTGACCTGTTTTCAGAAGACAGGTTAAGGGAGTAAGGAGACAATCCATGGCAGTAAGAGCCCTGTATTCGAGTGCAACGGGAATGGCTGCAAACAGCTTTAATCTCGATATCATTGCCAACAACCTGGCGAACTCCAGCACCACTGCGTACAAGCAGAGTCGCGCCAACTTTGAAGATATTTTCTATGAAAATTTCAAGCTGCCAGGCGTGCAGGATAATCAGGGAAATATTACACCGACCGGAATTGCATTGGGTATTGGTACCCGGGTTCAGAGTACCGAAGGGGATTTTGAACAGGGTTCGATTCTGCCTTCCAATGGAACCTATGATCTGGCAATCGTTGGCGATGGTTTTTTTCGCGTCAATGACGGGACCCAGGACCTTTACACCCGCGCCGGTAACTTTTCATTGAATGCCAATGGAAACCTGGTGATGGCGTCTGCCGATAAAGGTTACCAGCTTCAGCCCACGATTTCGATTCCCCAGGATGCGATCAACATTACGATCTCCGGTGACGGCGTCGTCAGTTATCAGCAGCAGGGGTCAACCCAGATCCAGACCGCCGGCAATATTCAGATCGCCCGCTTCATTAATAATCAGGGCCTGGTGCGTCAGGGAGACAATCTGTATACGGAAACAACCGGTTCCGGTCCTTCCCAGTTTGGTGATCCCGGTACAGAAGGCCGCGGCCAGCTGCGACAGGGATTTCTGGAACAGTCCAACGTGGAACCCGTTCGCGAACTGGTTGAATTGATCAAGACCCAGCGTAACTTTGAACTCAACAGTCAGGTGGTCCAGGCCGCCGACCAGACCTTACAGACCGTTGCCAACCTGCGTCGTTTCTAAAGCTGATCTTTAATTTTACAAAGTCGATATTTTATGTTTCGTTTCTGGATCAAATCGTTCTTGAGTTTCTCCATGCTGGTCTGCTGCTGTGTCTGCAGTTTAGACAGTCTGCAGGCAGAAATTCTGCGCCTGAAAGCAACCGCCAGGGTGAATACGTCTGTTGTTCGCCTGGGCGATATCGCTGATGTGCTGCACGCCGATCCGGAACAGGTCACACGTATGCAGGGCATGATCCTGCAGCCGGCGCCTCCCCAGGGGCGGACACAGGTCATCACCATCTCACAGATCCGGGGACGGTTACAGGCTCTGGGTGTGGATTTAAGCCAGCTGGAACTGACCGGACGCAGTCAGGTGCAGGTCAGTTCGCAGGAAGTTCATCAGGAACCACAGCAACAGGCGGTCACCACGCAGCAGGATCAGCAGCAGGCAGAACAGAAAGTGCAACAGGCACTGACTGACTGGATCAGAAGCAGTTATCCCAATTCAAAACAGTTTTCTCTCAAAGTCCGCCTGCCTCGAGATCACGTGCAGCAGGTGCTCGACAACCGGGCAGACCTGTTTCGCTTCGCTGGACTGGATCAACTTCTGGAAACAGAGCAGGCCATCGGTATGAAGCTGCTGGATGCCCAGGGCCAGTCTCACGAATTGCGCATCATCTGCCAGCTGAAACGAATCCCCGAGATTCTGGCTGCCAAATACACTTTAAACAAAGGAACCGTTGTTCGCGCCGACGATCTGGTCTGGATGCGACCGGAAAAAGATCAGACCGGCATTACCGATCCCCGCCTGGTGATTGGCAGAGAACTGACGCGGACCGTGTATCAGTCTCATGTCATGCGAAGTCAGGATCTGATCGAAGTGCCCCTCATCCGCGACGGAGCGATAGTGACGGTTTATGCCCGACGCGGCGGTATTTCGGTTCGTCGTGAAATGCGGGCTCAGGGCACCGGTGGTATGGGCGATCCGATCACCTTGATCGCGCTGGAAGGCCGCGACCGGCTGATGGCAACCGTGACCGGCTATAACCAGGCTGAAGTGAATTACCGACCCGCGAATGAAGTCCAGCAGACCGCCGGGATTCAGTTTATTTCGGGATCCTCTGATGCGTCAGCCGGTAATACTCAGTCCGGAACCATTCAAAATGCGGGCGGGTATGCGATTCGAAGAGGGGGAATTCGAAAATGAAAAATATAACACGAAACAGTGAGCGAATCTGTCAGCGCACGAAGCTGCTGGCAGTGTTACGGGAGGCGATTTCCCTGGGAAGTATCGTATTGTTTTGTTCGTCTGTTGTGTCGGCGCAGGAACCCACAGTGCAGGGAACCGCGCAGGCTAATTCGAGCACTGCAATACGATCCTCCCAGGGTACTTCCACACAAGCAGGAGCAACACAGGCGCAGGAGCCTGCGGAAAAAAAAGAGCGACGCGTCCCCCGGCTGGCGTCAGCACAGATCAACGAGTTTGGGTTTCAGACCGAAGCACTCGAGCTGACATCCTCCCTGGCAAACACCTTTGGTCAGGGAGACCTGTATACCAATTCTCCCAA
This sequence comes from Gimesia maris, assembly GCF_008298035.1. NCBI lineage: Bacteria > Pseudomonadati > Planctomycetota > Planctomycetia > Planctomycetales > Planctomycetaceae > Gimesia > Gimesia maris. The sequence continues at coordinate 1,053,499 of NZ_CP042910.1, forward strand.
GCCACCGTTGATCAGAGATTATTCGCTGATCTATGTGCCCGCACCGGAACCGATTGTTGTGAAGGTCCACGACATTATTACGATCATGGTTGATGAAAAATCAAGCGTGACCGTTGATTCCCGGTTCAACCGGAATCGAACTGAAACACTCAAGGCGGAACTTAAGGAGTTCATGCGGATCGATTCTGCAGGGAACCTGGCACCGGCGGCTTTGAACAGCCCGAAAATTGATACGCAGCTGCAGGGACGTCTGCAGAGTACCGGTCAGTTAGCCGACCGGGAAGGCATCCAGTATCGGATCGCTGCCATCGTGGTCGATATCCGTCCTAATGGAAACCTGATTCTGGAAGCCCGTAAAAGTATCCGCACCAATCATGATGTCTGGGAATATCGCCTGACGGGTGAAATTCGCAGTAAAGATGTCAACCGTGATAATACGGCGTTAAGTGAAAATATTGCCAATCTGGATATCGTCAAACACCAGAGAGGTAAAGTGTATCAGAGTACCAAACGACCATGGGGGGTGGTGTTGTACGACTGGTTCTTTCCTTTTTAATACCTTTTCTTTTTGCTGAACTGTGACGGGATATTCCTATGCCACCCCGACGATTCAAAACGGTCGTATGCCTGATGATGTTCTTCGTCTGTCTGCCGTGTTCGGTTTCCGAACTGCAGGCGCGGACACGCGTGGAAAATATCTGCAGCGTCTATGGAATGAAAGAAATCAAACTGACCGGCATGGGGCTGGTAGTCGGCCTGGATGGCACGGGTGATGGCGGAAAAAATCTGCCCACGATTCGCAGCCTGGCTGCGGCTCTCAAACATTTGAATAACCCGGTGGTCGATCTGGCCGATCTGTCTGCTGCCAACAATGTAGCGCTGGTCATGATTGAAGCAACCATTCCTGCCAGCGGAATCCGTAAAGGGCAGAAACTGGATTGCTATGTCAGTTCCATGCTGGGAGCCAAAAGTCTGCGAGGCGGGCGATTGCTGGTCGCGCCGGTGGCAACACCGGAAATCGGAAACGGGATCGGTGCCGGTCTCTGTTCAGGAGGCATCATCCTCGAAGATGAGCTTTCACAGGCAACGGGAAAAATTATCAACGGCCTGGTTATGGAGCGGGACTTTGATCTGCCGTTTATCGATCGCAGAACACGTTCCATCACACTGCTGGTCGATCGGCATCATGCCGGTTTTCATACCGCCAGCGAAGTGGCACGCGTGATCAACTCGGAATTCAGTTTTGAAGCCGGGAATCGGCAACTGGCGATTGCCCAGGGGCCGGGGCGGGTGTTTATCCGGATTCCCAAACAGTATATGGAATCACCGGTCGAATTTGTGGCTGCCGTGATGGAAGTCGGCATTGATCGCCCGCATCAGCAGGCACGGGTGGTTGTCAATCCAAAATCACAAACGGTTGTTGTCACCGGCGAAGTGGAAATCAGTCCGGTGGTGATTTCACATAAGAATTTAACTGTAGGTGTCGGAAATCCTGCAGAGGGGGGGCTACCGGGAGGCTTTGTGCCGATTACGGGTGAACAGGGACAACAGAGCACGCAACGACTGCAGCAACTGGTGGAAGCATTAAACCAGCTGCGTGTACCGACGGAAGATGTCATCAGCATCATTCGTGAGTTGCATCGCTCCGGAAAACTGCACGCCGAGTATGATGAGCATTGATCAAAGCTGAAGCCGGTTCCATTTCAAAATCACTTTTCAGGGATTACCAGTGATGACCTCTCTCTCCGCCATTCAACCGTCATTGAACCAGACCTCACTGCTCTCCAATGCGAGCGGCGCACCTGCTGAATTAAATCAACCAGGCCAGAACTCATCGGAACTGAAAGAAAAGTTCCAGGAGTTCGTCGCGGGAACATTTTACCAGCAGATGTTTAAGGCAATGCGGTCGGCACAGGGGAAGCCCGCTTATTTTCATGGAGGCCAGGCGGAAGAAATGTTTCAGTCGCAGCTGGATCAGCAGATCTCACAAGACCTGGCGAAAAAGGATGGCGGCAGCTTCTCTGACGCGCTGTTTTCCTCGTTTTCGCGACAGTTAAATGCGAATTCGCTGGATTCGATTGATGCAGCTGCAAGTATAACGCCTTAAAAATTAACACGTTAAGTCGGCGATACAGATTCTCGTTAAAACAGACGCGAGACCTGGATCGATTATGCCGATTATAACGATAGGCGATTATCTCCGCTCACAGGGCGGATTATGTAAACCGGGAGAAAGGGGGCTCCTATGCATGAAGCACAAAGTGCGTCTGCACCGACTCAGCATCGGCAGTTACTCAGCCAGTTGTCAGGGGTCCTGCGTGATCTGGAACCCATACAAAACCAGTTGCTGGAACTGTATCAGAAGAAATCTCAGGCGCTCAGGCAGATCGATGTCAAACTCATTGATGAATGCGGTGCCATTGAAGAAGAACTCACACGCAATCTGCAGTTTGTTCTACTCAGGCGACAGCAGTTGCTGCAGGCCGCCGGTCAGCAGGGTCTACCTGCCGACTCACTGCATGATCTGCTGCTGAAACTGGATGTCCCGGAAGCGGAGTCCTTCTTCCCGAAAATTGAAGCAGCCCAGCAGCGCTCCAGGAAACTGCGGCATGAAACCTGGGTCCAGTGGATTGTGTCCACCCGTTCTTACCAGCATTACTCACAGGTACTGGAACTGATTGCCCATGCCGGCCAGAAAGTGCCTACCTACTCACGTGGTCAAAATGAAAGCAGCACAGGGGGGGTGATTTTTGACGCATCGGCTTAATTCTTCTCTGGAAGAAATACCAGTGGTCCGTTGTGTTGAAAACACGTCATTTGCTACGGAAAAACCGTCATGGGACTAAACGCTACCCTATCAATGGCCAAGCAGTCGCTGGAAATATTCGGGACCGGGATCCAGGTCGCCGGTCAGAATATTTCCAATGCGGGTACGCCGGGTTATATTCGCGAAGAGTTGGTGCTCAATCCGTCAGCCCCCTATCGACAAGGCGCGCTGATTACCGGTACCGGAGTGGAAATCTCCGGAATTCAACAGCAGATCGATCAGTTCCTTGAGACACGAATCCATTCCGCGAATACCGACTTTTCTTCCATCGACGAACGCAACACGATCTTTAAACAGCTGGAAAACGAATTACGGGAATTAACTGACGGAGATCTCTCCACCGGGCTGAATAATTTTCTGTCGACGATAAATAATGTCGTCAATCAGCCCAGTTCGATTCCCGATCGGGAATTCGTAATCAATGAAGCAGAAAAATTTGCAGCCGATATCAGTTCGCTCCGTTTACGCCTCAACGAACTGCGTGAAGTTCAGTCGGTGAATGTGGAAAATCTGGTGTCAGAGGCCAATGACCTGATTGATAAAATCGTCGATTTGAATCCCAAGATTTCCAAACTGGAAGCATCGGGGTTACTGCAAAGTGATGCCGGTGCATTGCGTTCTCAACGTTATGAAGCACTGAATCGACTGTCGGAACTGATACCGATCCGCTATCGCGAACGCTCAGACGGGGCCATCGATGTGTTTACCGGTTCCGACTACCTGGTTCTGGCGGGAACATCTCAGAAACTGCAGTTAGATACAGATACAGACCGCGGCGTCGTCGTACACGAAGTCCTGCTTACCCAGACGCAGAGTAATATTTCACGAACCGGGGGCGAACTCAAAGGGATCATCGAAGGCCGTGATGACATCCTGGGGGGCTTCGTTGATCAACTCGATACGTATGCATCGAATCTCATTTTTGAATTCAACAAGATCCATGCTTCCGGGGAAGGGACCGCGGGCTTTCAACAGGTGACATCCGCTTCCCGCGCTCTGGATTCGACAGCAACGCTGAATTCGGAACTGTCCGGCTTACCGTTTCAGGCAAATCACGGCAGTTTTCAGATCAAAGTGACTAATAAATCGACGGGGATTACCAATACCGTCACTGTTAATGTGGACCTGGATGGCATTGGTTCTGACACCACTCTCGACAGCCTGGCTTCCACTATTAATGGTTTGGCGAACCTCAATTCCAGCGTTTCTACAGACGGCCGACTGTCCATCAGCGCCGACGCCGATTACGAATTCAAATTCTCAAATGATACCAGTGGCGCCCTGGCTGCGATTGGCATCAATACCTTATTTACCGGCGGCGATTCCAGCGATATCGATGTCAATTCCGTCGTCAGTCAGAATCAGCAGTTTCTGGCAACCGGTCAGGGGGCAGGTCCATCAGATGGCAGCAATGCCGTGTTACTGGCGGCTTTCTCTGAAAAACCCATCGATTCACTGGGAGGCATCAGTCTCGATAATTTCTACGAAAAAATCGTCTCTAACCTGGCACAGTCTTCTGCGTCTGAAGGCGCGCTCGCGGAAGGAGCACAGACTTTCCGCGATTCACTGATGAGTCAGCGTGAACAGTTTTCCGGCGTCAGTATTGATGAAGAAACAATCAACGTGCTGACTTACCAGAGAGCCTTTCAGTCAGCAGCCCGGCTGGTCAGTACGATTGACGAATTATTCACGATTCTACTTAACATCTGAAAGTTTCTTTTCGCAGCGTTTCCGTTTCTGTTTCCTGTTTTTCGGTGTGATACAAAATGACAATTGGTCCTATTCTGCCAGGTCGCCTGCCTTCGACAATGTTGTCGAATCGCTTGAAAGTGTCCCTGAATGACAATGCGCTGGAACTGGCTAAACTTCAACAACAGGTCTCTACCGGACAGAAGTATTCGCTGGCCAGTGAATCTCCAGGAGCTGCTTTGCGGACCATTATTCTGCAGTCGACTTTTGAACGGCAGCAGCAGTATCAGTCCAATATCAACACCAGTATGAGCATACTCGCGATGAGTGAAACTTCGTTGAGCAGTGTCGGCGATGCACTGAATTCGGCGAAAGCCATTTCGCTGTCAGGGGTGGGATCGACTTCATCCGACGCCGAACGTGTCGCGCTGGCTGACCAGATTGCCTCCCTCAGAACGCAGGTGATTAACGCCGGCAATACCACTTTTCGCGGGCAGTACCTCTTTTCCGGTAGTCAGACCAATGTTGCTCCCTTTGAAGAAGGTGCCAATGGTCTGGTGGTCTACCATGGTGATGATCACCAGATCCAGACTTACATTAATACCCAGACATTACTCCCCAATAACTTTGACGGCATCTCAGCCTTTGCTGCCAGCTCGCCGGAATTTGGGAGTGACATCGATCCTGCCTTAACTCTGCAGACCCGCATTTCCGATTTGAATGGCGGACGTGGTGTAAAGCTGGGTTCGATCTCGGTGACTCTGGATAACGGAACCCCACAAACTCAGACCGTGTCTCTTTCCGGTGTCGAAACAATCCAGGATCTCAAAACTGTTCTGGAAAATGCTTTTGCCGGCGGTCCGCTCACGCTGACCGTTGATATTGACCCCGCCAGCGAAAATGGTTTGAGGCTGACCCCTTCCGCCGGTACTGTTGCGGTCTCCAATGTAACCGGTTCCACACTGGCGACCGATCTGGGAATTGCCAGTACTGCTGCGGCTCAGGTGAACGGGGGGGATATTGATCCCGGGATCACGTTGCAGACCACACTGGCTTCGCTCAATGGGGGCACTGGAATCGGCACTACAGCAGGTAAAGGGCTGGTCATTAATAATGGAGGGCAGACCTTTACCGTTGATCTCTCTACCGCCACTACGGTCGAAGATGTTTTTAATCTGATTCGAACTGCTGATCCGAATCTGAATCTCGGTTTCAATGACGCCGGAAACGGGCTGGCAATTTCCAGTCGTGTCAGTGGGGCTGATTTCTCCATCGGTGAAAACAATGGTGGGACGAATGCCGCCGGGCTGGGCATTGCCACTTTTTCCGCGAGTACGTCGCTTTCTGAATTGAATTACGGGCGGGGCGTCGACGTGGATACCGGAAAACAGTTACAGATAATTCGTCGGGACGGGACCACAATCAATCTGGATTTGAGTGGCACAAAAAACGTACAGGACGTAATTGACCGTATTAATGATTTTGAAGACTTCGACGGAACAACACCGCTGGCAGATCTCAATCTGGGGCAGGGGGTTCCCGTCGGAGCCACGACCCTGGATATTACCCGCCGTGATGGTTCGGTGGTCAATGTGAGTCTGGCCGGTGATGCGACCGTGCAGGATGTGCTGGATTCGATCAATGCCGTCGATCCGGGTAACCTGGTCGCCAGTATTGATCCAAATACCAATGCCTTCCTGATTACAGATAACTCAGGCACAGGGCCTTTGAGTATTGCCAGTAATGCTGTTTCAGATGCACTGGGACTGGCTGTCACAGAAGCGGGAACCGATAACAGTGTGCCACTCCAGGGAAATTTTGTTCCCATTAAACTGCAGGTCACACTGAATACTACCGGTAACGGCCTGACAGTCTATGACGCTTCCGGTACGGGCCCTCTGGAAATTCCTGCGAACGAAATTGCCTATTCTCTGGGAATAGATGGCATCGAGTCCGGTAATGATCCACTCGTGGGCCTGGTGGGAGATGAACCAAATCCCAAAGAGTCGACGGGCGTGATCAGTCTGCTTTCCCGTCTGGAGAACGCGTTGAGGAACAGTGATGATCAGGAAATTGGTCGTATTGGTGGCTTGCTGGATACCGAAATCGCCCGTTTGAACCGGGTCCGGGGAGATATCGGCAGCCGCATGAGCGTTCTGGAAGAAGCGGATAACCGGCTCAAAGACCAGGAAGTGAAAATCCAGGAATCCATTTCTCAGGATTTTGATACCGATCTGACCCAGATTCTTGTCGAAATCACACAAAGACAGACCGCATTTGAAGCAAATCTGCAGGTGACTTCTTCCGCCCTGCAACTGACGCTGCTTTCCTATCTGTAAACCGGCGCCTGCCTCGAAAGCATAGGGACCTGTAAGCCGAACGTCTCCAGCGCTCCGTAAATCTGGTTGGCGAACCTCTGCTGTCAGGGACACAGTACGCTGGAAAGTCACTTTTCTCTGCTTTTTTGTGTTCCAGCACAGATTTTCCGCCCTGCCAAAGTTGAAGAGACAGATCAAAAAGGTTACTGTTATCCGCTCCCTTGCGGTTCGTATGCGCTCATCTTACCGGCGTATTTCCGACTGTGTGGCTGAATTCCCTCTATGAAATGACATGCACTTTTGAAGTGCATATTGACATAAGTATTGAATATTATATCGTTTACGTTTGAGGAATAACCGGTGTCTACTACAAAAACCTTTATGGCAAATGCAAAAACTATTAACCCTGAGTGGTTTGTTGTTGATGCAGACAATCTGATTGTGGGACGGCTGGCCGCCAAAATTGCAACCGTTCTGATGGGAAAGCACAAGCCAACCTATACGCCTCATGTGGATACCGGGGATTATGTGATTGTCGTAAACTGTGACAAGGTAAAGTTTTCCGGTAAAGAACTTGCCCACGACTCACACCCCTATTTCTCACAGAAGATGCTGCGAAAGGGCTACGCGACTTATTCGGGTTACCCCAGTGGTCTGAAAGTCGTGACTGCGGAAAAGAAACTGGAACGGGGTCAGTCGACTCAGGTTCTTTCTGAAGCCGTCCGTCGTATGCTTCCCAAAAACAAGCTGGGCCGCCAGATGCTGAAAAAGCTGAAACTGTATGCCGGTCCGACTCACGAGAATCAATCACAACAACCTCAGGATATGCCAGCTCACCTGCTGCCTTAATCTGAGCAGAAGCAGACAAACTTCTATTTATCCCTTTTCAGAATAATAAGATAAGAGTAGTTAACCGTCATGGATAATGAGACTCCAGAAGAAGAAGTAACCGTCGAAACGACAGAACAGCAGACTCCGGTTGAAGCTGAAACAGCAACTTCAGAAGAAGCCACTGCTGACTCGATGACAACTACATCAGGGGTTCCTGAACTGACTCTTGGTTCCGGCGTGCCTGCGGAAGCCGAAGAAGACGAAGTTGTCAAGCCTGAGCCTGTGATCCGGGGAAAACTGGATAAACATGGCGTCGCTATGGGAACCGGTCGTCGTAAGACTGCCGTCGCTCGAGTTCGCATCAAAGCCGGTTCCGGAAGCCTGACCATCAATGGCCAGTCTCTGAATGACTATCTGAGAGTCGAACGGGACCGTCAGATGGTGGAAGCCCCACTGAAAGCAACCGAGACCTTCGGTAAAGTCGATGTCTGGGTGCGGGTCACCGGTGGTGGAACGACAGGTCAGACCGGTGCGATTGTGCTCGGTATTGCCCGTGCTCTCGAAGCTTACAACAACCAGTTCCACGAAACACTGAGTGCAGGTCGCTTCCTGACTCGTGACAGCCGTATGGTGGAACGCAAGAAATTCGGATTCAAGAAAGCACGCAAGAGTTTCCAGTTCTCAAAACGGTAAACTGCGTGTGATCAACATCAAGCAACATCTGGTTCTGTTGTTTGTATGAAGTCATCAACACCCTGGCTGGCGCTGATTCCGGTCAGGGTGTTTTTTTACAGAGAAACCGGTCAGGATTGGCGGGAGAGGCGCGTTGCTCCTGCTTTCTCCCTGGTGTGACCAGAAACCGGTTTGTAGAACGGGTCATTATCTCAGGCAAACGAGGCATTCCGCATGTATGGGCGATTGTTGCTACCTGAGCTTCAGGTGCTGTTGGATGAAAATGATAGTGCAGGAATCAAGGAGTTCTGTGAGGCACTCTATCCTGCAGTGACAGCGGAGATCCTGGCGGAAATCGACAGCCAGAATGTCTGGCGCGTGCTCAGTTGTTGTGAAGCCCAGAAGCAGGCCGAGATCTTTCAGTTCCTGCCACTCCCTCAACAGATCGAAATTGTCGGCGTGATCGAGCGGGGCCCGCTTTCTAAATTGATTGAAGAGATGGCACCGGACGACCGGGTTGACCTGCTGTCGCGGATGGATGATGAGCACGTGGAAGAACTGTTGCCCCTGATGGCACAGGCGGAACGCAGCGACATCCGTAAACTGCTCTCTTATCCGGAAGATAGTGCCGGCGCGATTATGACGACCGAATACGCGTCGTTGCCCGAAAATATCACGGTCTCACAGGCGCTCGAACGATTGCGGCAACAGGCACCCGACAGTGAAATTATTTCCTATATCTACGTGGTCGACGAAGGACGTCGTCTGCAGGGCATTGTCTCTTTGCGCGAGTTGATCTTTGCCCGCCCGGCACGTCCCCTGTCAGAAATTACCAATCGCGATGTGATTTCGGTGCGCGTCGATGACGACCAGGAATTCGTCGCCCAGCAGATGGCCCGCTTCGACTTTATTGCCATTCCAGTCGTCGATCATCAGAATCAGCTGGTCGGGATTGTGACCCACGATGATGCCATCGATATTATGCAGGAAGAAGCGACAGAAGACACCTATCGTCTGGCAGCGGTGGAGCCTCTGGAAGACAGCTACCTTTCCACACCCTTAAAGACGGTCATTCAGAAACGGGTGGGCTGGCTGATTTTTCTGCTGGTTCCCTCTTTTCTGGCGGCGAAAGTGCTGGAGCATTTTGAAGGGGTTTCCGACAAGTTTGAATGGCTGGTTCTGTTTATCCCCCTGATCCTGGCCAGCGGCGGAAATGCCGGCTCACAATCTGCCACGCTGATCATCCGGGCGATGGCCCTGGAATCAGATATCCAGCGCGATGAACTCCGCGCACTGCTGCGTAAGGAATTACAGCTCGGGCTGCTGTTGGGAAGCATGCTGTCAGTGATCAGTTTTCTGGTTTCGTGGGCTTTTACTTCTCAGTTGATACAGGCATCCGTCGTCGGATTGGCAGTGTTCCTGGTGGTCTTGATGGGGATTTCTGCAGGGGGAATGCTGCCGATGGGCTTTCGAAAACTGGGCATGGACCCGGCTCTGATGTCGAATCCTTTTATTACCGCGCTGGTCGACATTCTGGGATTGATTATCTACTTCCAGGTGGCGCTCTACATGGTTGGCTGAGAGCGTGGCTTACTGTTTCAGATCCGCCGATTCCGGATCCGGTTCAGCATCCAGTGCTTTCAGTTCAATGCCCATCATCTTCATCAGTTCCAACGCGTTACTGTGTTCTACAATGCCGGGACGCATGCGATAATCAAACGTCATTTTTCCGTCGATCAGCTGATCTTCAAAATGCACGTTTTTCGCCTGAGAACCAAATAGGCTCGTGATTTCGGTGAGCGCCAGGTCATGCGTGGTGACAATGCCGATGCCCCCGCGTTCGATCAGCGTTTCAATCACGCTCTGGGCACCGATGCGACGATCATGCGAATTGGTTCCCTGCAGGATCTCATCCAGCAGAAACAGGACCGGCTCTGGTGCGTCTGCCAGGTGCACGACCGCCGAAAGTCGCGCCACCGACTGGTAGAACAGCGAAGCGCCCTGCTGCAGCGAATCTTGAACCCGCATGGCTGTTCCTGCCTGCATGGGAGTCACCGTCAACCGGGTTGCCCGGACGGGGGCACCCGCCAGCGCGAGGACGAAATTGGTCCCCACAGTTCGCATCAAAGTACTTTTGCCGGACATGTTGGAGCCGCTGATCATCAGCAGGCGGTGTTCTGCATTGAGCGTCACATCATTGCGTACGACCTGGTCGAGGGGAATCAGTGGATGCCCCAGATCAACGCCTTCGAGTCGCGGCCCATCGGCGGTATCAGCGATTTCCGGAAAGGGATCTTCGGGATGTTCGTAGGCATAACCGGCCAGTGAGCAGAGTGCTTCAAACTCGCCGACCGCCGCCAGCCATTCAGGGCAGTGCGGACCCACGCGTTGCAGCCAGCGTTCGATGGCAAACATGTAATGGAAGGGAATTCCCAGTAGAATGCTCAGCGGCGCTGAAAACTGATTGCGAAAACAGTTATTCAAACCCTGAATATTCCGCCTGAGCTGGGCAATACTGCGTGAAGGCGGGACGCCATCGGTCCGGAGGGCCGTGACAATCGTTGTCAAATGCGGTGAATGAAACTCCCGCTGTTCAATCAACGAGAGGACATCCGCAAGCACCGACAGCCCGTCACGAACTTCGTCGGTCTGGTTCAACAGTTCGCGAATGCGTGAGCCAATGCAGAATAACAGGCAGACCTGAATGATGATCGCAATGCAGATCGGAGCAATGCCCGAGTACGACAGCAGCCAGCTGATGACAGCCAGTGCGGCAAACACGCCGGTAATCATCGAGGCCCATTTCAGGCCGGCTGGAATCTGAATCAGGGGCTGTCGGACCCAGTCTGACAGATGAGTCTGTTCGATGTCGCCGTGTTGTTCTGCCTCCAGCAGTTCGAGTGTTTCGCGGAAATCCAGTTCGTTTCGCAGCTCCTCAACCGACTGCTGCCGCGCCCTGATTTCCTCGGCCGTTGCGGGAGTCAGTAACCAGCGGGCCAGTGTCTCTTCACCCAGCTTCGTGCGGGCAGAGCAGATCAGTTGAAACAGGGAGCCCCGTCCCAGCAGATCCAGGTCGCCGGCGTACATATGCTGCGGGTCGTAATATTCTTCCCCCGCAGGTCGGACATCAATCCATTGGTGATTCAGGCGATCCAGGGCAGTTCGATAGTAGGCTTCCGCCTGTCGTGCCCGTTTCAGGTGACGGATACAGCGGGCATGTAAAATGATCAGTAGTACAAATGCCAGAATCGGGGCGGCGATCCATTTCAGGCTGAGTACACCCCAGACCGTCGCTGCCAGCAGAACAGCGATGCCAGCAATAAATACCAGGCCTCTGAAGGTGGAAAAGCGGTCACTTTGTCTGACGAATGCCTGTACCTTGCCCGATCGGTCTTCAAGCCGCCGTTCATACTCGATTCGGGGAGTCTGTTGAGTTGGGGAAGGTTGCATCGAACTGGTAAACTATCGAGAACTCTGACTGGTTAAAGCTCACTTCTAACCGATTGCCAGACGCAATACCAGCGTAAACAGAGGCGAATTCTGATTTGCAATGGGTCTGAAATCCGGGTAAAACAGGACTTCCATTCCCGTTCCCACAGGAGACCTCTCGCATGGATCCGATCCCCGTTATCGACACGCATCAGCACCTCTGGGATTTAGACCTGTTCCAGCTTCCCTGGCTCGATTTGCCCGGTATGGACGTCCTGCGAAACAGCTTCCGCATGACCGATTATCGGGAAGCGACCCGGAATTGCCCCATCATAAAATCGGTGTATATGGAAGTGAATGTACACCCGGATCTGCAGCGGCAGGAAGCACAATACGTGCTGGCATTATGTGAGGAAGACGATAATCCGATGTCCGGTGCCGTCATCGGTGGCTCTCCCGGCGAAAGCAGCTTCGCCGACTATCTGGACGAGTTTGCCGGCAATCCATTCGTTAAAGGAGTCAGAACCATCCTGCACGATCCCGATCGCCCGCGGGGCATGTGTCTGACGCCGCAGTTCAAAGAAAATATCAGGCTGCTGGGAGACCTGGGCCTGAGCTTTGATCTGTGTATGCGACCGGCCGAAATTCAGGACGCCGTCGAACTGGTCGATGCCTGCCCGGAGACACGCTTCATTATCGATCATTGCGGCAACATGAGCGTGCAGCCCGATCAGCAGCAGGACCGAGCCGCCTGGGAAACCGGCATGCAGCAGATGGCACAGCGCGAGCACGTGATGTGCAAGATCTCCGGAATCGTCGCCACGGCAACTCCCGGAACATGGCAACCTGCCGACTTAAAACAGAACATCGACTTCTGCCTGGATACGTTCGGAGAAGACCGCATCTTCTTCGGCGGCGATTGGCCCGTGTGCACGCTGACGGCAGACTTCGAAAGCTGGTATCAGGCACTGTTGTGGATTGTGCAGGATCGCTCGGAAACGTTTCAACGAAAGCTGTTTCACGACAATGCAGCAGCGTTTTATCAGCTAAAAAGCTGACACTTTTCCAAGCTCCGACAGTGATTAGAAATTTAAGTTGATTCCATACCAGGGAGGCAAGGATATGAGACGTATGATTTTCGCGGGCCTGATCTTGATGCTATTGCCCCAGGCGGCTTACACGGAAGAGCTCGATGCAGCAGCGAGCACGGCGCTGGTGAATCTGAATCGTGAGTTCATGAATGCGCACGCGGCCGCCCGAAAGTTGGACCTCGCCACTGGCGGGCCCATCATTCTGCTCGAGGATGGAAAGCTCGTTCTGGTCCGCAATGGTTCGGAAACAACATCTGAAATCATTCTTCCCCGGTACGACACGGTCAAAGTCTTTGCGCATATGCCGGTCGCGATCTATCTCATGCTCGGCCCACCCGGTGCCGGCAAGCTCGACACGCAACGTCTGCAACAACTGGCTGAGTATCATGGGCAGATCCACCGGGTCGAGAAACAGATCGAGCACATCGGTCTGGAAGGGACCAGCCTCAAACGACAGCAACAGCTGCTGGCTGATTCCAGGCAGTTCCTGGAAAAAGTGATTCAACGGCAAGAGTTCAGCACCGAAGAACTACATACTTTCACACGCAGTATGCTGCCGCTGATTCAGGCGAATATTGCAGAAGCAGCGGCGAGCCAACTCGATAGCATGCATGAGCAGGTCATGGCCTGGAAAAAAGAAATGACGCCGGCAGAATGGCAGAAGCTGCGCGTTTCGGTGAAGGGCGCTGTACTGGCCCGCGATGGCAATCTGGCGATGCAGTACTTTGAACGTCTGTTGAATCTCAAGGGGCCCGGTATGCGGCTCATTTTTATGGAGCGCTATGCACCTCGCACACCGATGCTGACTTTACTGGCCACTCGCTCTGTCGATCGCGGCATCAGCATCGCCTTTTTCGACAATCCCGACCGCATGTTCCGCGACGTCCTGGCAGACGCCGCGACTGCACACATCAAGACAATGAAATTCGACTAGATTGTGTCGCCTATTAATCTCTATCAGCGTCCGGGTTCAAATGCTTCGAAGTCATCCTGTTCGACCATGTCCAGACTCGGGCTCGATTCGTCTTTCGCATCTTTCGGTCGGTAATAGATTTTAATCGGTATCTCTTTGAAAGGAAGTGCTTCCCGCAGCACGCCGCTCAGGTAACGCTTCCAGGATTCGCTAAACAGTTTCTGGTCGTTACATTTCAGGACAATCGTCGGCGGCTCGGTCGCCACCTGCGTCGCGTAGTAAATTTTGGGACGGTGGTTTTTGGAATAGGGGGGCTGATTGTTCTGGATGGCTGCCCGGACGATCTTATTCAGACGACCGGTCGAGACGCGCATCCGCGACTGTTTGTAAATCGTCTGTGCCAGGTTGATGACCTGCTTGATGTTGCGGGAGTCCTTCGCGGTCACAAATGCCACGGGAGCGTGTCGCATGGTACGGAACTGGGATGTCAGATATTCATCCCATTTCTCTGAGGTCATTTTCTTTTCGCGGCCCAGGTCCCACTTATTGATCACGAAGATACAGGGTTTATGATTTTCATCAATCTCGGCGACCAGCTGTTTGTCGACCTTGGAAACCGTCTCCTGCGAATCAAAAAACATCAGTACCACATTGGCGCGACGGATACTGCGTTTCGCGCGGGTCAAACCATAAAATTCAATGTCGTTCGCCAGGCTTTTCCGTTTTCTTACTCCCGGTGTGTCGATCGCAAGAAATGATTTGTCATCGAATTCAAACCGGATATCGACACTGTCGCGGGTCGTGCCGGCGACTTCACTCACGATCATCCGCTCCGACTCTGCCAGCGCGTTGATGAAGGTACTTTTGCCGACATTCCGCCGGCCGACAATCGCAATTTTCAGCTCGGGATCAGCAGACAGCGTATCCCCTTCCGATTCTTCCAGTTCTTCTGCCGGGGGCAACTGCTTCATGATCTCATCGAGTAATTCATTCCGGTTCCGGTTCCCTTTGACACTCGTCAGTACGACGGGGGAATTCGTCAGGCGAAAGAACTGTGCTGCTTCATCATCGGTTTTGGTGGAATCGCATTTATTGATACACAGGATTTTGGGTTTTTCAATCAAGCGTAATCGCGTGGCGACTTCTTCATCCAGGTGCACCACACCCAGGGAGCCGTCAACGACAAACAGAATCAGGTCGGCTTCATCAATGCCCACCTGGATCTGGCGTTCAATGTCTTCTGACAGATCGTCGCTGTCGGTGATGCCGATTCCGCCGGTATCCACCAGTTCAAAATAGCGGTCTTTTTCATGGACCAGGTACGTCACGCGATCACGGGTGACTCCAGCGGTCGGGTCGACAATCGCCACACGATGTCCGGCGAGCCAGTTGAAAATGGAACTTTTGCCAACATTGGGGCGCCCCACGATAGCAATTTTGGGAATGGCCATGGTTTTACGTTTTTCTTTGGAAAGCGTTTTCTGTGTGAATCAAACAGGATTGGGTTGGCTCTCTTGATTTCCAGAGGCGGGACCTGTATCCCTTTAGTCTGCTGGTATCAGAATCTGTTGAGCGCCCGCCGATTCGAAGTATTTATATTCTGCTGGCATTCAGAGCGTGCTGATGCCGGGCGGTTATGAAACAGAACTCGACAGGCCGCCTGTGGCGGCTTCTGGCATAGTAAGCGGTTGAGTCATATTTCTTATAGATTATCCAGTTGGGAGACGATTGTTAATCAACTGGCGCTATGCGTTTGGGAAGTTCCGGCTAAATGACGGCATTTGAGCATGAATTGGCGGCTTGGGGGCCCGATTCCCCCTGTTTTCAGGGAACGGATGCTCCAGTCTCCCTGGACGAAGCCCACGCATATTGCCGTAAAATCGCCCTGGGACATTACGAGAATTTCCCGGTCGTCTCCTGGGCACTGCCTCGGGAACTGCGTCAGCACTTTTATAACGTTTATGCCTTCTGCCGCTGGGCCGATGATCTCGGGGATGAAATCGAAGACGCCGACCAGTCGCTCCAACTGCTCGCCTGGTGGCGGTCTCAACTGGTGGACTGCTATCGGAGCATTCAGAATACCGCGGTGCCCCCACAGTCGTCAGTCATGCCCCGTCTGCATCCGGTCTTTATCGCGCTGACTCCTACCATTGTCAAATACGATCTGCCTCAAACTGCCTTCGATGATCTGATCCAGGCGTTCGAACAGGATCAGCGTGTCAGCGAATATCAGACCTTTACAGAACTGCTTTCGTACTGTCAGAGAAGCGCCAATCCGGTGGGGCGGCTGGTACTGCATTTGTGTCAGACGGTTACTGAGGAAACAGTGGCCTGGTCCGATTCGATTTGTACCGGATTGCAGCTGGCGAATTTCTGGCAGGATGTCGCCCGCGATTTTGCAATCGGCCGCATCTACCTTCCCCGGGAAGATTGTGAGCAGTTTGGCTATACCAGAGCGCAATTTGAACACAACGAATTCAACACTGCGTTTCAAAATCTGATGGCGTTTGAAGTGCAGCGTGCGCGGCAGTACCTCCTGAATGGTGTGCCTTTGATTGCACAGCTTCCCGGACGTCTGCAGGTCGACATTGATCTGTTTATTCAGGGGGGCTTAAAAATACTCGATCACATCGAACAGCAGCAGTTCAATGTCTGGAAACAGCGTCCCCAGGTATCCCGTTTCGAGTTCGGCTTACTGCTGTTTCAGAGTCTGCTGCGGCGTTTTTCTGGCAGAAATCGTTGATTCGCGGTGATTTCAACAGCTTGTGTCTGGAAACAGTCGGTATGAAATTCTGATGAAGAATCGTGTAATCTGATGTTTTGCCCTCTTTCAAGCTGGTCTCTTTTTGCAAGATGAGGGGGCATTGGAAAGTTTGCCGATCAGTCGGTTCAGAAAAAATTCTTTTGTCATTTTCGATGATCTGAAGGTTGGATTTGAATGAAATTTGTGTGTAGTTTCTACAAATACAGTGTTTTGCAGAGTCTTGCTAATGATTCTTAACATCTTTGGACGATGTCCAACATTTAGTATTGACTACTGAAATATACACACTATATTGGGTGTTATGAGTGAGTGACTCACAAAAAATACTAAACGGGTGTTTCGTTGTGGGTCAAGAAAAAGTTGGTTTTGCCAGGTCTTTTGGCAGTGTGTTTTTGAATAGTTCCGGGCCGTGCTCTTGTCTCTCTCCAGACTGCACAAAATACCCGCGACCTGCTCATAAAACCTGTCTCTCAGGGGTTTGGTGGATCCTCAGCTCTCACATTCAGATGGTTTTAGAAATCGAATTTCAGATCAGTGAGGGTTTCGTAAGAGCAAAAGGAGTTGCCAGTTCATGCACCATAGATATGCTGCCTGCCTGCTCCCGTCTCTTCATGTTTCCTGTCTTGTCTGTTGTTACATTCTTGGCCCTCTGCTGCGAGCTCACTATTTGTGGGGCACTGTGCGTGTCATTACGGGCTCATCACAACGTTTCTAATTTGATACACAAGCTGCTGTCGGCATGGACACAGCCGGATTTTTAGCATTCCATTTAAAGGAGGCAATCGAATGATTCGAGCGCAAACAGAATGGGTCGTCACGAAGCGCGGGGGGCGGACAGCTCCTTTTGATGCTTCGCTGATCGGTCGGGCAATTTCCAACGCTTTCCGCGCGGAACTGAACCTTGCGGATAATCAACCACTCGATGACGAAATCCGGATGGAAATCCCGGAGATGGTCGAGTCGGTTGCCAATGAAATTGCATCAGCGGCCAGTACAGACGCCGGGGTCGAAGTTGAAAAAATTCAGGACGTCGTTGAAATGATGCTGATGCGACGCGGGCACTATCGCATTGCCCGTCGCTACATCGTCTACCGTGCGGAACGTGCCAAGCTGCGTGCACTGCGTGGATCTTCTGATCTCGTCGAAGAATCAGAAAGCATCAAATCCACCACGCCCCGGTTTCATGTGGTTCTGACAGACGGGACCAAGGTGCCCTTCGATGAAGCCCGTATTCTGGCCCGGCTTTCCGATGCCTGTCGCGGGCTGGAAGGGGACTGTTCCGCGGAAGCACTGCTGGAAGAAGTCATGCGGTCGATCTTCGACGGAATCTCCGTGGAAGAACTGTACCGCGCGATGATTCTGGCGGCCCGTACCCGGATCGAACGCGATCCTGCTTACGATACCGTCGCTTCACGCCTGATGCTGAAAATCATCTACAACGATGCCCTGGGAAATGCGCCCTCGGACGTCAATGAATTGAATCAGCTGTATGTCGATCGTTTTCCGAAGTTCCTGGAGGACGGGATTGCCGCCAAACGACTGACCCCCGATCTGCATAAGTTCGATCTGAACCGCATCGCTCTGGCTTTGGAGCCCAAGCGGGACCACCTGTTCCAGTACCTGGGTCTGCAGGCCATCTTCGATCGTTACCTGCTGCACATTGGTGGCCGACGTATCGAAACACCCCAGTATTTCTGGATGCGTGTTTCCATGGGACTGGCGATTCAGGAAGAAGGGGATGCCACTGGTCGGGCCATCGAGTTCTACAACATCCTCTCCTCGTTCCGATTTACATCGGCAACGCCGACACTGTTTAACTCGGCCACACTGCATCCGCAGTTGAGCTCCTGTTATCTGTCGACGGTGAACGACGATCTGGATCACATCTTCAAGTGTGTTGCCGACAATGCCAAGCTCTCCAAATGGGCCGGCGGACTGGGTAACGACTGGACACAGATCCGGGCAACCAACTCCCACATCAGTGGTACCAATGGTCAGAGCCAGGGCGTGATTCCGTTCCTGAAAGTGGTCAACGATACTGCGGTTGCCGTGAACCAGGGCGGAAAACGCAAAGGCGCTGTCTGCTCTTACCTCGAAACGTGGCACATGGATGTCGAAGAGTTCCTCGACCTGCGTAAAAACACAGGCGATGATCGGCGTCGTACCCATGACATGCACACCGCCAACTGGATTCCCGACCTGTTTATGCGTCGGGTTCGCGAAGATGCCGAGTGGACTTTGTTCAGCCCGAATGATGTGCCTGATCTACACGATCTGTACGGTCATGATTTCGAAAAGCGCTACGCTGAATACGAACGCATGACAGAGACCGGCGAAATCAAACTGTTCCGCCGTATTTCTGCTGTCGAGTTGTGGCGTAAAATGCTGACACGCCTGTTCGAAACCGGACATCCCTGGATTACCTGGAAGGATGCGTCTAACCTGCGTTCTCCTCAGGATCATGTCGGCGTCGTGCACAGCAGTAACCTCTGTACCGAGATTCTGCTCAACACCTCACGGGATGAGACGGCTGTCTGTAACCTGGGTTCAGTGAACCTCAAGCTGCACATCGTCGATGGTCAGCTCGATCTGGGCATGCTGGAAGAAACCGTTCGGACTGCGATGCGGATGCTGGATAACGTGATTGACATCAATTACTACCCCACTCCCGAAGCACGCAACTCGAATACCAAGCATCGCCCCGTTGGTCTGGGAATCATGGGTTTCCAGGATGCACTTCTGGCCCAGGGCATCAGCTATGCCAGCATGCAGGCTGTTGAGTTTGCCGATGCCAGCATGGAAGCCATTTCCTACTTCGCGATTCTGGCCTCTTCAGAACTGGCCGGCGAGCGGGGACGTTATGGTTCTTATACCGGTTCCAAATGGGACCGGGGCCTGTTACCCATCGATACGCTGGACTTGTATGAAAAAGAACGGGGGATTCCGGTCGAAGTCGATCGCCAGGCCCGCCTGGACTGGCAGGTCGTTCGCAATTCCATCGCCGCCAATGGCATGCGTAACAGTAACGTGATGGCGATTGCTCCGACGGCCACGATCTCTACGATCATCGGTGTGTCTCAATCGATTGAGCCTTCCTACAAACATCTGTATGTGAAGAGCAATCTTTCCGGCGAGTTCACCCAGGTCAATCGCCAGCTGGTGGATGACTTGAAAGCCGTCGATCTGTGGGATGCAGACATGCTGGAATCTCTCAAGTACTATGACGGTTCGGTTCAGGAAATCGAACGGATCCCCGATGAACTGAAGGCCCGTTACCTGACGGCGTTTGAAGTAGAACCCAAGTGGACCATCGAGTGTGCCGCCCATCGCCAGAAATGGATCGATATGGGACAGTCACTCAACCTCTACCTGGCAGAACCATCCGGCAAGAAACTGCATGAAATGTATATGCTGGCCTGGGAACGCGGTTTGAAGACCACTTATTATCTGCGAACACTGGCAGCCACACAGGTTGAGAAATCAACGGTGGACGTCAACAAGTTTGGCATTCAGCCCCGCTGGATGAAAAACGCCAGTGCTTCGGGTGATATTCAGGTCGATCGGGAGCCTGCCGCCACCATGGTGACGCCTGGCGAAAGCTGTAATCTGGACGGTGATTGCGAGGCCTGCCAGTAAACACAGTCTTTTCATCCCGCTGTCAAACGTGTTCAGTTTCAATTACTAAATGGATTTCAAAAAGGTGTTATGATGACAATCCTTAATGCAAATACAAATTCCAAGACTCCGGTTTCTCCAGTAGGCGATACTCCTACGGGCCGTTTCAAAGCAGATAAAAAACGCCTGATTAACTGCTCTCAGGTCGACGTCAACCAGTTGATGCCACTCAAGTATCACTGGGCCTGGGAACATTATCTGAATGGTTGTGCCAACCACTGGATGCCTACCGAAGTCGGCATGACCAAAGATATTGAAACCTGGCGTTCCAGCAAACTCAGTGAAGGCGAACGTTTCGTGATCATGCGGAACCTGGGTTTCTTTGCGACCGCAGAGAGCCTGGTGGCCAACAACATCGTATTGGCCATCTTCAAGCATGTGACCAATGCGGAATGCCGTCAGTACCTGTTGCGTCAGGCCTTTGAAGAAGCCGTGCATTCGCACACTTTCCTGTACATCGTCGAAAGCCTCGGGCTCAATGAGTCGGAAGTCTTCAACATGTATCACGAAGTTCCCGCGATTGCGAAAAAAGATCAGCTGGAAATGGAGCTGACCTCGGAAATTCTGGATCACGATTTCACCACCGATACCTTCGAAGGGGCCCAGGCCTTCCTGAAAAACCTGATCGGTTACTACCTGATCATGGAAGGACTCTTCTTCTACACCGGTTTCGTGATGGTGCTTTCTTTCCATCGTCGTAACATGATGACCGGGATCGGCGAACAGTTTCAGTACATCCTGCGGGACGAAACGATTCACCTGAACTTCGGCATCGACCTGATCAATGGCATCAAGCAGGAAAACCCCGATCTCTGGACTCCCGAATTCCAGCAGCTCATTATCGACCGCATGAAGTATGCCGCCGAGCTGGAAATCGAGTACGCCAAAGACTGCCTGCCGACCGGTATCCTTGGTCTGAACGGCGAACTGTTCCGCGAATATGTGCAGCACATCGCTGACCGTCGCCTGGAACGCATTGGTCTGCCCGCCCAGTACGGTTCTGCGAATCCGTTCCCCTGGATGAGCGAAACCATGGACCTCTCGAAGGAAAAGAACTTCTTCGAAACCCGCGTGACTGAATACCAGAGCTCCGGTTCATTAAACTGGGACTGATTCGTCCGCGACTAAAAAACAAGGCACCCTCTAAAGGGACCACCAGCCGGTGGTCCCTTTTTTTACGCGCGGGGAGGTCGGAGTAAAATAACAGGCAGCGACTCTCAAAAAACAGACGTGGAATCAAAATCTTCAATCTGCCTGACAAACTTCAAGACAGTCGCTGATCGCTTTAATGCTTTCCGTACAGTTCCCACTCAGACAGTTGTATCGATTCTGTCACAGGTTCTCTGCTGAAATGCTGGATTGAAGAGTTCACCGTCTGGTGATCTCTGGTGCGAAATTAATTGGCAATCTTCAAAGATTTAGGGCACTCACGAAGTGATCGTCCGACGTCTCAATGTCCGAACATTCTGAGACGACGAAATAGTAGTTCCCATAAGTGAAGCGTGTTAAACAGGTTGTGTCTCGATGTCCGGTGTGCGGTGAGTTGGAGGTTTTTAACGACCCATTTGATACTCCCTGCGGCACGTTCTTTGCGTAACTGTGTGCTGGAACACGGTGCTCTGTCCCTCTCCTGTTGAAGACCTCTAGACGAGCCTCACGTTGAAAGTCCTCTTGCATCATATCATTCACTACTACACCAGTACATCAGGACAAGAACATGAGTTACTTGTTGGAAAATAATTCCGTTTGCCATTCCAAAAGGCCCAAAACAACTTTGAGACGCTCCCGAGGCTTCACACTGATAGAACTGCTGGTAGTCATCGCAATTATTGCCATTTTAATCGCATTGCTGCTCCCGGCCGTACAACAGGCGCGCGAAGCAGCGCGCCGTTCCTCCTGCAAGAATAATATGAAGCAGCTTGGTCTGGCTCTGCACAATTATCACGATGCTCACACCAAGTTCCCCTACTCGAGTGCCAACAATGCCATGGTCTGGACGCAGGCCGGAGATCCGATTCTGAATACATCCGGTTGGACACTGCTGCTGCCTTATCTGGAACAGTCTGCTCTTTATAATCAGTTCAACTTCACCGCAGCCCAACGCAACAGCACGTTTAGTGGGTGGTCTTCGACGAGTGCGGGAACAGTGATGGGGGCGTCTGCGGACATTACCGCTAATATGGAACTGACAAAAAAGATCATCGCCGTTTTCAATTGTCCGAGTGATGACAATAACCAGACCTACAATGCAGTGTCTCCCAACTACGGCTGTGGTGTCTCAGGAAGTGCCATGACCAACTACGGATTCAGTGTCACCTCCGGCACAGGGCCCTGGGCGTTGTGGCGAGATGAAGGAAGTACCACGAGAGCGCTCTTCGGGGAGAATTCCAATTCCGATATTGCGAAGATCAAGGATGGCACCAGTAATACCGTCATGGTCTGTGAAACGACTCGACAGGTGCGGGATGGAACCGGTAACTACTGGGGATGTAGCGTCTACGCGGGAAATGGCGTCAACCTTGGCCACAGCCGCGGAATCAACTACTGGCTCTGTTGTTCCTGGACTCCTCCAATGACGGAACAGCCCGGCGTACTGGGATCTTACAGTATGCCCGGAAGTGCCCATGTCGGAGGTTGTATGATCCTGCTCGCGGATGGTGCAGTGCGTTTTCTCAACGAGAACATCGATGCTTCGATCCGCACCAATCTCTCCCGAATCAAAGATGGCCAGGTGATCGGTGAGTTCTGATTAGGGTATTTGTTTTCCGGGATGTTCCCACGCTCACGGAGGTGGAAACCCGTGAGCGGCGGATTCTGCTCCTTTTAATCAATCCTGCTTCTTTTATCTCTGGTGGAACAACATGAGTGCTTGCTTAGATACGACGCGTCAATTGACTCGAGGAACTGCGATACTTTTCACAGTCATGCTTACTTCGCTTTCCGGTTGTGGGGGTTCGGATTCCGGTCCCGACATTGATATGATTCCTGTTTCGGGAATCGTGGCGATGGATGGTCAACCGCTTGCCGGTGCGATGGTGGAATTTCATCCCACTGGCGGAACAAAAGGGAATGGAGGATTTGGCCTGACCGATGAGGCAGGCAAGTTTACTTTGACTGACTATCATTCAAACCCGGGTTGCCCTCCGGGAGAATACGGCGTGACCTTCTCGAAGCTCACACTACCGGACGGGTCTCCGATCCCTCCCGATTCTCAACAAGGTGGGGTCGGGATGAAAGAACAGATTCCCCCAGCCTATAACCTGTTCAAGCCGCATGCGATCGTCCAGGCAGCCAAAGTCAATGCGCCGGAATCGGAATTCGAGTTTAAGATCGACTCAAAATTCAAGCCCCCGCGTTCGTTTTACCGGGAGTAATGATCGAGTCTTAAGGTGTGTTTGAAGACAGTAAAGGGGCAGGACTAATCCGGTTCACTGACCTGGGACTGATTCGTCCGCGATAAGAAAACAAGGCACCCTCGCAGGGACCACCAACCGGTGGTCCCTTTTTTTATGCACGGTGAGGGGCTGAGAGAAATTGGCCGACTTGGATTAATTATTGCTGCTGTCGGTAAGGAGAAGTGGTATACTGATGGATGTTGAGTTTTGCAGACCGATTTTGAGGGAATAAAAATACAAACAGCAGATGGGCCTGGAATATTCTGTCCTGTAGATGATGAATTCAAAATGTGATCTTCGTTTCGCATGTTTTGGGAAGGCGAGAGACAGATATGAATGACGAGCCATCACTCCCGGAAGAGGCCAGTCAGATGCTGGCCCGGTTGGGGAGTCAAATCGAATACACGGCAAACGAACCCAATGGTCTGGTCAACCTCATGAATTCGGAAGTTGCGAATGAAGACCTGCGTCATTTAATCTTCTATCCTGGCTTCGAAGCGTTGATTCTGGACAATACCAGCATCTCTGATGCGGGTCTGAACTTCATTGGTGAAATGAGAAATCTCGAACGCTTGGGGCTGTACGACACACTCGTATCTGATGACGGACTGAAGCCGTTGCTGAAGCTCTCCAAGCTCGAAAAACTCAATATTGCCTGTGCGCCTGGTTGCCTCTCCCCCGGACTGCGGCCGGTACCGGCTGCTAATGTGAGGCGAAACCAGATCACAGACCGGGGGCTGGGTTATCTGACGGAGCTGTCTTCGCTGCGCAGCTTGAACCTGCAGGCAACGCGCGTTACCGACGCGGGGTTGTTGCAATATCTTCCGGAATTGCCGCGTTTGCAGCGATTGTCGCTCGCCTGTCTCGACATCACAGACGCAGCGCTATTGGCACTCGAAAGTCTAGCCTGGCTCGAAAGCATCAACCTGGGGCACACGGCGGTCTCCAACGAAGCGATTCTGAATCTTGTGGGAGCGAAGGCGTTTTCGCTGCGCCGATTGAATCTATCCAATACGGCGGTCAACGATCAGGCGCTGGCAGAGTGTCTGCCAGATTCCCAACTCAATAAACTAGAGTTGAGCGACACCGGCATCACGGATGCTGCCTGTCAGTCCTGCGTCGAATGTGAATGGCTTACCGATCTCTGCCTGAATTTCACAGACATTACGGATGACGGGGTTCGCCACCTGGCAAATTGCGGGCACTTGCGAAAACTGGAGCTGTTTAAAACGAAGATCACCGATACCAGCCTGGTGTGGCTCGCGGACTCCGGTATCGAGGATCTGGGGCTCGGCTTTACAGCGATTACCGACGCCGGCATTCCCGCCCTGACTGACTTCCCCGCTCTGGAAAGCCTGGATCTGCAAAAGACATCGCTCACAGACAAAGGGCTGCGATTTTTGAGTGAGGCGACCAACCTGAAACAACTGCAACTGGACAATACCGAAATCTCTCACGCGGGGATTGAATTCTTACTGTCGCTTCCCCTGGAATCGCTGTCGCTGAATCCCGGAATTGACAATGCCGGCTTGAACACACTGGTGCGTCACAACTCTTTGCGAAATCTGGCAATCTGGAATTGCAATGTGACAAACTGGCAGCCGCTGATGAAGCTGGAGCTTCTCGAGGTGTTACTGATTGACGATTCCGTCACCGACCTGTCACCATTGAGGGAACTGGACCAGCTTAAGTATTTGCTGCTTTGGGGAGACCGTTTTTCTCCGACCGAGCTTGCCAGGTTGCGTCTCTCACTTCCCCAATGTCAGATCAGGACGTTTCCATTATGTTCCTGCGTATTAAGCGAGTTCTGGTGTTTATGCTGAGGAGAGGATGAGGTCTTGATTTCCGTGTGTTTCGTTCCGTTCGTTATTTATAAAAAATTGTCAATCATGCTGCAGAAAAGCGCATTGGCTTGCCACGAGTACAGAGGGCTCTATTAAATGGTCGGGAACCGGTTTCTGCGATTTGTGTCATGAAGTCAGGATTCGTCGATTGACCCAATGACTGTTTTGACTGATTTTCAAGTTGACGAAATAGCCGGCGGCTGTTACTCTCTGGCCTTGGAATTGCGAACGCGCTGTGATTGCGGGTTTTCTTCCAGCGTCCTTTTCGTTTTCACAGGAAAACAGGTATGACCCTTTATATGCAGCGTGTGCACTGGTGTGACCGGCTGTATGTCTCGCCCGAATACAGACGGGTTGGAGACGCCGACGAATCTGACATGCCCCGGGTCTGAAACGGACACTGCCGTTGCGCGCCTGCTGTGATGCAGGCGTCTTTCACTACGCGAGTACTATCAGAGTTACTCTGCGCAGATGCCTGGCCTGCTGCGTTCTTTGATTGGAAGAACGTCTCTGCCTGCGCGCTGCCAGCTGGCTCTGTCTCAACGCCGTGTCCTGTTTTGGACCATTAAACTCATCGACCCCCTGGTTGTTTTTATCACGGTTTGTGAACACGCTCCCGGTCTGCGCACCACTTGCGCCTGAGTTGCGGAACACTTCACAAACACGTTTACGCTACCGGTGCGCACACCCTCTGGAGACGGTATGCGCACCAAAGTCTATTTAACAAACCTGTTCATTTAAAAATAAAAGGAGCCTCTGAATGGCTATTGCTACGAATCTTGGATTTCCCCGTATTGGCGCACACCGTGAACTGAAAAGAGCCGTCGAAAAATTCTGGTCAGAAAAAATCAGCGAAGCAGAACTGCAGCAGATCGGTCGCGGCCTGCGTGAAACAAACTGGAAACTGCAACAGGCAGCAGGGATCGAACAGATCCCTTCGAATGATTTTTCTTTCTATGATCAGGTGCTGGATACGACGGCGCTAGTCGGTGCGATCCCGGCCCGATTTCAATGGACGAGCGACGCCGTTGATCTGACTACTTATTTCGCAATGGCGCGAGGCGGAAAGGGGGGCAAATCGGTCAACGCGACTACTGCCGGTGTCGCCGCCCTGGAGATGACCAAATGGTTTGATACCAACTACCATTACCTCGTCCCCGAGTTCAAACCCGATCAGCAGTTCCAGCTGGCGTCGACCAAAGTCATCGACGAATTCCTGGAAGCGAAAGCGCTGGGCATCGAAACCCGTCCTGTCCTGCTGGGCCCGGTCTCATTCCTGCTGCTGGGGAAGTCGGGGACGGCTGACTTCGACTGCTTAAGTCTGCTGGAGCGCCTGCTGCCCGTGTATGCGGAAGTGCTGACCCGCCTGTCTGCCTCCGGGGCAACGTGGATTCAGATCGACGAACCCTGTCTGGTTCTCGATTTGACGGCGGAACAGCGAGTTGCCTTTCAGCGGGCCTACGATCAGCTTTCGATCATCCCCGGTGGAATCAAGATCGCGTTGACGACTTACTTTGGTCCCCTTGCGGAGAACCTCCCGACCGCCGTTTCACTGCCGATTGCTGCATTACACGTTGATCTGGTCCGCGCTCCCGAGCAACTGGACGACGTGCTGGAACAACTGCCGGCGGAAGTGGCGCTGTCATTGGGCGTCATCGACGGTCGTAATATCTGGAAGAACGATTTCGAACAGTCGCTGGCGTTGATTGAAAAGGCCGTGAACCGGATTGGCGCGGATCGAATTCTGATTGGCCCTTCCTGCTCGCTGTTACATTCACCCGTCGATCTGGAAAACGAAACCGATCTGGATTCCGAAATCCGGCAGTGGCTGGCTTATGCCCGGCAGAAGCTGGCAGAAATCTCTATTCTGACTCAATGCGTGAATGCAGGGAGAGAGAGTGTCGCAGACGCACTGAGCGCAAATCGGGCTGCGATGAATGCCCGCCGTAATTCGCCGCGCGTGCATCGTCCGGAGGTGAAAGAACGCAGTGCCGCCGTGACCGAACCGATGTTAACCCGCAAAAGTCCCTATGCAGAGCGTCGCGTTTGGCAGCAGAAGACGTTGCAACTGCCGCTGTTTCCCACAACGACCATTGGTTCGTTTCCGCAGACGGAGGAAATTCGCAAGGCGCGAGCCGCGTTCAAGAAAGGGGAATTGACAGAGTCGGCTTACGAACAGTTTCTGCAGGCATGTATCGCCAGTGATATTGAGTACCAGGAATCGGTCGACCTGGATGTGCTCGTGCACGGCGAAGCCGAACGGAATGACATGGTGGAATATTTCGGCGAACAGCTGGAAGGCTTCATTGCCACGAAAAACGGCTGGGTGCAGAGTTACGGTTCCCGTTGTGTGAAACCGCCGATCATTTTCGGTGATATTTTGCGCAAGGGACCGATGACGGTGAAATGGACGAAGTACGCGCAGTCCTGTACCGGGAAACTGATGAAAGGCATGCTGACCGGGCCGGTGACGATTCTGCAATGGTCGTTCGTCCGCGATGACCAGCCTCGCAGTGAGACCTGCCAGCAGATTGGTCTGGCGATTCGTGATGAAGTGCTGGACCTGGAAGCTGGCGGCATTCGGATCATTCAGATTGACGAGCCGGCGGTCCGGGAAGGCTTGCCTCTGCGTCGTTCCGACTGGCACGCGTATCTCAAGTGGGCGGTCGACTGTTTTCGCCTGTCCGCAGCAGGTGTGGAAGATGAGACCCAGATTCACACGCATATGTGTTACTCGGAATTCAATGATATCATTGAGGCAATTGCTGCCTTGGACGCCGATGTGATTTCGATTGAAACGTCGCGGAGTAATATGGAACTGCTGGATGCATTCGTTCAATTTCACTATCCCAATGAAATTGGACCGGGCGTATACGACATTCATTCGCCGCAGGTGCCGACGGTGGAATGGATGGTTGATCTGCTCGAAAAAGCATTGAAGGTGCTGGAGCCGCGACAGTTATGGGTGAACCCGGACTGTGGACTGAAGACCCGCAAATGGGACGAAGTCAGGCCCGCCTTACAGAACATGGTTACCGCAGCCAAGACGCTGCGTGCCAAACTGAATCTGAAGGAATGATCCTGCCGACAAGGACAGACGCCTGTTTGTGTTTAGCCCTGGAATGACTGAAAACGGTCATTCCGGGCTGATTTTTACTGAATCAGCGTCTGCCACTTCCAATTTGAGAAAAGATTCGATACCAACGAAGTTATGAATACCTGTTTAAACAGACTGTTCCTGTTGTTACTCTTATCGGGAGTGACCGCAGGCTGCCAACCCGAGGCGACCAGCCCGAGTTCCGCGCAGGCGGTGCAGTCTGAAGTGAAAGAGACGCGAGAGCCCCTGATCTCCGTGGCGTACCCTGTCACGGTGACTGATTATCGCGGGCAGGATGTCACGATCCAGTCACAGCCTCAGCGGATCATTTCACTGATGCCGGCTCACACGGAAATTCTGTTTGCGATCGGTGCGGGTGAGCAGTTGGTGGGGTGTACGTCTCTGTGTAATTATCCTCCGGAAACCAAATCGTTGAAAAAGATCGCGTTTGCCAATCCGGGCAGTATCAGCCTTGAAGCACTCGTGGAACTGCAGCCGGATCTGATTATTCTCGGCGGCGATTATCATCGACTGCTGGCAGAGCAGCTGGAGAAAATCAAGGTGCCTGTACTCTCGTTTGAGTCACAGTCGCTGGCGGATATCGAGAAATCGATTCTGGGAATTGCGAAAGCCACCGGGCACACGGATCGCGGAAAACAGATCATCCATCAAATCAAGGAGGACATCCAGGCGATTCAGGAACGGGTCAAACCGTTTCAGGAACAGGGTCGCCCGCGCGTGTTTTATCAGGTCTGGGATCAACCTTTGATGACGGCGGGGCCCGAGTCATTCATTGGTGAGCTGATCACCCTGGTGGGCGGGGATAATATTTTCGGTGACTTGAAGATTGCTTATCCCCAGGTCAGTGAGGAGACATTGGTTGTGCGCAATCCCGATGTGATTCTGCTGCCGGGACTCAAAAATAATCCGCAGGCAGATGCACGGCAGGCAATTGCTACTCTGAAACAGCGTCCGGGCTGGGACAAAATGAACGCCGTGAAGAATCAGCGGATCTATATTATTGAGGATGACCTGATTTCGCGTCCCGGGCCGCGGGTGGTGCAGGGGCTTCAAAATGTGGCTCAGGCATTGTACCCTGAAGCATTCCCGAAACCCTGACCTTCTGAGTGGGCGCTGCCGTTCATGCAACCTCGCATTCCATTTCTGACCTGGCGTTTCCTGCCTTTACTGGCGGGCTTGTTGATTGCGCTGCTGGTGGGAATCCATTTCGGAGCGGTCTCCCTTTCTTTTGAACAGATCTGGCAGGGGCTCTGGCATCCGGCAGAGGAATCGTACATCAATACGATACTCTGGCAGATCCGTCTGCCTCGCGTGATACTGGCGGCTTGTGTGGGAGGGGGACTGGCGGTCGCCGGTGCTGCTTTTCAGGGAGTGTTTCGCAATCCCCTGGCGGATCCGTTTGTAATTGGTGCCTCCAGTGGTGCGGCCCTGGGAGCCACGCTCGCGCTGCTCTGGATCGCGGGGAGTATTACTGTCATTACCGCGACCTGGCAGATCCCGTGGCTGATTCTGGCGGCGTTCGCCGGGGCGCTGCTCGTCGTCTGTGGTGTGTTTCTGATCGCTTCATTAAGCAGCATTGGTCGAAGTGCACCGCTGCTGACATTGATTCTGGCGGGAATGGCGCTCAGCAGTTTTACCGGCGCGCTCGTCTCGCTGATCATGTTTCTGAACCATGAAATGCTGACCACCATCTTCAGCTGGCTGCTGGGCAGTTTCTCTGGCAGACATTGGAATGAAATCGTGATGGCGGGACCTGTGATTCTCTGTAGCGGAGCATTGCTGTGGTTACTGTCGCGTCCGCTGGATCTACTGTCGTTTGGTGATGAGACTGCCCAGACGCTGGGTTTATCAATTGCAAAATATCGGATGCTGATTCTGGTCGCCGCGACATTCTGTACTGCGGCCTGTGTCGCTGTTTCAGGGGTGATCGGGTTTTTAGGATTGATGGCGCCGCATATGACACGCATTCTGTCAGGCCCTCGCCATGGACTGCTGATTCCCGGCAGCTGTCTGTTGGGAGCGACACTGATGGTCATCGCTGACACGCTGGCGCGGACGGTGATTGCACCGGCGGAAATTCCCGTGGGGGTTGTGACGGCGCTGATGGGCTGTCCGTTTTTTCTGTTCCTGCTGCTCAGTCGCGGTCAGCAGTCCGGTTAAGAAGGGGAACGAGCATGAATCCAATCGAACTGGAAAACGTCTCCTGCGGATATAACCGGCAGGATGTCTTAAAGCAGGTCTCGCTGGGGATTTCACCGGGAACCGTACTGGTACTACTGGGCCCGAATGGTTCCGGCAAGACCACGTTACTGCGCGCCCTGTTTCACCTGGTGGAAATCCGCGAAGGCAGCGTGCTGATTGAAGGGGAGTCGCTGGTTCAGATGACGCGCAAACAGGTGGCGCAGAAACTGGCGCTGGCACCACAGCTGGAATCTCCACAGTGGCCGATGACGGTCGAAGAAACCATACAACTGGGCCGCAGTGCCCATCGAGGTTGGGTTCAGCCGTTTCAGTCAGAGGATACGAGCCAGGTGGAAGCTGCATTGCAGCAGACCGGACTGACGGAATTACGTCAGCGAAAGATCACGGAAATATCTGGCGGGGAATGGCGACGGACTTTGATCGCGCGCGCCCTGGTACAACAGACAAGCGTGTTGTGTCTGGATGAGCCGACGACGGGACTCGATCTGAAATACCAGGTCGAGATTTTAACACTCATTCGCAATCTGGCACACGAGCGGAATCTGACCGTCATCCTGACCATTCATGATCTGAATCTGGCCAGCAGCTTTGCTGACCAGATCGTGTTACTGGACAAAGGGGAGATCGCAGCGATCGGCACGGGGGCCGAAGTCCTGACGGAAGCCCGCCTGACGGAAGTCTATCAGACACCGGTCAAAGTGCTGCCGCATCCCGAGTATCAGACGCCTCTGATTGTCCCGGTGTTCTGAATTGGATCGCGCTGTTTGATCAGCTGGTGACATAACTGTCAAAGACCTGGACGTTGGCCCATTTGTCTTTGTTTTCAGAGATAAAGGTCAGGTGGTCGGCGGCTTCCTGATATTTGTCGTGTGAGTCTTTGTTGTCGAAGACCACGTTCAGAGCCACGTGATATTCCTGATTATTCACCGGCCGTTGAAACTCGGTACCACGGACCCCGGCGGAAAAGTAGAGTACGCCCGGATGGTCCTTGAGATACAGGTGACAGGCTTTCACCATGGCCTCACTGGCTTCAGGGGAACCGTCTTTGAGGGTGAAATAGACCATGTGTGCCAGTGATGCTTCTGCCATGTTCATGTCCTTTAGTCTCGTTGAAATGAGTTAAGTGCTTGTTATTATATGGTTTATCGGCTCTGTCTTTGTCTGGGAGCCAGATTCCTGCTTTCCTATCTTCTCAAAATGTGCTCTGAATGTCACGACATCCGGGGGGCAATGAATTTCGTAAATTATGAAATATAAAATAAAGCGACTTTAACGATTATGCCGATAAATGAGAAAGGTGGGTTATTCGTTCCGGCTGATCCTGTAGAGCCAGTGTCTCAGTTTGACTGAAACGGGAACGAAATCAAAGGAGTGCCATCCAGCACACTTAGTAAAAAAGGAGTTTTTCGATGTCCCCCTGGATTCGAAATAGTATTGTAGTTGCTTCGCTGTTCCTGATTATGACCAATGATAATTCCGCGGATGCTCATATCTTCCAGCGGTTATTTAACCGTGGAGGCTCGGCTTGCAGTTATCCACAACATGGCCGCTGCGGTCACCGTTGTAAAAAACTGGCCCGCCGTTACTTTCGGCGTTGTGCTCCCGTGACTTCATGCTGTCCGGGCGTGTGTACTCCTCCTCCGCCACAGATCTGTTACCAGGATGTCATTTGTACCGAGTATCGAATGATACCACGAACGACTACAGTTCCCGTGACCACTTATAAGCAGGTGACCGTGGATGAAGGCTGCTGGCAGCGCGTCTGGGTTCCCAAGATGGTGACCAAACAGATTCAATGCACCCAGTACCAGAAACAGACCAGCTATGTCAAAACTCCAATTCAGGTCAGAAAACGGGTCCAGGTGACAGTGCCACAGTCCACATGCACTGACTGCATGAACGGGCAGCCTTCGATGATGAGTCCATCACCATCCATGCAGCCTTACGTTGTGCCTTCCACACCGGCACCATCCAGTGCTCCTGTTCCCACGCCGATGTCTAATACATCGCTGGACATGGGAGCCTACCCGACTCTGGCTCCGACAATCAGTGCACAACCGGCGACAGGCTGGGGCGGAAACGGAAGCAGCGGACCTGCCTTCTCAAGCATGGCTGCGACGTTGCCACCCAGTCCGGCTGTTTTACAGGTTCCCAATCTGCAGACCAACTCAGAATGGCAGACAATTCCTTCCCAGAACTCGTATGCCAGAACACAGACTGCCGTTTCCAGTCAATCGACTTATGATGATTCTCTGTCACGCACTGCATCAGCCAAAGGCGCTTTTGTGCCCGCTCCCTCGGCAGCGACCGTCTGGAATACCGTTCGTCGCTAACGCTTGAAAGAAGCGACAACGCGTTCAATCATTTCGAATCAGACATACCGGAATCGGCATCACTTTGATGCGGGTTCCGGTTGTTTTCGTATTGCTGGACCGTTTCCTGTTCGCGTTTCATCATCTTGAAAAAAGCAACACCGAAGCCGGAAAGCAGCATCGCCGGCATTGCCAGCATGAATGCAATGCTGTACATGTAAGCGCGGGGCTTGGAATTATCCGTTTCGTTCAACTGTTTACACATCGGACAGGCCGCAGCCTGACTGATCACAGCAGGCGTGGAGAAGACCCCCAGCAATGCGGCTGTCAGAACACAGGAACGAAGGAATGAAAATCGCTTTAACATGTTACGAACCACTTTAAAAAAAACATGAGATGCTTCTATTGTAACAGATCAAGGGGCCGGTTCCAGCCGGTTTTAACCTGATTTTCAGGCGGCTCCCGGCAAATGATAGAGCATAAAATAGATCACAACTCCGGTGATGGAGACATACAGCCAGATCGGAAAGGTGATTTTGGCGATTTTTCGGTGGGCTTCCCACTGCTGTTTCAGACCACGTCGGATCGTTACCCAGGCCAGCACAGGGACAGCCGCCGCAAGCACTACATGTGTGATCAGAATGAAGTAGTAAATAGGGCGGATCGCACCTTCTCCACCAAATTTCCGGGATGCGGTTCCCGTATAGCTTTGTAATGCGAAGTGATACAGCAGGTAAAAAACCAGGAACAGAACGGACGTCGCGAATGCGGACAGCATCGTTTTTTTGTGCTTCTGCTGTTCTCCATGTCGAATAAACCAGTAACCTACCATGAGTAGAATGGTGGCCAGGCCGTTTAATGTGGCGTTGACTGCCGGCAGCTGGTAGACCCAGTCCGGCGCTGTTTTAACTGTTTCCCCGGTATCCGCTTCTGCTGCAGGTGAACCGTCTTCCGTTTGCGCCAGCAGATTGGTCACGATCGGAAGCAGGGGCGTGCTCAGGGAAATCATGCCCGCTTTGGCGGGTGTTTTCGGTTTGGCTGCTTCGTCTTGCTTCGTGTTCTCGGGGGAATCCGGTTGCTGTTCCTCCGGTTTTTCTGTGTCTGGTTTCGGCTTTTCTTCTTTGACGAGCTTACGAACTTCCCGTCTGAGTTCTGCCATCTCGACATCGTCAACCGCATTGTATTTTCCCAGCACGCGTCCGTTTTTATCAACCAGCATAACGTTGGTGGTGTGGATGACTTCAAAGCCTGGCTTGCGGGCGGGACCCTTATTTTCCTCAACCGGCATCAGAAAACTTTTTTCAATCAGGTGAAAGATCTCATTTTGATCGCCGGTGAGAAACAACCACTTTTCCGGATCCGCACCGACCGATTCTGCATAACGGGATAAGACTTCGGGAGTGTCATTTTTGGGGTCGACGGTAAAGGTTACCAGGCGGAAGTCCAGGTCTTTCAGATCTTTCTGCAACTGATAAAACTGGCCGGAGACGCGCGGGCAGGGGCCTGCGCAACGCGTGAACACAAAGCAGGCGACCCAGGGTTTGCCCAGCAGGTCTTCTTTGGTCACGGTTTTCCCACTGCGCTCGGTAAGGGAAAAATCGTCGATGCCTGCTTCTGGCCAGATGGGCGTTTCGATTTTGAGTGCTTCGGTCTCAATCTCTTCCGCCGCTTTTTTCTGAGCGGCTTCACTGGCTTTCATCTGTTCCAATGCGAGGTCACGTTGTGTTTTCAGCTTCCAGGTGGCGAACGCGCTCACAGCGACGAGTACCCAGAGCAGGATGATCAGAATCAGCGGGATGCGACGGTTTCGTTTTGTCTCGGTCATTTTAATTCTTCAGAGTTCGTTAAATAGAATTATATTTATCGGGCATTTCGGGAGGCCCGCTGTCGGGTCATCCAGATGGCAATCGTTACATAAATTATACAGACCACAGCGGTGACGGTCAGGCAGACAATCATCGAGGGGTTGCCCGGCGCACTGGGGAGAGCAGTTCCCGCAGAGAGCAGACGCCGTAAACCGGTCACCCCATACGTCAGGGGATTGGCGCGGATGATCCAGGAAAGCCAGCCGGAATCTCCCGCCGGAAAAAACGAACCGGAAAGCAGCCACATCGGCATCAGAAAGACTGACATGATGGCGTGAAACCCTTGTGTGGATTCCATCGGCCAGGCAATCAGGTAGCCGAGCGCCGTCAGGCTGAATCCCAGCAGGAACAGAAACAGCAGCAGGGGAATGAAACCTGCCAGTGTGATTCCGGTATCGAAGTCCGGCGCCAATCCGACAATTTTTAATAGGGGCCCCAGCAGAATAAACAGGACAGCTTGTAAAACGGCCAGGATCGTTCCCCCCAGCAGTTTTCCCAATACAATCGAAGAACGGGGAACCGGGGAGACCAGCACTCCCTGCAGGAAGCCTTCCTTACGGTCTTCGATGATCGAGATCGTAGAGAAGATCGCGGTAAACATCAGGATCATGACGGCGACACCCGGGAAAAAATATTCCTGGTAGGTCATGCCTGCCGTCGCCCATTCGGGGGCTTTGAAAGAACCACGCAGTCCTGCTCCGAACAGAATCCAGAACAGGATCGGCTGAATCAGGGCACCGATCACGCGGGTACGCTGTCTGGCAAAGCGGACCACTTCACGCTGCGCAAGTGTCAGGATCGGCAGAACAAAGGAGGGGGTGACTGTGGCAGGCTGATTCATTCAACTTCCTCCGCCTGCCAGAACTGATGTCCGGTCTTATGAATGAAGACATCTTCCAGGGTCGGTTTCCCGAGTGAAACTGACGTGACCTGTTCCGGAAAGGCGTCGATCAGATCTTTCAGAAATTCGTGCCCCCGCGGATGTTCCAGACGCAGACTGTGATTGACCTGCTGAGGCGTGACGCCGAATCGCTCTGTAATCTGGTTCTGTAGGGTTTCTGGATGTTCCGCGTGGATAGTCAGGCAGTCTCCCCCCACCGAAGCCCGTAATTCGTCCGGCGTTCCCAGCGAGATCAGTTCTCCCTGGTGCAGAATTCCCAACCGGTCACAGTGTTCCGCTTCCTCCATTAAGTGTGTGGTGATCAGGATAGTCACGCCCTGTTCGCGCTGAAGTTGTTTGAGGTATTTCCAGAGATCGTGTCGCGCACCCGGGTCGAGTCCGGTGCTCGGTTCATCCAGCAGCAGGACCTGGGGAGCATGCAGCAGGCCTTTGGCAATTTCGACGCGGCGTTTTAACCCGCCCGACAAAGATTCGGCCAGGTCCGCTTTACGATCTGTGAGTCCCAGGTGCTGCAGCACGGACGTGATCCGTTCCCGCAGCAGTTCGCCTGCAATGCCATACAGGTGTGCCTGATGTTTCAGGTTTTCCCATACCGTCAGTTTGCCATCCAGGCTGGGTGACTGGAAAGTGACGCCAATGACGGAGCGGATTTCCCGAGCCTGTGTGGAAAGGTCTCGATCAGCAATTGTCGCGTTACCGGACTGCAGTGGGAGCAGTGTTGAGAGCAGGCGAAAGAGAGTCGTTTTGCCGCCTCCGTTTGGTCCCAGCAAGCCAAAGATCTCTGCGGGGCGGACATCAAAGCTCAGCTGATTCAAAGCCAGCCGATCGCCGTATCGGTGAGAAATATCGGTGACACGGATGCGGGCTGCAGTCGTTGCTTCCTGAGTGAGGGGGTTACTCAACATGACTTTTTTCGGGGTTCAAGGCATCAGTCGTGGCTGCGGTCTGCCGGGCCTGTTCCAGGTAGTCGATTTGTGGTGCTTCATTGGTGTAATAATGAATGCCGATATCGGGAGTCATGGCGATCGTCAGTCCCATCGCGAGAATGATAGTGGGACTGAGCAGCACGTACTTCCATTTTCCTTCGAATTTCAGATGCATAAAATAAATCAGAACAAACAGTGCTTTGGCGCAGGCGACGGCCAGAACCAGCAGTGCCAGCAGCACGACGCCGTTCATGCCGATGATGTTCTTTCCTTTTAAATCGATGACGTCAAAGAGGATCGACAGCACCGTGCAGATACACAAAGCGAAGAAGATGGAGGAATATTTGACGTAAGCGTGATCGTGTTGATCTGACATCTGATTAGTGGCTCTCAGTTAAATGATGTAAATCAGCGGGAACAGGAAGATCCAGACCAGGTCGACGAAGTGCCAGTACAGGCCGATATTTTCGACGTAATCGTTCCATTTTTTACTCAGGCGTCGGCCCTGCATCAGCACAATGATAAACAGCAGCATGCCGATCACGACGTGCAGGGCATGAAAACCGGTCAGCAGAAAGTACACCGAGGCAAACAGGTTTCCGTAAATAATGGGTTGCAGAAAATGGACTGGTGCAAGGAACGAACCATACTCGGGGTTCTCCTTCAGGGTTTTCAGCTCTTGATTCATCTCCTGCATGCTGATGGATTCGTCCAGCGCCCGTTCATTTAATTCCCGGTATTTATCTCCGAGATCAAAATAGGCCTGCAGTTCTTTTTTGCGTGCTGCAGGGGTGTCTTCGGCCGCCAGTTCTGTCTGCAACTGCTGGCGGAGTTCTTCGACGGGCGTTTCGACTTCCTCTGTTTTTTCATCGGCGACGCCGGCGATTTCCACTGATTCTTCAGGATCCGTGGGTTCTGTTTTGTCAGGCAGCTTTGCAGCAGATAACGCAATGGCCCGTTGATCTACGACGTGTTTCATTTCCCGCATGGATTTATCGATGGCCATGCGCGGGGTTTCCGGAATGTGTCCGGGGAGAATGTCGTATTTGAACTTGCCCGAATATTCATAGGCTTTGATGCCCAGGAACAGACAGGCCAGCAGCAGCGTCAGGCAGAGATAACGTCTTGCTTTGGCAAAGTTTTCGACTTTCATGCCTTCCAGCGCCAGTACGACGAAGTAGCTGGAGAGAATCAGCACAAATGTATTCAAGCCGCCGGCCCAGATTCGCAGGTGGGTGATTTCCGGATCGTCAGGCCAGCCGGGCGAACCGGCGCGGAGCACGATGTAGGCTCCGATGAAGGCCGAAAAAAACATGATTTCTGTCGCCAGGAAAAGCCACATCCCCAGTTTGGAGTGTGGTATGGGAAGCCCCATTCGATATTGTGGCGAATTACTTTCGTGACTCATTATAATCTTTCACTTTACATCGCAGACAATCAAACAGTCGTTGAATCCTGAAACGCGTGTTCGTGGATT
Organism: Gimesia maris; assembly: GCF_008298035.1. Classification (NCBI taxonomy): domain Bacteria; kingdom Pseudomonadati; phylum Planctomycetota; class Planctomycetia; order Planctomycetales; family Planctomycetaceae; genus Gimesia; species Gimesia maris. The sequence continues at coordinate 1,091,748 of NZ_CP042910.1, forward strand.
GATCAGTTAAACAGTTGCAGTCGATCCCAGGTCAAGGTGAGTAACAGCAGCGGGAGATAAATCAGAGAGAACCAGATTAACTGGCGGGCGGTCTGGCGTGTTTCGTTTCGCAGGAAACGAATCGAGAAGGCAAGGTAGCCAATTCCCAGGACCAGCGCGACCACAGAGTAAAACGTCCCTGTCAGGGAAACATATTGAGGCAGCAGACTGACGGGGATCAGAGCGACCGCATAAATCACACACATCCAGCCGATTATGCGTGGTGCCGGATCTGCGGCGGGCAGCATTTTCAAACCTGCCTGGTGGTATTGATGACGGTACAGCCAGGCAATCGCCAGAAAGTGCGGGAACTGCCAGAAGAACATGATGGCAAAAATCGCGAAGGAAGAGGTATTCAGATTGCCTCCCGCAGCCGTCCAGCCCAGGATGGGAGGCATGGCGCCGGGGATGGCACCGATGGTGGTGCAAAGTGAGGTCACCCGTTTAAGGGGTGTGTAAACCAGCACGTAGAGCACCAGGGTCATCATCGCTAAAAAGGCAGTCAGCAGGTTGACCATGGTTGCCAGGTAAAAAATACCGGTCAGCGCGGCACCAATACCGAATACCAGAACCTCGGGCAATGAGATTTTCCCGGCAGGCAGCGGGCGATTGGCCGTGCGGGGCATCAAGGCATCACTTTTCATTTCCAGCATCTGATTCAGCGAGTTGCAGCCGACGGCAACCAGACCGATTCCCAGCAGGGCATGGATTAAAGGCAGCAGGGACCAGGAATGGGCGGAGGCCAGTGTATAACCTAATGCCACCGAGATCAGAGCCATCGTCGAAATTCTCGGTTTGATGAGTTCGAGGTAATCGCCTAACCGGGCCAGGCTGACAGGTTTGGCGGCGGTTTTCGATTCTTCGACAGCGATGTAAGATTGTTGAGTTGTAGACATTTCAAACGTTACCTTCGGCATTCGGTAAGGAATCAGTAGCAGAGAGAGATTGCTCTGACGATCTGTTTTTATTTAATTGATGGAGTCGAAAGACACGGACCGAATACAGGGCCGTGGTCATAAGTAACAGGATACCCGCAATCAGGTGTGTGGTGCGAAACAACGACTGTTGCAGGGAACCGGGTTCTCCAACGATCCCGGCAGCAGGAAGCCCAAATCGTGTCAGCCAGGCACCAATGCCGAGCATGATCTGGAAAATACCGAGATGCAGCATGCCCATCGCCGGTCGTTTCAACCATTTGATACCTGTTTTGCGAGCACTGCGAAATTCAATGATCACAAAGATCAAAACCACAATCGCAAAGCTCATGTGAGGATGCAGTCCCATTTTGAAGTGGCTGAGGAATCCTCCCAGGAAATACTGAAAGAGGACGAGCAGCGGCACTGTGATTGCCAGGCGGCGACCATATCCAGCAGCAAGTTCAGGGGGATTATTGCTGTTTTCGATCCAGCGTTTGCCTGTGGCCATGGTCAGGAATGACATCAGGGTAAACACGCAGGCGGCAAACAAGCCGTGTGCCATTGCCAGAGCTTTGCTGTTTTCAGTAACTCGGGTACCCCCCAGAATTCCCTGGATAATCACACAGACCAGCACGGCGATTGCGACATTGCGAATCCATTTTTGTGATTCGACTTTAAAGGCCACTATGACCAGTATGATGGATAAGAAGCCGACCAGCGTTCCCAGGAGTCGATGCACATGCTCGAAAAATTTATCCGTAGGGAGACCGAACACAGGATACGTAAACATATTTTGTCCGTCGGAACTCGGCCAGCCATCTACTGCCATGCCATAGTCCTTGGTGGTCACATGCCCGCCCATAATCATCAGAGGCAGCGTGGCGATTGCAGTCGCCAGGGCCAGTCTGAAAAGCCAGGGATGATACTGTTGCTGGTTCATTGGGATAACTTTTGGTTAACGTTTCAATTTACACTGAGGTTTCGGTATCGGTAGACGTGTGATTTGCCGGCGGCTCACATTTCTGTTCTGTCTGCATCAGAAAATCTTTATCGCCATTCACGACGGCATATTCATTGGGTCCGTGATAGACCATCGGTACAAAATCGAAGTTTCCATGTCCTGGAGGGGACGGAGCCGCCCATTCCAGCGTCGTCGCATTCCAGGGATTTCGACCTGCTTTGGGGCCAAAGAACATGCTGTAGAAGATGTTGATGAACAGCAGGATCTGGGCAGCACCCATGATGATGGCAGAAATGGTCATGAACTGATTCATCGGCAGCAGGTGCTCGAGGTAACCGTGCAGGTAAGGGTCGGCATAGCGGCGGGGCATGCCCTGCATTCCCAGGAAGTGCATCGGGAAAAATGTGCCGTTGGCACCGATGAAAGTCAGCACGAAGTGCGTTTTACCCAGTTTTTCATTCATCATCCGGCCGAACATTTTCGGGAACCAGAACTGGATTCCGGCGAAGACACCAAACAGGGTGGCACCGAACAGAATGTAATGGAAGTGGGCGACAATGAAGTAGGTGTCATGGAAATAGACGTCCACGGGGACAGCCGCCATGAAGATACCGCTGAGCCCGCCGACGATAAACATTGAAAGGAAGGCAATGCAGTTCAGCGTGACCGTATTGAATTCCAGCTTCCCACCCCAGATCGTTGCGGTCCAGTTGAAGGTTTTGATTGCGGAGGGGAGCGCGATCATCATGGTGGAGACCATGAACGCCATCCCGACGGCAGGGTTCATGCCGCTGGTAAACATGTGGTGCCCCCAGACGATGAATCCGAGGCTGGCGATGGCAGACATGGAGAAGACCATCGGCTTATAACCGAACAGCGGTTTCCGACACATGCAGCTCAGCATGTCGGACACCATACCCATAATCGGGAGCAGCATAATATAAACCGCGGGATGAGAGTAAAACCAGAACAGGTGCTGCCAGAGTAAAGGCTGTCCGCCTCCCACCGTAGGCGCGGCGTTATTGATGACCAGTCCGGAAGGATAGAAGAAACAGGTTCCGAATAATCGGTCGGCAACCTGCATGAATCCGCCGGCGGTCAGAACGGGAAGTGCAAACGCCTGCAGAATGGCCGTGATAAACAGTCCCCAGATGGTCATGGGCAACCGAAAGAAGGTCATGCCGGGAGCACGCATATTGATGATGGTCGTCATGTAGTTGATTGAGCCCATCATTGAAGAGAACCCGACAAAGGTCACTCCCAGCAGCCAGTATGTCTGCGCGGTTCCCGAGCCCGGGGCCGCTTGCGCCAGATCAGCGAGTACCGGGTACGAGGTCCAGCCTGCTGCCGGACCGCCTGCGTACTTGAAACTCATGCCGAAGCAGGCGATTGCCGGCCACATGAACCAGTAACTCAACATGTTCAGTTTGGGAAATGCCATATCATCCGCGCCAATCATCAGCGGGATCAGAAAGTTTCCGAACATCCCTGCGAGGATGGGGATGATCACCAGGAAGATCATCACGGTGGCATGCATGGTAAACAGCATCGTGTAAAATTCCGGTGAGATCTGTCCGCCTTCCGCGGCAAACAGCCATGGCCCGACAATCGGCATCGATTCCCAGGGGAACGCCAGCTGCCAGCGGACTGCCAGGGCAAGTGCACCGCCGACAATCATCATCAGCAATGTGGTAAACAGGAACTGGATCGCGATGATTTTATGGTCAGTTGAAAAAATGTACTTCGTGATGAAGTTTCCCGGCCCGTGATGCTCCTGGGGAGTCAGAATCGGTTGCAGTCCGGTGGGGGAGGGATTCAAAACACTCATTACTCGGCGGCCTCACTCTCTGAGCCGTTTTCGTTGGCGGCAATTTTTCCCAGTCCATCATAGGATTGCTGCTGGGTCAGGTTTTTCAGATAAGCCTGGTATTCTGCTTCGGGTTGCACGATCACGTGGGCTTTCATTTTGTAATGGCCCCAGCCACACAGTTCCGCACAGACCAGATCGTAAACGCCGGGCTTGTTGGCTTCGAACCAGACGGGAATCTGCAGGCCGGGCAGGGCATCCTGTTTGATCCGCAAAGCGGGCAGGAAGAACGAGTGCTGCACATCGTCGCTGCGCAGCTGGATCAGTACCGGTTTGCCGAAGGGGACGTGCAGTTCATTGACGGTATAAAGGTCATCGGGCTGTGGTTTGGGCTGAAGTTGTTTCCCGATGGCAGGATAACGGAAACGCCATTCAAACTGGCGCGCGGTGACTTCTGCCAGGGGATCTTTGACAGCGGCTTCCGGGTAGTGATTTTTAAAGCGAAAGTCCGCCCAGAGGTTCATCTGGTAGAGGGCCAGAAATAACAGGATGGCACCGGGGATGATACTCCAGATGAGTTCCAGTTTATGGTTACCGTGTATGTACTGGGCTCGCTCATCACGATTATTGGCACTACGCCAGAGAGCATAGACAAGGACTGCCTGCGTACCGACGAACACAAGTGCCGTGATGGCCAGAATTAAATAAAACAGGCTATCGATACGGATTCCCAGGTTACTGGCGGCTTGCGCATTGTCGTAGGGAAAAGACCAGCCAATCAATGGAGCTGCCGCGCAGGACACGACTGCGGCAACAGGCCAGAACAGAAAAAATAAACACCATCCTTTACCCACGAAAGGTCTCCCGTTTGGTCTTTGATTGAGAATTCAATTGGTTGTCTTAAATGAGTTCAGATACAAAATAGTCAGCAACACGGATCGAAGTGATTACTTGCTGTAAGGCAGGCTCATCACATAGTTGACCAGATCCCAGCGTTCTTCATCTGTCAACGCAGAGGGGCCAAAGGCTGGCATCGGCGTACCCTTGATGCCGGCAAAGATCCGCCGATAAATGTCGATCGGTCGGCGTCCACCACGATAAATACCACGGTGCAGATCCCGGGGGGGCAGCTGATTTCCCCAGATATCATGCAGTCCGCGATTGGGATATTTTTCATTGGTAACCGGGTTGGTCCAGAAGTCCTGTGTGGCAGACCCGTTGCCGCGTCCCTGGGGACCATGGCAGGTAGCGCACTTGGTTTTATCGCTGAGGTACAGTTTACGTCCCCGTTCGCGGGATTCCGGTGAGTCTGGCACACGGGGAGACTCAGGGATCACCAGCGCCTCTTCCAGGTTTGCTTCTTCCCAGGCTTCCGCAACACTGGATGTGGCGAAATCAAGTGTGTCCGGGAAGTCCAGTTCCATGTACTCTTTGAGTTCTTCATTGACCTCTTCCGGCGTTTCCCCTCCCGCTTCACTGGTTCGTTCGGCAAAGGTCTCCTGGGAATAATCAAGGAACAGTTCGTCGACCAGTTTCTTTTCCGTTTCACCGCGAATGGAAAGCCAGATGACATAGTTGACAATCGCAGAGACTTCATCGTTGGTCAGCAGTTTAAAGGAAGGCATGTACGTCCCGGCGATTCCTTCTTTGACGGTTCGCTCCAGATCGTGTACCTGTGCTTTATCGGTCGATTTGGTGGACGTGTATTTGTAAATGCCCAAACGAAAATCACGAGGGGGAGGATTCAGATAGCGGGACGTCGGACCAGTGCCTTCTCCCGACATACCGTGACAGTGCATGCAATGTCGATTGTAAAGATCGCGGCCAAACTGCAGTCGCGTGCATTCGACCAGAAAAGTGTCGCCGGGCTGAGGATCGATTTCCGCAGATTTCTCAACGGCGATGATACCCGTTTCAAAATTGTATTCCTTGATGCGTGAAATCTGTCCCTGGGCTTTTCCGGAGGTCCACTCCAGGGGCAGTCCCTGAAGTTTGTCATACGCGTTTTCCAGGCCTGTGGTTTGAAAGCGGATCAGGGGGGCGTCGGCTCCCGTAGATTCGACTGATTTGACCTTGCCTTCCACATCGCCGAATTTCGTGGGCAGGCCTTCAAACTGAGTGAGGGCCAGTGGATTGCCGAACTCTCTGACCAGCGCCTCTTTGACGGGTTTGGCGGCGGCAGGCATGAGTTCATTGGTCTTCTCGGAGAAGATAAACTCAACCTTGGGCTGTTCGCACCCCGCGATGGTTATCACCGGGAATAACAGCAACAAAATGAAATCACGATACCCAAATCTCACGGAAGTGAATCCTCACTCTTTACTTATTCTGACAGTTGATTGATCGCAGTCTGTCGAGTCCGTTCACCCCCGGAAATTCGAACTGACCCGGGGATTTCTATTTTCCTTATGCCTCAAGCGATGCAGGGACGCGGATCAGTCAATTCACTGGAAAAATACGGAGATCAATCTGTTCATGTCTGCAATCGTTTTCTGACAGGTTTGCTTGCGCGGGGTGGGAGGCTTAACAGCCTGAATACTTAAGTAATTCTGGCAATGCTCAGGCGTTCTGACAACCAGCGTTTCCCTTTAGAAAGCCTTTTCTCACAAGCAGGAAGGCCCCCATCGGTAAGGTCCCAATCGCGGGAATCACACTTATAATATCGTATTTTCTTTGACTCTCTTTTTCAATCAGCACAGGCTGTCGTTTCACTACAATCCTGAGTAAACTGTTTTCACAGAGGCGAACTCTCTGTTTTTTACAGCTACAGTGCGAACAGGATTGAATGGGCACCTCACAAACAGACATGATCCGGGAATTCGACCGCCTGATTCGCAGGGATCCGGGAAAACGGGGCCTGATTGATTCCGAAAGCCGGTTTGGACCCCTCTGTCAGGACCATCTGCTGCAGGCCGCCCAGGCCATTGGGGCCAGTGCATCGCAAGTTGTGATTATCACAGGCTTTTATGTCCCCCGAGCACCGGTTCCTGCTGCCGAAACAGATGGGCCCCCCGGTGCTGTTTTGCTGGCGTTGATTCTGGAAGCATGTGGCATTGATACATTGGTGGTCACTGATGCGTTGTGTGCCCCTGTGCTGACGGCGACCGTCGATGCCTTCGGTTACGCCCGCTCCCGGCTTGTGGTTCTGGATCCGGATCAGCCGGGCTGGATTGAATCATTTTTCAGTCGACAGAAAATCAGTCATCTGATTTCCGTGGAGCGAGTAGGCCCGAGCCACACGATGGATTCCTGGTCGTCTCAGTTTTCTGATCGCAGTATGGATAGGAGCATATTTCAGCAGTGCGTCCCGCAGGCACATTTTGACCGCTGTCACAATATGCGCGGAGAAATCATCGATTCTTTTACGGCCCCTTTACATCAGCTGTTTGAGCGACTGTCTGAGTTTTTCCCAGCCGCGATTACAATCGGTATTGGCGACGGGGGAAACGAGATTGGAATGGGCAGCATTGCTTGGGAAGAACTGGATCGCCGCATTGCTTCGGAATTTTCCAGCCTGATTCCCTGTCGCATTGCGACCGACTGGAACATCGTTGCCGGAACCAGTAACTGGGGGGCTTCGGCACTAGCGGCAGCGGTCGCGTTATTACATGATCAGACGCGCATTCTGTTTGACTGGCAGCGGGATGAGCAGTTGAAAGTCCTCGAATTCATGGTTCAGGAAGCCCACGCCGTCGATGGGATTACAAAACAGCGGGAACCGACCGTAGATGGACTGCCGTTCCTTACGTATATGCAGCCCTGGGAAGGAATCCTGTCAATTCTGACTCGCTGATTTCCCGTTTTTTGCGTAAGACATCCGGGGAAACTCCTTCCCGCAGGCTCGAAATGACTTGCAATCTGACTTGTTTTACCGGTTAAAATGGGTTTCTGAACCTGTTTTAAAAACTGCTCGCCTCTCTTCTCGTGTCCTCAACAGAAACGAACTTGGATGAACCTCATGAAAATCAGCGTGCTCCGTTCTCACGAAAAGGCCCTCCTGAGACTGATGTGTCTGGCTCTGTTTTTGTGTTCAACCTCCCTGCTGCAGGCCCAGATCGTCAGTAATGACAAGTTCAAACAGGAAGATAAATTTCGGCAACTGGAAGAAACGTTACCTACCCCGAATGAGTTTCGCACGGCTTCCGGCGCACCGGGAGAAAAATATTGGCAGCAGGAAGTCGATTATGAAATTGATGTGGAGCTGGATGACAAGCTGCAGAAGATTATCGGGACGGAAAAAGTCACTTACACCAATAAGTCACCCGACAAGCTGAATTATCTCTGGATGCAGCTGGATACCAATATTCTGTCGTTCGATTCTGATGCACATCTGACTGATACCAGCTCTCATCTGGGAAAAGTCGGTTATAAAACGATGCAGCAACTGATGGCGAAAGAAACCTTTGATGGCAGAATGAAGATTTCGGCGGTCCGGGATGAGCAGGGCGATCCTCTCCCTTTTCAGATCATCAAAACCATGATGCGGATTGATTTGAACGGGTCGTTGAGCAGTGGTCAGAGTATGACGTTTTCGGTGGACTGGAGTTATCTGATCAATGATTCCCAAAGTCGCCCCGCGCGAACCGGCTATGAGTATTTCGAGGAAGATAAGAATTTTCTGTATGAGATAGCCCACTGGTACCCGCGCATGGCGGCCTACACGGATAACACCGGCTGGCAGCACAAGCAGTTCCTGGGGCGTGGCGAGTTCACTCTGGAATTCGGGTCTTTTCTGGTGAAGATTACGGCGCCGGCAGATCACGTTGTGGCAGCGACGGGGGAACTGCAGAACCCGGAAAAAGTCCTGACTGAAACACAGCAGAAACGATTGGAACAGGCTAAGACGGCGGAGAAACCGATGTTTATCATCACGCCGGAAGAAGCAAAGAAAAATGAAGCGTCCCGTTCGAAAGAAAAAAAGACCTGGATCTTCATGGCGCCGTTCGTCCGTGATTTTGCTTTCGCCAGTTCTCGAAAATTCATCTGGGATGCCCAGGGACATCAGTTGCAAGGGAAAGACAAACCGGTGATGGCGATGTCGTATTACCCGAATGAAGGGGAGCCTCTCTGGAGCAGGTATTCGACGCATGCCATCATTCATACCCTGGATGTCTTCTCGAAGTACACCTTTCCGTATCCCTACCCGGTGGCGATTTCAGTCAATGGACCGGTGGGTGGCATGGAATACCCGATGATCTGCTTTAACGGCCCTCGGCCCGAAAAAGATGGAACCTATTCCAAGCGGACCAAGTATGGTTTGATTTCTGTGATCATTCACGAAGTGGGCCATAATTACTTTCCGATGATTGTTAACAGTGACGAACGCCAGTGGACCTGGATGGATGAAGGGATTACCACGTTTCTGCAGTTTTTAACGGAACAGGAATGGGAGCCCGATTATCCTTCGCGGCGGGGAGAGCCCCGGGACATCGTCGGTTATATGAAGGGGGACTATCAGGTTCCCATCATGACCAACTCGGAATCGATTCTACAGTTCGGCAATAATGCCTACGGTAAGCCGGCAACCGCTCTGAATGTATTGCGGGAAACGGTACTTGGACGGGAACTGTTCGATTACGCGTTCAAGGAATATTCCCGACGCTGGATGTTCAAACGCCCGACACCTGCTGATTTTTTCCGCACGATGGAAGACGCCTCAGGCGTCGATCTGGACTGGTTCTGGCGCGGCTGGTTCTACACCACCGATCACACCGATCTGGCGGTAGAGAATGTCAGGCAGTTTCTGCTGGAGACCGGTGATCCCTATGTCGACAAAGTCCGTCGCAAGAAAGAACGGGATGAAGAACCGGAGTCTCTGTCTGATATCCGTAATAAGAGTCTGCCGAAACGGACAGAAAAATTTCCCGAGCTCAAAGACTTCTACAACGAATACGACGACCTGGACGTGACCGACGCGGATCGAAAGAAATTCGAGGATCAACTGAAAGAACTGAAGGCGGATGAGAAAAAACTCCTGGAAACACAGAAGTACTTTTATCTTATCGATCTCAAAAACCAGGGAGGGCTGGTGATGCCGGTGATCCTGAAACTGACTTTTGATGATGACAGCTCTGAGATGCTGCGGATACCTGCGGAAATCTGGAGGCTGAATAACAAAAGCGTTTCCAAACTGATCTTAACGGAGAAGCCTCTGAAAAACCTTATACTGGACCCTCATCGGGAGACTGCGGATACTCAGCTGTCCAACAATGAATTTCCCCGGACAATCAGCAAATCCTATTTCCAGCTGGAAAAATCGAAAAAGTCGAAGAACGAGATGCAGAAGCGCGAGGAGGAACAGAAAAAGGCAACCGAGAAGGACAAACCTAAAAAGGAATCTGAAAAGAAGGAGTGATGGTGACACATCACGGCCTGTCAAAAGAGTAACCTGACTCGATCCGGGCGATTTCAATAGAGTAGTTCTGGTACCATTGGATTTTTCCAAGTTCTTGTGCTGACTGATGTTCCGGGTTTTGTTTCCAGGCAGTGATGGCATTCAGATCCTCCCAATAGGAAATAGTCACCCCCTTCCCGTCCGGTGAACGAAAAGACTCTATTCCCAAATAGCCGGGCTGTTGCGCTGCCAGTTCCAGCATGCGGTCTGACATGGCGTCGTACCCCTCTTGAGAGTCGGAGAGAGTCGAAGTAAAAATGACTGCATAACAGGGCGTTTTTCGAGGCAAATTCATAACAGGTTCGTGCTATCCAGTACCCGGCGACAGGGGAGTTATTTCGTCCGAAAACAGGGATTTAGAGGGCGGGCAGGCAATTTCAGCCTTGCTACATAATCTGCTTTCATAAATAATTTATCCTGTGATCAATTCAGTTTCGATGTTTTTTTAAAGAGGAGGCAGTGCAAGTGACGGGTTATACGGTCCACACAGGTTCAACCGAAGATTTCTCTAACGGCTGGGACCGCATTTTTGGTGAGAAAACCGTCAAAAAAGAGAAGAAACAAAAGAAAGCCAAAAAGAAAACCGCCGCTAAGAAAGAATCGAAAAAGAAGAAAAAATAGTCGTTCTTTTTCCGACAGAGTCAGTTGAAAATGGATCCGGAAGGCGAAATTCAGAAATGGATGTTCTGCAGTCTCGCCTGGTAATTTTTTGCACAGGGCCGTGCTAATGCTTTAAGCCCGGAAGGCCGATAAATAAATTCGTGCTTTTCCTGCTTATTGTAGTCAAACACAGGACATGGAGGTAACGATGTCAGAAGAAAACAACCAGGAAGAATATGAGGAGATCACCAGCGAAGAAGTCGACCGTGTCGTCGCCAGGCTGGAAGCACTGATCGAATCAACCGATAGCGAAAACATTCGCTCTTATCTGGAAGAAGCGATGAACGAGATTTACTATCTCGTATATGAGGAAGGCGAAGAAGAGTTGGATTCCGAAGTGGAAGCCTGTGGCGAAGACGATCTGTCTGAAGCTGCCTGATCCTTCCCTGAAAGACAATTGATTGCTGCGCAAACCAGCAAAACTTAAGGCCACTTCCCCGTTCACGAGAAGTGGCCTTTTTCGTTTTTCCAGCAGGGGCTCAATCTTTATTTATCAAGCTCTACTGTAATAGATCGCTTTTTAGCGTCGACCTTGGCAGGTTTACCAAACTTGATTTTTTTGGCGAACGCCTCGACATCAGCCACGGGGGAAATCTTGAAGATGGTCGTTTCCCCTTCTGCCATGGGGACGATGTTGACCTGATCGGAATCGTCAACGGACAACAGGATCTGTTCAATAATCGGATCCTGTTCTGTGCTGGTCAGCTTCTGTTCAATCACAATGGTGACGATCTCATTCGGGTCAGCAGGCTTGTTTTCCCCCAGCGTAGGACTGGCAGGACCACCCATCATCGGCTGTCCCAACTGCATCATCAGCATTGGCGCAAACATCGCTACCGGTGCAATAATTGGTGACAGGGTGTTATTGAATTCTTCTTCCGATTTGGCGCTTTCCAGTTTGGCCAGGGTTTCATTCACCTGTTTGAGGCCGGCCAGGGTCTGTTCTTTCTGGGCCGTCACTTTTTCCGGTGTCAGCTCTGCCAGTTGCTTGCGGACATCGTCCATTTTGGTTTGCCAGTTGTCTGCCAGGTTTTTGGGAATCCATTTTCCCTCTACTTTAACCATCTGTTCTTCTTTAGGCTCTTCACCCGGTGCTTCAATTTTGATGGTCGCAGTATCACCTTCAGAAGTGACAACGGTAACTTTCGTCTGTTTCAGTTTCTCTGAAAAACTGGCTTCCTCGTCTTTTTGTGGTATCAGATCGGATATCGCGACGAGGTTCTTTGCCAGCTGATTCCCGGTTGTTGACAGGAATTTGCCGCCATCAAAACTTTTCAGTTTATCGAGGCTGGAGAGGTCACTGTTGACCAGGGCGGAAATGATATTCGTGGTCGGATCCCAGAACTCACTTACTTTTTCCGGGGGCACAGGCAAGTTCTGAAGCATCTGGTTTTTGAGGATGTATTCTTTTTTCTCTTTCAGGATTTTCGCCAGTCGCTGTCCAGTTTCGAACGTACCGTTGTACATTTCCGGATCCATTTTTGATGCGAAGTCGTGGGCAATGCTGTTCACATCCTGCTGATAGCTGGCGGGCAGGAAATTCCAGACGGCTTCCATTTCCTGATTGTTCACACCATTCAGCATGGCCAGAATGGACTCATCCGGTCCTAAGTTCTGCGCCGTTTCAGCGGGTTTTCCACATCCGGAGAGCAGGGGAAGCGTGCCGACTATAAAGAGAAGGGCAAAAAGCGGGATCAGTTTCTTCATGAGGTTTCCTTTAAGTGAGAGAAAATAGGGATGTGAAAGCATGTGCCGCTGCAATTCATTACAAATGATCATATCTCTGCACGACGGAGATGAGTAGGTTTGCAGGTCGCTTTGTCGTTTCAGATTCATAAATTCGCTGACGAGATGAGCGTCGATTGCGGCTCGGGGTTGATTTCAGCAGGCGCAGTGTTTTCAACAGACGTCTACTATAGAACATAGATCAAAATAAGCGGTGAGTCTGTATTTCTTGCTACTATAAGCAAATTGAATAGAACCAACGCGAGATATAAGTGTCAGGATGAAACTATTTCGAATTTCGCGTGTTAAATTCAAAGTGACGGGAGCTGTTGGCCAGACTGCTGCTCTTGGCCTGAGTGAATCCGTTTTCGAGGTCCGTTCAGAGGTCGGTTCGTAAGTGTAAATATGGAAATGCCTTGTGAATAACGCAATAATCCTAAGTTAAAGGGCTGTCTTTTTTGAAAAGTCGTGCGCTTGACTTCATGACTCTTTGAACCCTACACTGTGCCGTATTCGAAAATTAAATACTGCAGACCGGCTATTATTAGTATTCCTTATAAATAGGACAGGTTTCACTTCCATGCATCTGCGTAATGCTGAACTTTTCTGTGATGTCGTCGTGCAAGGCAGCTTCTCCAAAGCTGCTGAGGTTCGTCGTGTATCCCAGTCGGCAGCCAGCCAGGCGGTGCATGCCTTAGAAAAGCGTCTGGGGGCCCAGTTAATCGATCGTTCCAAGCGACCTTTTGAACTGACTCCCGCCGGTGCTATTTATTTTGATGGATGTCAGCAGTTGCTGAAGTCATTCGAACAGGTCGAAGAGCAGGTCCGCCGGGCCGTCGGTCAGACTCGCAGTCGCGTGCGGATCGCGGCCATCTATTCGGTCGGACTGGCTCAGATGCATGATTATGTCGAGCATTTTCAGCAATTGTACCCGGATGTGATGGTGACCCTTGATTATCTGCACCCGGATGAAGTCTATCAGCGAATCTGCGAGAATCAGGCGGATCTGGGGCTGGTTTCCTTCCCCAAGGAAGAAAAAGATCTGACGAGGATCCTCTGGCAGGAACAGCCGATGGTACTGGTCGTTCATCCCGGTCATCCGTTAGCGGAACGCGAGAGCTGTCCGGTTGATGCCCTCGAAGATGAACCTTTTGTGGCGTTCACATCAGAATTAGTCGTTCGACAAAAGATCGATCGCTGGCTGAGAAAAGCCGGCGTCCACGTACAGTTGATCCATGAATTTGATAATATTGAGAATATGAAACGGGCCGTCGAAGCCGGGGCTGGTATTTCTGTCCTGCCTTTACCGACCGTCGCAAAAGAAGTTCATAATCAGTCGCTGAAAGTGGTACGTCTGGAAGAAGTCGAATGGTTCCGCCCGATCGGGATCATTCAGAGAAAACAGAAAACGACGCCTGATGTGGTGTCGAAATTCATAGAAGTCTTGCATGAAGACCCCGCGAATTTCTCCAGCGCTCGCAGAGAATCGACCGAGGTATCAGCATCCGGGAGTGAAAAACCTCCCAGCATGGATGCATTTTCGTTCGGTCCTTTGATAGCGCGTGAATAAGCAGGTTGATGATCTGCGTTTTTCCTGTTGGGATGGATCCACCCGGTTCGAGTCAGGAGAGGACTCTCCCTGAAGATGACTCAAACAGATTGATGGTTGATCTTTGACAGAAAACTTTCCGGTCTCATACCGGTAACAAACGGGTATCCGTCTCTCCAGGGCGCGGTGCCATGAAAAAAAAGAGTGCGACGTCTGTTCGCAATAACAGGATGCCTGGTAGGCATTGATTTTGTTAAACATTAGTTTGAATGGTGAAGTAAGATGACAAGTCGAACCGTTCGGCGTGGAACTGATTCCGAGAACAAAGCACGAAGCTCCATTTTTCAGGTGGGGCAACTTCCGGAAGCGCACGGGCTCTACGATCCGGAATTCGAGCATGACAGTTGTGGTGTCGGGTTTGTCGCCCACATTAAAGGCGAACGTTCGCACCAGATCGTGCTGGACGCCGATGAAATGCTGCGTCATATGACTCACCGTGGCGCCTGTGGTTGCGAAGAAAATACCGGCGATGGTGCCGGGATTCTGATTTCCATGCCGCACGACTTCCTGTCGCGCGTCGTCAAAGAAGACCTGAACCTGACGCTGCCTGCTCAAGGAAACTATGGTCTGGGGAATGTCTTCCTGCCTACCGATGTTGCCCAGCGGGAGCATTGCAAAAAGGCGGTTGAGGAAATTGCTCACCAGCAGGGCCTGGTCGTGCAAGGCTGGCGACTGCTGCCGGTCAGTCCCGATGTCGCCGACATCGGTCCTTCCGCACTGCGGGCTCTGCCGCACATGGAGCAGGTCATTATTTCGACCTCCAACGGAAAAGTCGCTGACCAGGATCACCTGGAACGCCAGCTTTACATCATTCTGAAAGCCTCCAGTCGACTGCTGCGGGAAGGCAGCAATCTTCCTCAGGGGCTGATGTTCTACTTCTGCTCACTCTCAAGTAAGGTGCTCGTCTATAAAGGGATGTTGACCCCCGATCAGGTCATGCCCTTCTATCCCGACCTGCAGGCTGATGATTTTACAAGTCACCTGGCCATGGTTCACTCCCGCTTCTCCACGAACACGTTCCCCAGTTGGGATCGCGCCCAGCCCTGTCGTTTCATGGCTCATAACGGCGAGATTAACACACTGCGGGGAAATGCGAACTGGATGTATGCCCGGCAGGGAATGATGTCCAGTGACCTGTTCGGGGATGACTTGAAAAAGCTGTTCCCGATCATCGAGCCTCACTGTTCCGATTCCGGGAACTTTGATAATGCACTCGAACTGTTGCTGATGTCCGGCCGTCCGCTGCCGGAAGTCATGATGATGATGATTCCCGAAGCCTGGCAGAATCACCATTCCATCTCCGTTGCCAAACGGGCCTTCTACGAATATCACTCTGCTCTGCAGGAACCATGGGACGGACCCGCCTCCGTTTCCTTTACCGATGGGCAATGCATCGGCGCGGTTCTGGACCGGAATGGTCTGCGACCCAGCCGTTATTACGTGACCCACGATGACCGTGTGATCATGGCCAGTGAAGTAGGCGTCCTGGAAGTCGATCCGAAAATCGTCAAGGAAAAAGGCCGTCTGCAGCCCGGGAAAATGTTCCTGGTTGACTTCGAAGAAGGCCGCCTGATCCCCGATGAAGAGATCAAGGAAAAATACGCCACCAAACGACCTTACCAGGAATGGCTGCAGGATCAGCGGATTCTCCTGAGCGACCTTCCCCTGGAAGGCCAGGTGGAAGAAATTCCCAAAAAGGAACTGCTCTCGCGCATGCAGTCCTTCGGTTTCACCTTTGAAACGCTGAAGTTTATGCTGATCCCGTTGATCAAAGCGAAAAAAGATCCGATCGGTTCGATGGGTAACGACGCCGCGCTGGCCTGCCTGAGCGATCAGTCACGACTGCTCTACGATTACTTCCACCAGCTGTTTGCGCAGGTGACGAACCCCGCGATCGATTCAATCCGCGAAGAAGTCATCATGTCCCTCGAGTGCTATATCGGCCCGGAAGGGAACCTGCTGGATTCGACTGAAGAGCAGTGTCATCGCCTGCTGATTCCGGAGCCGATCATCAGCAACGAAGAGATGGCAGCCATCAAAGCCATGGACTATCGTGGCTGGAAGAATAAAACCATCGACGTAACCTATCCCAAGGCAGAAGGGGAAGCCGGATTCCGCGCTGCCCTGGATCGCATCCGGGAAGAAGCCTCACAGGCGATTGCCGATGGTTTCAGCCTGATTACGCTTTCGGACCGCGCCGCGGGACGCGATCGAATCGGTCTGCCGACCATGGTGTCCTGTGGTGCCATTCACCATCACCTGGTGCGCAACGAACAGCGTACACAGATCGGAATCGTTCTGGAAACCGGCGAAGCCCGCGAAGTCCATCATCACTGTCTGCTGTTTGGTTACGGTGCTGACGCGATCAATCCTTACATGGCGTTCGAAGCACTCTGGCATTCCCTGGAAGCCGGCGAACTGGATGCGGCCAAGTGGACCCGCGAATCCATTGTCGCTGCCTACCGTAAAGGTGTCAGTAAAGGCATGCTGAAAGTCATGGCCAAGATGGGGATCTCAACTCTGCAGAGTTATAAAGGAGCCCAGATCTTTGAAGCCGTTGGTCTGAATAATGAGATTATTGACGCCTGCTTTGCTGGAACTGCCAGCCGCATCAAAGGGATCGGGTTCGACGTGGTTGCGAAAGAATGCGAAATGCGTCATAACATCGGTTATCCGCAGCG
The DNA here is from genome assembly GCF_008298035.1 of Gimesia maris. NCBI lineage: Bacteria > Pseudomonadati > Planctomycetota > Planctomycetia > Planctomycetales > Planctomycetaceae > Gimesia > Gimesia maris. The sequence goes on from NZ_CP042910.1 coordinate 1,108,541, forward strand.
CGAACAGCATCGCCTGCCCGTACTGCCTAATCCCGGTGTGTACCACTGGCGTGCCAATGGAGAAAAGCATTCCTGGTCGCCTGAGAATATCGCCAATATCCAGGCTGCTGCTACAACCGGCGACAAAGAAGCCTACAAGCGATTTGCGAAAGCCGTCAACGAGCAGACGACCCGCGAGTGTCATCTGCGTGGTCTGTTGAAATTCAAAAAACGGGATTCGATTCCGCTGGAAGAGGTTGAGCCGGTCACGGAAATCGTGAAGCGGTTCTGCACGGGAGCGATGAGCTACGGCTCGATCTCTGCGGAATCACACGAAGCACTGGCGATTGCCATGAACCGCCTGGGTGGTAAGAGTAATACCGGCGAAGGGGGTGAAGATTCCGCCCGCTTCAAACCCATGGAGAATGGCGATTCCAAACGTTCTGCAATCAAGCAGATTGCTTCCGGCCGCTTTGGTGTGACCAGCTGGTATCTGACGAATGCCGACGAACTTCAGATCAAGATTTCTCAAGGTGCAAAGCCGGGAGAAGGGGGCGAACTGCCCGGGCATAAGGTCAATAAGATCATTGCCTCGGTACGTCACTCGACGCCTGGTGTGGGGCTCATCAGTCCTCCGCCGCACCATGATATTTATTCGATCGAAGACCTGTCGCAGTTGATCTACGACCTGAAGAATACCAACCCGAAAGCCCGCATCAGCGTGAAGCTGGTTTCGGAAGTCGGCGTCGGTACGATCGCTTCCGGCGTGGCCAAAGGTCACGCGGACAATATTCTGATCTCCGGTGCTTCCGGCGGAACGGGGGCTTCCCCGCTGACCAGTGTCAAGCACGCCGGTCTTCCCTGGGAACTCGGGATTTCTGAAACCCACCAGACCCTGGTGCTCAACGACCTCCGCAGCCGCGTGCGTCTGCAGACGGACGGTCAGTTGAAAACCGGTCGCGATATTGTGATCGCCAGCCTGCTGGGAGCCGAAGAATTCGGTTTCTCCACCGGCCCGCTGATCACCATGGGCTGTATCATGATGCGAAAGTGTCACCTCAATACCTGCCCGGTCGGTATTGCGACACAGAATCCGGAGCTCCGCAAGAAGTTCGCCGGTCAGCCGGAACACGTGGTGAATTACTTCTTCCTGCTCGCAGAAGAAGCCCGTGAACTGATGGCCGAACTCGGTTTCCGCACCATGGATGAAATGGTCGGCCGCAGCGATGTGCTGCAGCTGGACGAAAGTGTCGCGCACTGGAAAGCGAAGCACCTGGACCTGACTCCGATCCTGCGGCTGGCTGAAAAACCACATCCGAATGTGGGCACCTATTGTACGATGGATCAACAGCATGGTCTGGAAATCGTGCTGGACAATCTGCTCATCAGTGAAGCCCAACCTGCGATTCAAAAAGGGGAACCGGTGACGATTGACGTCAAACTCAAAAACACCGACCGAACCTTTGGCACCATGCTGAGCCACGAAGTTTCCAAAGCGCATGGTGCAGACGGCCTGCCCGATGAAACGATTCACATCAACAGTAAAGGTTCCGCCGGACAGAGTCTGGGGGCCTGGCTGGCACACGGGATTACCATCGAGCATGAAGGCGATGCCAACGACTATGTGGGCAAAGGTTTGAGCGGCGGTCGCATCATTATCTATCCGCCGGAAGATTCCACATTCGCTCCCGAGGACAACATCATCGTCGGAAACGTGAACCTCTACGGTGCCACCCAGGGTGAAGTCTATATCCGCGGCCAGGCAGCCGAACGTTTCTGTGTACGCAACTCAGGGGCTTCTGCCGTCGTCGAAGGGATTGGCGATCATGGTTGTGAATACATGACCGGTGGTCGGGCCGTCATTCTGGGAGAGACCGGCAGAAACTTTGCCGCCGGGATGTCCGGTGGAGTGGCCTATGTCTACGATCCCGAAGGACTGTTGCTGCAGAACAGTAACCTGGAAACCATAGAACTGGAGCCGGTGGAAGAAGCCGATGATATCGCAGAGCTGAAAGCGCTGATCGATAACCATCGCAAATTTACCGGTTCGACGATTGCCAAAAAGATCCTGGATCACTGGGAATCGGAGCTGGAATCATTCAAGAAAGTGATGCCCATCGATTACAAACGGGCTTTAGAGGAAATGGCGGCTGAAGAAGCCGAGGTCGTCGTTTAAACAGGCTTCGTCAGGCGTTCCTTGAACTTTCCAATCAGGTGAGAGGAATGTCTTTCCGAGTGCATTTCATCAGCGAATCACAGAGCTAACATTTATTTAGAGTGAGATAGAATTATGGGCAAGCCAACCGGCTTCATGGAATTTCCCCGAGAACTGGGTGCAGACCGTAAACCCGAATTGCGCATTCTGGACTGGAACGAATTTCACGATCATCTGACAGACGAAGAACTGGGGAACCAGGGTGCCCGCTGTATGGATTGTGGAATTCCTTTCTGCCACACCGGCAAAACGCTGGCTGGCATGGCTTCCGGCTGTCCGATCAATAATCTGATCCCGGAATGGAACGACCACATCTACCACGGTCGCTGGCAGGATGCGCTGGACAGTCTGCATAAGACCAACAACTTCCCGGAGTTCACCGGTCGCGTCTGCCCGGCTCCCTGTGAGGGTGCCTGCGTGCTGGGGATTCACGAACCGCCGGTCACGATCAAAAACATCGAGAATTCCATCATCGACCACGCCTTCGATAAAGGCTGGGTCGTTGCCAATCCACCAGAAGTTCGCACGGGTAAGAAAGTCGCTGTAGTCGGTTCCGGTCCTGCCGGCCTGGCTGCCGCCGCTCAGTTGAATACTGCAGGTCACAGTGTGACTGTCTTTGAACGCGATGACCGCATTGGTGGCCTGCTGATGTATGGCATTCCCAACATGAAGCTGGAAAAATGGATCGTGCAGCGTCGCGTCGATTTGCTGGCTGATGAAGGGGTCGAATTCATCACGAACACCTCTATCGGCGTAGACATCACAGCCGACCAGCTGATGAAAGATTTTGACGCAGTGGTACTCTGCACGGGTGCGACCAAACCCCGCGATCTGCCGATTCCCGGCCGTGAACTGAATGGTGTGCATTTCGCGATGGAGTACCTGTCGAAGAATACGAAGAGCCTGCTGGAGTCCGGTCTGGAAAGCACGCACTACCAGAATTCTCCCGTCGAAAACTTCATCAATGCTGAAGGCAAAAAAGTGGTTGTGATCGGCGGTGGTGATACCGGGAACGACTGCCTGGGCACGGCCATGCGACAGAAGTGTGCAAGCCTGATCAACCTGGAAATCGTGCCTCAACCACCGAACGAACGTGCCGCCAATAACCCCTGGCCTCAATGGCCAAAAATCTTCCGCGTCGATTACGGCCACGAAGAAGCGGCTGCCGCCTTTGGTAAAGATCCCCGTCTGTTCCAGATGTCGACCGTCGAGTTTGTCGGCGATGATGATGGTAATCTGAAAGGGATCAAGATCTGCGAAGTCGACTGGTCCAAACCAGCCGCTAACGGCGCGCCATTTTCGATCGTTGACGGTTCCGAACAGGAACTGGAATGCGACCTGGTCTTCCTGGCTCTCGGATTCTTGGGTCCCGAGCATATCATCAGCGAACAGCTGGACCTGGAACTGGATGGCCGCTCAAACTTCAAAGCCGAGCACGAGCAGTACACGACCAGCCTGGAAGGTGTCTTCGCTGCCGGCGACTGCCGACGCGGACAGAGCCTGATCGTCTGGGCGATCAACGAAGGCCGCGGCGCCGCCCGCGAATGCGACCGCTACCTGATGGGAGCAACTGAACTGCCATAAGCGGGCGGTTCAGTCGGCGTGCTTGTGAAGCTTGAGAGAACTGTCTGGTGAGACGATAAGGTGATTCCGGGATGGTGCAAGATAATATTCAACCCGACCCAGAACAGCCGGGTCGCCTTCAGCAGACAGGCATGTGGACGGAAACGAACTGTCAGGTCATCGATCTGCCGCTGACAAAAGAATCTCTGGTGCTGGTATTGCGCAGCGCCCTGGATGCAGAGCAGTCACCATATACCCATCAGGAAATCGCCTGGTGGGCCGACAATTTCCATCAGGCGCAGTTCGACTATGAGAACCCGGTTGACGAAACCGTTGCCGACGTCGCCCTCGATCTCCACCTGCAGTGGCAGATGTATCTGGATAACACCTATACCCGGGAAGAGCTGCAGAACCTGGATTTTTCAAAGGTCCGGTTACCCGCTGAGTACTTCTCTAACTGGCTGGAACAGCTTGAAGCATAACGGGGCTTGAGAATATGTAGTTAGATTGGTGATGGTCTTTAAGGCAGACGGTGAAATAAATTACTCTTTTGAGAGCGCACGTGAAATCATTTGCTGGACTTGCTTTTGTGTATTAATGGCAACTAATTCCATCTCTTTGTGTTGTAACTGAAAGACACGAAAGATTTCATCAGCGAAGGCTTGTCCAATCGTTTCGACTTCATCAAAATCAAAGATGACTTTTTTAAATTTCTCGATTCTGACTAATAGTCTTTTCGCTTGTGATCTGGAAATGAGTTGATCGTCTCCATACTGCGCCAAGTGGACTGGAACAATTGTTTTAGTGAATCCATAATCATCATTTAAAGTGAAGTTATCAAAGACACCTTTTGAAGTTCTTGATGAGTTATTTGATAAATACATAAAAACTGCGGTACCAGACTTATTTTCTTTGTGCTCGATTATCCAATCCTCCGTTTTGTCAAATTCATGTGAAAAATATGTTGAACCAGATGAAATTGCAAACCGATCGAACATTCGGGAACTAAAAAAAATGCCCTCCCCGCTATGATGATTGGGATCTGTTGTTAATTTCCCTTTAGCAAGTTCCAGAACAGAATGTCGTTCATCACTTAATCCAAGTTCGCGCTGGATTTTTTTGAAGATACCTTCACCGTCGTCAATGATCATGATATTTGTAGTTGAGGCCGTTTTTTCAATGTGAATGATTACTCTTGACCCGGAAGAATGGTCAATGGCATTATTTAACATTTCAGTGAAACCGTAGTGCCATATATCTCTGACATTGTCAGGCAATTCTTTTAAGAATTTTGAAATATCTTGTTGCCAGACCACATCTTCTTCCAGTTTATTTTCGAGGTCGTAGGAGTTGCTCCATTCAATGAGTGGATGCAAACTATATCGCCTGCTTCTCGTAGCCCCTTTTACAAGAATCGCTTTTTGTTCAACGAGTAATTTAATGTGTTTGTTGACAGCTTGTCTGGAAATTTGAAACTGACTCGCAGTAATTGCTACGATATCAGAAGAATGTTTTTCGACATTTTTTAATATAAACTGGCGAATTTCTTCACCTCTTTTACGTACTCCAACCATACTTTAATTACCTATTTGCAACCTTATTAGCATTGAATTGTGTATACAAGTGCATTTTATGCAACCTTATGTCGCAATTATGAGTATTATCGTCCTTTATTGTCAACCTTATGAAGTGGATTGTCAATAGTAAGGTTGTGTGTTTCATTGTGATGTGTACAGGTATGTGTTTTTGTGGTTCCGATATATATAAATAGCAATGTATTTGCCCAAATAGGATGATGTCAGGTCAATTATGGACTACAAAAAACTTTCATTGTAGGTTGATTGAACCTGAAACGTCCTGCTGGTGTCAGCTCTGAATTGTCACAAACGGTTTTTCAGATCAGAGCTGACCCATTGAAACGGACCGTCGCCATGTCCCCCGTTCCTTTACAGAAAAAACTTCGGCTGCAAATCCAACTAACTGCCATCGATGAGCGGCTCTACCAGGCCTGGCAGCGGTGGTGTGGCGATCTGTCATTTGTGAAAGTGCACCATGGTTCGATCTTTGATGCGCCTGCGGATGCAATTGTGAGTCCAGCGAACAGTTTTGGATTCATGGATGGCGGCATTGATCGGCTCTACCTGGAACGCTTCGGGTTATCAATACAGGATCGGGTTCAAAACCAGATCAGAGAAAATCATGGAGGCGAACTCCTGGTCGGCGCAGCGACGATGGTTGAGATCGAAGATTCGGAATTCCCGTTTCTGATCGCAGCGCCCACGATGCGGGTACCCATGCCGGTAGAGTCGTCGATCAATGCCTTCCTCGCGGCCCGTGCAATTTTCCTGTTGATTCGCGATGGTGTCATTCCCTGCTGACAGTATGCGGGTCAGCCGGTGCGCGAGTATGTGAACAGCATCACGGTCCCCGGCCTGGCAACCGGCGTGGGGCGTATGTCCTCCGTGCAATGCGCAAAGCAGGTACGGGCTGCAATTGAGGATGTGGTGTTGGATCGATTTCAGTTTCCTGCAAGTACTTCACAAATCCGAAAACGGCACGATCGGTTACTGGGGAAGTGAGGAAAATATTTTTCTGGTGAATCTGAATGCCTGCTTGTGTCGTCTTCTGTTAATTTACTCCGTGAATTCTATTCTCAGTTTCCTGATCGCTGCGCTCGGCCCGAATTGCATTCGGGTCCACCCATTTTTTACCTCTTCGTGTATGCTGGATGTGAGTCAGCCAGTATTATTGTAGTCGAACGAGAACAGAATCAAATAATACTGACAGAGTGAGGTAAGCACATTGCAGGAACCAACGCCGGAAATGATAGCGTTTTATGAACGCCGCACGCAGGCTCATATTGAGCGTGTTCGCAGCTGTCTGAATTTGCTGGCCGCTGAGTCCGAGTGTGGGGCGGAACTCCTGGAACGGGCGGAGGTGCATGATGCGTCCAAGTATGGTCCTGAAGAACGGGTGCCTTATATCTGGTTGACGGAATTTCATCGCTGTCGCTGGCGGAAAATTTCCTTTCAATATCCGCCGGGCATGGAAGAACGGGTACAGTCTGCGATCAGGCATCATGTTACCAGCAATCGCCATCATCCTGAGTTTCATAACGATCCCAATGAGATGACCGACATCGATCTGATCGAGATGGTCTGTGACTGGACGGCAATGTCACTGGAATTCAACCAGGATGAAGGCAGCTCTCGGGGCTGGGCCGAGAGAACCATCGGACATCGCCTTCCGCTTAATGACGAGAAGGCGCGGTTTGTGTTTGCAGTGATCGAGCAGTTGGACCGGTTGCGGTCAGGGGAGGAAGCAAATTGAGCGAGAAACCGGATTTTTGTATCAAAGAATTTCGACCTGGTGTCTGGCAACATGATGTTGTCATCCAGTGGTTAGAAGGGATCGAAGCCGGGTTAGCTTTCAATCTGGCAAAGGTAGCAACGTTCACCGCAGAGACGCGCAGGTCCATTGTGGCAGAGTCCATTGAATTGGCATGTCTTTGCCAGAATATTGAAAATATCCTGATAGGCCGATACCTGTTGCTTTCACTGCCGACTGAAGTCATTGATGAATTATTGAAGAAGACCGCCAGTGAACTGATCGACTGGACCGACGATTATGAATATCATCGGATTCTGGAAGTCGCGGACGCATTGGGAACGCCTTATTTTGAATGGGCTATTGAGCGCGGGCGGGAGAGTGCTGACATTGATGTGCGCGAGACGGCACAGGAATGGGGCAAGGATATCTGATTCCATATATGAGAAAAGATTGAGGTTCAATGGCAAAGAATTTATTGTATGCAGCCGGTCATGGAAGTCTGAAGGAAGTTAAACGATTTCTGGAGAAGGGGATTGCCGTCGATACCCTGTTTGACTCTGGGATGACTGCATTGTCAAACGCGGCGTTCGCAGGGCATCTGGAAGTCGTCGAGTATCTGTTGTCTGTGGGCGCTGATCCGAATTGTGCCAGCGAAATGGGCGTGACTCCTTTGACAGCTGCGACCCGGAACTGGCGTGTGAATGTGATTCCCTGTCTGATCAAGGCGGGGGCGAACCTTCATCACCGCACAGAACAGGGGCATACCAGTGTGATGATCGCTGCGAACTGGGCGACACTGGAGACGCTGCAGCTTCTGGTTGAGGCCGGCGCTGATGTCTTGGATCAAAGTCCAGAGGGATACACGACGTTGATGCTGGCTGCGCTCCATAATGATCGCAGCCAGGAACGGCTGGAATATCTGCTGGAGCGGGGCGTTGACATGAACGCCGTCACAAAAGAGGGCGCAAGTGCCTACAGCTACGCGAATGAAAAAGGACATCACGAATTGCGGGATTTTCTGGTCAGCCGGGGAGCGTTAGAAAATGACTACATCTCCCCCTGGCGCCGCAAAAAGACTTGAAAGCCCCGGAGCGTACCTGACGAATTTCAGAAACAGGGAAACAAGATACTGGTAGTTTCGGTATCCTGACTTCGGTTGCAAAATCGGGGTGCATGCTGCATGATGAGTAAACCGCCAGCGGATCAAGAGCCTATGACGAGCCAGCCTAAATACAGTCTACTGGAGATTGAACGTCGCTGGCTGGCAGAGGAGCGGCTGCTGCCGGATCTGGCATCGTTACCCGTGCGGATAATCACTGACAAGTATCTGGATTCGGGGCGTTTGCGGCTGAGAAAGATCGAAGGGGCAGATGCAGTTCAATTCAAACTGTGTAAGAAGTACGGAAAGTGCAGCGAGTTCTCTGAGCCGATTACGAACCTGTATCTCACGCCAGAAGAGTATGAGCTGCTGTCGGTACTGCCGGGCAGGATGCTGGTACGCCAGCGGTTTACATATCTCTTTCAAAACGTTCCCTTCAGTATCAATGTCATCGTCGGAAATGCGGCTCCTGTGATTGTGGAGCGGGAGTTTGCCAGTGAGGCAGAAGCGGGTATGTGTGACCCGCCCCCGTTTTGTACTGAGGAAGTCAGTGGTCGAGCGGAATATGAGGCCATTATGTTGGCTGAAAACGTGTGAGTTTGAGAACGAACAAATGGTGGGTGTTTGTGTCTCAAGTTCAGATGGAACGAGCTCTGAATAATTAGGTAAACCGGCGAACCAACAATGGCATTTACTCTGGATAACGTTGTCCCCTGGGGGCGGTCGTTCGAAGAATATCAGGCGATGTTTGACCTCACGAATGCCGATCTGGATTTGCGGATTCTGGGCTGCGGGGATGGGCCGGCCTGCTTCAATGCGGAGTTGACTAGGCGGGGCGGACGCGTGGTGTCCGTTGATCCTCTGTATTACTTTTCCGCCGCAGAGATCAGTCAGCGGATTGACACGACCTTCGAAACCGTCATGGAGCAGACGCGGCGGAATCAGAGTGAATTCGTCTGGGAACAGATTCGCTCGCCGGACGAACTGGCAGAGATCCGCAGCGCGGCGATGCAGGAGTTTCTGACCGACTATGCTGCAGGAAAACGGAAAGGCCGCTATCGGACCGCCAGCCTGCCGACGCTGCCGTTCGACGACGGTGCATTCGACATTGCGGTCTGTTCGCATTTTCTGTTTCTCTACAGTGCGCACTTTTCGGCGGAATTTCATGTTGCGTCGATCAGGGAACTGTGTCGTGTGGCGCGGGAAGTCCGTATTTTCCCCCTGCTCGAACTGGGGACAATCAGATCACGGCATCGGGAACCGGTGATGGCAGAACTTTCTGCAGCGGGGTATGATGTGCAGATCAGACGTGTGCCTTACGAATTTCAGAAACAGGGAAACGAGATGCTGGTGGTTTCGGTTTCCTGATATCGGAAATCCCAGCCGAACGTTTTTCTGTTTTAAGTTGCTGTTTATGAAAATGGGCTTCCTGTTACTGTTGATAGCGTTTCTACTGGTGCTGACTGCCTGGTTGCACCAGGACTGGTGGTGGCTGCTGCTCTGGCCCGCCTTCAGCTTCGTGCTGGTTTCGGCGGGATATTTTGGTCTGGGGCCGCGTATCTTCAATAAGTCGGAAGAGGGACTGGTTCCGTTTTTCAATCAGTGTCTGCTGTTGCCTTACCTGCTGTATCTGAATGGGATCTGGCACTTGTCGCGGCTGTTGCGAATAGAACCTCCGCTCCACCAGTTGACCGAGAATCTCTATATCAGTCGGCGTTTGTTGTCCCGCGAGCTGCCGGCGGAGATCGTACATGTCATTGATCTGACGTGCGAGATGAGTGAACCACTTGAACTGCGTTCACGCGGTTATCACTGTTTTCCGGTACTGGATCGGGCGGCTCCTTCGGTCGATACATTGTGTGGCTGGATCGAACAGACTGCGGTACTGGAGGGGCCACTGTTGATTCACTGCGCGGAAGGACATGGGCGGACTGGCTTGTTTACGGCAGCGCTGCTTCTGTATACCGGACAGGCAGCGAGCAGGGAAGAAGCACTGCGCTTTATTCAGAGTCAACGACCACTGGTGCGATTGAGTCGAGAGCAAAAACAAATCTTAGAAGATTTTTCGAATGGGCATTGAGTGGTAACCTGTTACTGGTTGCAAAATGAAATGGCATGCTGCATGATGAGTAAACCGCCAGCGGATCAAGAGCCTATGACGAGTGTCGGCTCGATGCATTTCAGTTGCTCTATCAGAAAGTCGCACCGTGGAAGTAGTTGTCGGTATCCCTCTTGTTCTGGACAGTTATGAGGCGTTTCGCGATCAGGTGCTGTCGGTCGCGCGCGACCGGTTTCTGTTCGCCGGGCAGATTCTCATGTCGACGGAAAACAGTGCCGCGGTGAAGTGTGAGCTGTATGAAGCAGATCCCAACATGACGCTGGCGTTTGAGCTGGGCGGGCAGGGGACGATTTCTGAGAATGATCTCGCTGCGATTGCCGGTCATCGCTCGGTGATGTATCTGATCACGGATCGCACCGGTTTGACCGAACTACATCAGTTACACACCTTCATTGATGTGACACTGGAGTGTGGCGGACTGGGTGTGAAGTTTGAAAATTCGGGCGTCGCACACAGCCTTGGTTCCTGGCAGCAGAAGAGATTCTGTGAAAACAACCTGGACCTGTTGCAGTCGCATGTGATGCTGGCCGGCGATGAACACTGTTTCTACAGCACGGGTATGCATATCTTTGGTCTGCCTGACGCGACGGTGCCTGCGACAATCGAAAATCAGGCCGCGGCGCGACTGTTGACTGAGTTCAATCATTACCGCATTTTTGAAGCGGCGCAGATCAAAGATGGTCAGACCTTCTCGCTTGCAGCAGATGAACCTCACTTCCGCCTGCATCTGAAAGAGGACGAAATCAATGCGGGGCAGGAATGTTTCGTCAACCCGTATGGACGATTCCTGCTCGAACCGCTGTAGATTGAAAACATATTTGATACCTGCTGACTGAACTCATGACTGAAATGGAACTGAAGCCACCCCCGATACCAGCCCACACCTGGAAAATTGCTGCGGTGACAGGGGCGGGCGCTTTTATGGCGATGCTGGATTCGACCGTGGCGAATCTGGCGATCGAGTCGATACGCTCTGATCTGGAATCCACGCTGACACTCGTGCAATGGGTGGCCACCGGCTATCTGTGTGCCCTGGCTGTCTCACTACCGACGGTGGGCTGGCTGGGGAAACGGTTTGGCTATGGACGAACATGGGCCGGCAGTCTGTTCGCTTTCGTCATTACTTCCGCGCTTTGCGCCCTGGCGCCGGGACCGTTGTCACTAATCGTTGCCCGGGTGTTACAGGGGCTGGCAGGAGGCATTATGGTTCCCACCGGTCAGGCGATTATCGGTGCGACAGCAGGAAAAAAGGAACTGGGACGCATCATGGGGCTGCTGGGTCTGGTGGTTGCATTGGGGCCTGCGATTGGTCCTGCTGTGGGCGGCGTATTACTGGAAGCGGCTTCCTGGCGCTGGCTGTTCTGGATTAATGTGCCATTGGGAATCATCACATTACTGGCGGCGCGGGGACTGGTTCCCGCAGGCGAGATCGATCGTAATCAGTTTCTGGATCGCCGGGGCTTTCTGCTGTTGAGCCTGGGACTGCCTTTGCTGCTGTATGGTACGACTGAGACCGGAGCCTCGGGAGTGACCGTTTATACGCTGGGTGCAATGCTGCTGGGTGTGATTCTGGCGATCGCATTTACGCTGCATGCGCTCCGGAGAAAGAATCCCTTAATCGATCTGCGACTGCTGCGTAACAGAACGTTTTCACTGGCAACATTGACGACGGGATTAACGGGGGCCAATATGTACGGAGCGCTGTTGCTGCTGCCGCTCTATTTTCAAGTGGCTCTGGAGCAGAGTATTTCACAGACCGGATTCTGGCTGTTAATTATGGGGCTGGCCAGTGCCTTGGCACTCCCGTTTGGAGGAACGCTGACAGACCGGTACGGGGCAGGCCGGATTTCTTTAGCGGGTGCATTATTGCTGTTGCTCTCCAGTCTGCCGTTTCTGTATTCTGAAATCCTGTCGACTTCGGTTCTGTTTCTGGCGCTGGCCATGCGGGGTGCGGGAATTGCGTTAGCGCAGATGCCCGCGATGACGGCTGCGTACACGGCAGTGACAGCAGAACAGATGGGAGACGCGGCGACACTGGTGAATATTACACAACGGATTGGCGGTGCCGTGGGGGCGATCTGTATTGTCATTTTGCTGCAACAGATGGTGGACTGGACCGATCTGAGCCCGCATGTCTGGGCCAGTGGCGTGTTGACACTTGTTTCTGTGCTTGTGGTGATCACAGCTTCACAATTGAAATCTCAATCTGGTGGGTAAACTATGAAAAACAAAATCACAGTCGCCGCCTGTCAGTTGTTTGATGTGCAGGATGATCTGGAGCAGTCGCTGGCAAAGATCAAAGAGTATGCAACACAGGCCAGTGAGCAGGGTGCGGCGCTGGTCTGCTTTCCCGAATCGTATCTGCAGGGTTACACGACAAAGGAAATACTCGCGCGAGAGCGGGCGCTGGATATTTCTTCCGACAGGTTTACGGATATTTTGAAACGACTGGAGTCGCTGCAGCCGACGCTGGTGATTGGTTTTATTGAGAAAGCAGGCACGCAATTGTTTATTTCCGCGGCGGTTGTCAGGCAGGGAACGCTGCTGGGCTGTTACCGCAAGACCAGGCTGGCGCCCGGGGAACGATTGTTCGATCCGGGGACCGAGACGCCGACGTTTGAAGTTGAGGGGCTGCGGTTTGGTGTGAATATCTGTTATGAGCTGAATCTTCCCGAGTGTGCAGCAACGATTGCCTCTCAGCAGGCACAGCTGATGGTCTGCCCCTGTTATAATATGCTGCACCCGGAGAATGCCGAATGGTGGAAGCATCGCCACAATACAATTCGCGCCGAACGAACGCGGGAAACCGGACTCTGGCTGCTCTCCGCGGATGTAACGGGGAGTCGCGACGGACAGATCGCTTATGGCCCGACCGCGCTGATTGACCCCGATGGAACCGTGGTGGCGCAAGTCCCCTTAATGGAAGAAGGGTTACTCCTGCAGGAAATTACGTTTTAGAGGAGACAACTCTCAGGAGCTTTCTGGCGCTTCACGGACTGCGGTCTTCAACGGAAATGGTTGAATAAGTCCAGATTCGAGTTGAACTTACGGCCCGCGTCCGGGTATTCTCATTAAAGAAGAACAACTCAAACCGACAGCGATAAACCATCGGGGATCGCAGAGCAGGGAGTCAGCAGGGATGAAGTATGCAGGGTTCTGGGTCCGGACGATCGCGTATGTGATTGATATCGTCCCGATCAGTATTATCGTGGTGACAGTCTTTTATCTCTATGCAGATTTTGGAGAAACGTGGACGACCTATCGCGCGGACCGTACGAACGTGGATGCGCGGGTGCAGTTCATGGCCGAACGAAACTGGATCCGGGAAATTTCGTTTGGCGTGTGGCTCGTGTATTGTGCGTTGATGGAAGGTTCCTCTGTTCAGGGGACGCTGGGCAAACGGCTGATGGGGATTCGCGTAGTGGACCGGCTGGGAAACCGGATTTCGTTTGGTTGTTCGGTCATCCGAAACCTGTCGAAGATTACTTCCTATCTGCCATTTCTGATGGGCTTTTTCTGGATCGCCGGTTCACGGCAGAAGCACGGCTGGCATGACATGCTGGCGAAGACAGATGTCGTTTACAGGGAATCCCGGCTGCATGAATATTTTAAATGATGTTGTGTTGAGCTGGTTTGTGGAAGTGTTGGTAGTTTGACTTCAGTGAGCACTCACTTAACTGGAGGATTGATGATGAGACACTATGAAACAGCAGACTCGATTCGCGAGATGATCGCTTATTTCCTGCCTTTCTGTGATGACAAAATCACGCTGCAGATATTGCTCAGGATGAGTGAGTGCCTGGAGCCCTGGGATGAAGCAGATGCGCTGTATGAGCGGATCAGACAGAAAACGGTGATCGCCCGTAAACAGAATGCGAGCCGCGCGCTGGCACAATATGCGTTCGAAGAGAGCTGTGCGAAAACGCTTTATAACATGTCGAAACCAGCTTCGCCTTACTACAGTGATGCGCCGTTCTGGGTGATCCCGCTGGGCTTCCGCCTGGCTTGTGCACTGGAACTTCCGGATCCCTGTGCGTTCAGTTCGCTGCTGGATGATGACTCGGATCAGCGCTTTCGCTTCATGTGAACGGTGATAGTTGTCTCTGCCAATTTACGTATCCCATGTGTGTTTTTTAAAAGGCATTTGTAGTAGTTCAGTCAATTGAGTTAGTTTGCGGGGAGAGTAAGGCGATGAGTGAAGAGGAAAATATTGTTTTGTATCAAAGCGATGATCCTGACATGGTGAAAGCCAGCCAGCAGGCGCGGAAAACATTTAAGTATTTCTGGCGGGAGTTGTCCTGGGAATGTCGTCGGATCATCCCCGGTCTGGATTTTGCTGCTGTCAAAGTGGCCTTTCACGATCCGGACGTGGCCCCTGGCGACCCGGATACCGAGCATATGTGGGTGAACGGCATTGACTGTAATGGCAGAGAGATTATGGGAACGCTCAACAATGACCCGGAGTGGCTGACCAATGTGAAAGACGGGGATCAGATCTGTGAGCCGATGTCTGCAATCTCGGACTGGATCTTTGCCGTTCGGGGGAGAGCGTATGGCGGATATACCGTAAACCTGATTCGTTCGCGGATGTCTTCCAGCCAGCAACGCGCGCACGATCAGGCCTGGGGCATGGACTTTGGCGATCCGGACGAGATTGAAGTCGTCTATGTACCCACGGAACCGGTGGGATTTCTGGGACGACTGTTCGGGAAGAAACCCGTGATTGATCCGGAAGTGCGCAAGCAGAATATGCTGGAACATCCGATGTGTATTAACATGGGTGAGTCGCTGGAAGCAGCGTTGCAGGAATCTAGAGAAATGGTGACAGACACAGATGAAGAGGGCTGGACGATGCTGCACCGCGATGCACTGGCCGGCAATGCGACAGTCGTCAAAATCCTGTTGGAGCATGGAGCCGATCCGACCTTGAAAACACCGGAGGGCGACACGCCTTATGATCTGGCCAGACGCTTTGGTTGGAAACATGTGATGAAACTACTGGCGAATTGAAAGTGACAGGGATGACTGCTGCAAGATTCCGCCAGGAGAAGGTGATTCACTATCATAGCTGGGGGATTAAAAAAGAGACGGTTTGGATGAACGTACAGAGTCGGAGAAGTGGAAATGATTGCAGAAGCAAAAATAAGATTTAAGGGAAGGGCATTTCACTCAAGTGAATGGCATGAGCTACTGAGAGTTACTGGTTTTCGAGTGGTATCTAGTGGTTTGGATAAAATTATTTATACATCTGGTGGAAGTTATTTAGTTGCCAAACAAATTGGGTTTGTCAGATATGAGGAGGAAGAGGCATTTGATTGTGTTGTCGAGTTGAGACAGTCAAAAGTCTGGGAAGGATTTATCAAATTTTATGCAACATTATTAGCTGCGTTTGCCGTCCCTCAGGAAGTCGTTATTACGTTAGATGAAAATGATTTCACCGAACAAAGTTTGTTGAAACAGTATGCTGAAAAGAAAATACTGCAGTTATTTCCTGAAGAAGATTTAATTGACAATAGGGTTTACAGAGAAGGCGATGGAGTTCAATTTCTATAATGGAACTCAATAATCCTGATTCAACTGGGATATGATTATAAGATGACAGACATCTGCATCGATTTGAATGAGTACCGTGTGAATCTGCGTGTGGCGGCGATTGTGCGGCGGGGGGATGATGTGCTGTTGTGCCGTCCGCCTGGGCATGACTGGTGGTTTCTGCCGGGCGGGCGGATTAAGGTCAACGAAGATTCGCTGACCGCGGTGCGGCGGGAACTGACCGAAGAGATCGGGCCGGGCTTTGAAGTGCGGAAACCGACGGCGATCGTAGAGAACTTCTTCAATCTGGACGACCGGCGGTTTCACGAGATCTGCACGGTTTACGAAGTCACCTGGCACGGGACTGCGATCGCGGCAACGGTCGAGGATGTGCAGGAAGTGTTCGGCTGGTTTTCACTGGCGGAATTGAGGGACGTGGTGCTCAAGCCGGATTTGATCAAACAGCGGATATTCAATCCTCGTGCGGATCTGGAGCTGATTGTGAATCGGGACAACGGATGAGTTTTCTCTGGCAAAGCAGGTTCGCATGACCTATCGCAATCGCGTGTTTCTCTACATTACGAACGAGGATCATCTGCTGGTGTTTGACCACGTTGATTTTCCGGAGGCAGGAACGCAGATCCCCGGCGGGACGATTGAGCCGGGAGAGATTCCGGAAGACGCGGCACTGCGGGAAGCACGCGAAGAAACGGGGCTGAATGGTTTTTCGAGTCCAGTCCTGATTGCCCGCCAGAAAATGGATCTGGAACCGTTCGGAAAACAGGAAATCATTGATGCCTGGTTTTACCATCTGCAATATGAGGGAGAACGGAAAGCACGCTGGCGACATGCAGAGCAGACGCCCGGTGATGGGAGTGCACAGCCGATTCTGTTTGAATTGTATTGGGTTCCACTTCACGGGGAGGTATCCTTAAATGGTGCCGACGGGATGTATCTGGAGCAGGTGTGTGAGCGGATGAAATGTGAGTGATCGTCATTCGATCCGTATTCAACGGAGGCGTTATGCAACATTCGTACTTAAAACCGATTTCGTGGCGAACCGGGCTATTGCTACTGCTGTTGACCCTGGTGGTTCCGGTAATTCTCTGGCTGCTGTTCGAGGCAACTCTGCCGTTCCTGATTGCTTTTCTGACTGTTCCCGTGATTCTGATGGCGGTCTAGCGTGATCCCGGTTTTCTCATCGGGGGCATATTTTTCTGGGGCACGCAGATTCTGTGGGAGCAGCTGAGCATGCAGCCGGGGCAGGTCGATAATATGTTGTCGGGGCTGGTAATTACCCTGGGCTGGGTGCCTTATGTAATATTTTACGGGCCGATTTTTCTGTTCATCAAATCGAATGATCGCTATCGCGAGAGGTGGGGCGGGACCAGCTCTGCCGTTATTTCTGATCGCTTGGATTGAGTTTGTGTTTTCAGATCAGTGGCTTAGAGCCTGCAGACAGGAGACAGGAACAGATCAGGAAGATTACACAATTTCACTACTTTAATTTTCAGAAGCGGAATTGTATGATATCGGAGTCTGCCGGAGCGAGGCCTGTTTTTGAGCTTCGTTGTCGGCGTGTGTCTTTATGATCAGAGTTGAGAACTATGTCATCATCATCAGAGTCCCTGACCCGGGAGCGGCTGTCTGCGGAAGAAGTTGAGAAATTCGAGCAGGACGGCTACCTGATTTTACGTAATCTCTGTCCCGAATCCTTGCGGCAGGAAATGCTGGCAGCGACAAAGGATGGACTGTCACGGGTGGTGGAGCCGGTCGAGTATGAAGCCGACGTGGAATATCCCGGTTCTCCCAGTTCGCGGAATGTGGCCGGCGGCGAAACCGTGCGGCGGCTGCTACAGTCGCACAGTCGCGGGATGAGCTTCACCCAACTGGTGAGTCATCCGGCGCTGGTGAATCGGCTGTCGCAGTTACTGGGGCCCGATTATGTAATGCCGCTGGCACATCATAACTGCATCATGACCAAGCAGCCGGAATTCAGCAGCGACACGATGTGGCATCAGGATATCCGCTTCTGGTCGTTTGAGCGGAGAGAGCTGATCAGCGTCTGGGTGGCGCTGGGCGAAGAGAACACAGACAATGGCTGCCTGAAAGTCATTCCGGGCACGCATCGCATGACTTTTGAACCGCATCGACTGGACGAACGGATCTTCCTGCGACCCGATCTGCCGGAAAACCAGGAGTTGATTGAAACCAGTGTGTCTGCAGAACTGCATCCGGGGGACATCCTGTTGTTCCACTGCCGCACGTTTCATGCGGCGACCCGCAATTTTACCGACCAGGCCAAGTTCTCTGTGGTCTTCACGTTCCGACCTGCGGACAATCCCCCGATCAGTGGAACGCGTTCGGCCAGTCTGCCGGAACTGGTGATTCATTCGAATCCGTAGTTCACGCCTTTGACTTTTCCTGTTACCTGGGTCGGCCCGAGTAGATTTCGGGCCGAGCGGAGCGAGCAGGAGGTTGTGGTGTGATCGTGCGAGTTGAGGGTGCGTCTACCGTGGGATCAGGTTGATCGTATGAGGTGCGTTCCTGACGAGCCCACGCGTATCCTGCGACCTCCTGTTGTCTGCGACAACCTCGAATTGGATTCGAGGCCACCCGCTGTGATCGCAAATCATTTTGCGTGGCTTGAATCGAGTTCAGGTTGGGGTTTGGTGTCGAGGAACTGGGCGGCACCGAGATATTTTCCCCAGGAGCCGAAGTAGCCGCGATAGAGCATGATCAGGTAGGCGGGTACGATGATGGGGCGAATGATGAAGGTATCGAGCAGTACGCCGAACGCCAGGGCAAAGCCGAGTTGCTGCATGCCGACCAGGGTCCCTGCCATCAGTGAGGAAAAGGTGCCCGCCATGATAATCCCGCAACTGGAGATGATGCCGCCCGTACTTTTGAGGGCTGAGATCACGCCGTCGACGGGATCTTTGGTTTTCTGTTCTTCATCGATACGGGTAATCAGGTAGATGTTATAGTCTTCGCCGACGGCAATCAGAATGGTGAAGAGGAACATCGGCACTTTCCAGTCGAGGCCGGTAAAGTTGTGTGGATCCAGGGCCCAGAAGACGGTAAAGGTCACTCCGAGTGTCACGAGGTAGCTGAAGAAGACACTCAGGATCAGGTAAGCTGAGATAGCCGGTCGGCGGAGCAGGATCACCAGAATGATAAATACGCTGCCGAGTACCAGGATATCGATGCGAGCCTGATCCTGATCGGTTACGGATTTCAGGTCGCTGATGCTGGCGGTAGCGCCGATGTAATAAAGTTTCGTGTCGGTACGCAGATTTGCGGGCAGTGATTTACTGACTGCTTTTTTAACCCGCTCCAGTTGCATCATACTGTCATGTGAGAAGGGATCTTTTTCGAGGATCAGATCCATGCGGGTGACATGATTTTCCAGTTCGGGCTCGGAGCTGACGTAGTAGTTCTTAATGACTTTAATGCGGCTGATAGCGCGTAATTTTGCCAGGCCGCGCAGGTCTCTGGCTTTTTCCATTTCATCCGCGGCACCAATACCAAATGGTTTGGTCATATTGCGGATATCGGCGATGCCCAGTTCCTCTTTATTTTTTAAGAGGTCAGCGGTCAGTTTTTCGATGGCCTCGCGACCTTTGGAATCGGAAAAATTGACGTCGGGATTTTCAAACAGCAGCGTCAGCGGCCCTGTTGCGCCCGCCGGGTAATGGCCCTGGACGGCTTTGGTGCCAACCACGCTGGGGTCTTCGCTGGGAAGTTCAGATAAGAGTCCATAACTT
The DNA here is from genome assembly GCF_008298035.1 of Gimesia maris. NCBI lineage: Bacteria > Pseudomonadati > Planctomycetota > Planctomycetia > Planctomycetales > Planctomycetaceae > Gimesia > Gimesia maris. The sequence goes on from NZ_CP042910.1 coordinate 1,128,145, forward strand.
AAATTTCCATAACAGGCCAGGCTGATCAGGACGAATGGAAAAAGGACCAGGAAAGTAGAAAGCCAGATTTTTCCGGGTTTTTTGAGTAACGCCAGCGAGACCGATTCCCAGAGCGAACCGGCCCAGTTGCGTTGCATCAGGCGTGCCATGACACTGGACGGGGTGAGCCAGCCGGCGGAAATCGCGACGCGTTCATTGAATGACTGCGGCCAGTAGGCGAAGCGGCCCGCCAGGCAGAGCAGCGCGGGTGAAAGTGTGAGGGAAGCAATCAGAACGAAGAACAGGCTGAGTGCCATAGCGATGCCGGCCTGCTGGAACTTGCCGAATTCTGCGAAGACCATCATCCCGATACCACACATTGTGGTCCCGGCACTGGCAGCCAGGGCAGCGCCGACGGTGGCAATGGAATTGGAAATGGCTTCTTTGAAGGTACATTCCTTATCCAGTTCCTCTCTGTGCCGGGCGATCAGGAACAGGCAGTAGTCGACTCCCGCACCATAAAGAATGACCGTTACGTAGATTTCTATGCCGGAGAACAGGCCTACCCAGCCCCAGGATCCCAGAATTGCCAGGACGGAGAGTGCGATTTTGACCGAGACGAAGACCGTGAACAGCGGGATTAACGCGAGGATGGGAGCGCGGTAAATGATGATCAGCAGCAGGATCACCAGGAGTACCGTCCAGAGTTCGGTAGCTTCGGCGCTCTGGTTCGCAGCCCGAATCATATCGCGGCCGACAGTGGCGATGCCGCTGAGGGTGATATCGAGGCCGGGCTCAATCGATTTTTTGAATTCGTCTTTTTTAAGGAGATTCTCAATGCTCTCAACGGTTTTCGCATTACTCTGATCCAGAAATTCCGTGGAGAGTTCTACGATGACCAGTGAGGCTTTGTTGTCTTCACTCTGCAGCAGATCGCCGATGGATTTATCGGTATAGGTTCGAATGCGCGAAATGTTCGACTTATTTGATTCTATACCGTGCTCTTTACTCTCGGTGGCATAGCCTCCCTGTTCTTCCACAATGTCTTCAAGCTGTGGTTTGAGAGTGTCTTCGATAAATTTAAGGTCTTGCGGACGAAGTCCCTGGTCGCCGTGTTCACGCCGAACAACGATGACAATGCTGCTTGCCAGCAGATCATCGGGGAAGGCGCGTTTGAACAGTTTCTCGCCTTGCAGACTGGGAGAGTCAGCGGGGAGAAATGCGAACTCGCCATTCATGACCACCGAAGACCATTCCGGCGCGACGTAAGAAATCCCTGCTACTGCTACAACCCAGCATACAAGAATGATTTGCCAGTAACGGACTACAGTGTTGCCTAAAACTCGAAACATAGAGATTGCTAACAAAGAGCGAATGGAGAGACGTAAAATACAATCTGGGAAGACACTAAACAGTTTCAAGAGCAGTTCTTTGAAACCGGATCCATCGGTGTGAGGTATCTACAGTAACTTCAGGTCTCCGCGCCGTCAATCTTCACACATTACAGTGACTGAATGCAAGTCTAAGGGGCTTGTAATTGCAAGGTGAGGCTGAAAAGTGTGTTTATGTTCATTTTTAATGAGCCTTGATCAAATTAATTTTGTATCTCACATGAGATTTGTCATAATGTGTCTCTGACTGGAAAACATTCCCTGTCTCCGGTTCCCAATCGTTCTGATGATTGAAAAGGATCTTCGTATGTTTCGTAGCCCTCGCCGTTTCTCTGTTTTGTGTTTTTTGCTTCTGCTGACGCTGGTCTGTCTAAGTCCGGTCGTTGCGTCGGCCCAGACGATCGCCCGTTGTGGCGAAGGCTGGCTGGAAAAGATCGACGGTTATTATGTGTTGCATTTGAAGGGAACTCATTACGAGATGGGTTATCAGCAGGGAGTCTTACTGAAAGAAGACGTTCGCAAGAACATGTACAACCTGCTCAATGAAAAAGGGGAGACTACCCTGGTCGACCTGGGTCCGGTGAAACTGAAACCCCGACAGGCGATTGAAACGGTAGTTCAAATTCAGAAACCTTACACACCTCAGAAATATGTAGACGAGATGCAGGGCCTGGCAGCCGGTGCCGGGATCGCTTATGAAGATGTGAGAGCGACGAACTTCATTCCGGAGATGTTTCACTGCAGCGGTTTTTCGATTGCCAATTCTGCGACGAAAGACGGAACCCTGTATCATGGTCGCGTGCTGGACTATGCCTGTGACTGGGGTCTGCAGGATCATGCGGTGCTGGTCGTTGCGGAACCGAAAGGGGGAATTCCGTTTGTCAATGTCTCCTACGCCGGTTTCATTGGCTCTGTGACCGGTATGAATATGCAGTCTGTTTCGATAGGCGAAATGGGAGGCCGGGGGCTGGGACACTGGTCGGGAGTGCCGATGGCGTTTCTGGTCCGCGAAGTCCTGGAGACAGCGAAAGATCTGGATGAAGCGATCGCCGTGTTTCGCGATAACTATCGCACGTGCGAATATTATTATGTGATTGCGGATGGCAAAACAAATCGTTCTGTAGGCATGGCGACCAGTTGGGAGAAGATGGAACTGATTCAACCAGGCGAATCGCATCCCCTGCTGCCGAACCCGGTGAAAGATGCCGCATTGCTGTCAGCCGGCGATCGTTACCAGGAACTGTCCAAACGGGTCAAGCAGGGCTATGGCGAATTCACGGCTGAGTCGGCGATCGAACTGATGAGCCGCCCGGTCGCGATGAAGTCCAATCTGCACAATGTGTTGTTCGAGCCTAAATCGACAAAGCTCTGGGTCGCGAATGCGAGTTCCGACGGGAAGCCGGCTGCGAATCAGAAGTATTACGGTTTTCAGTTATCAGAACTGTTAAAACGCAAACCCGATTTGAATGCCCCCGTTTATCCGATGCCAACTGGCCAGGCTGTTTCTCAGAAAACAGAATAGACATCAGATATTCGTTTCATTTTGCCGTTGCAGCCAGGCATCAGGCAGGTAGTCGATCAGATCCGAGGCGATGAGCGCGGGTTGTGAGAGATCCTCTGCTGCCAGATCTCCGGCGAGCCCATGCAGGTGCGCTGCCAGTTGTGCGGCGGCAAAAGCAGGCATGCCCTGACCACACAATGCGGTCAACAGACCGGTGAGGACATCACCTGTGCCACCGGTTGACATGCCGCTGTTGCCCGTTGTGTTGACGGTGATGCGGGAGCCATCCGTAATGACTGTGTCTGCTCCTTTCAGGAGTAATACGACCTGTTGCTGTTGTGCGTATTCGCACGCGTGTGTTTCTCGATCTTCACTGATTTCGGAGATACTTTTTCCCGTGAGCCGTGCGAACTCACCGGGGTGGGGTGTAAACAGGCGGGGTCCCGCGGCAGCAGGCAGATGCTGGTTCGATGCTGCAATCACGTTTAAAGCATCCGCGTCGATGATTAAAGGCTGTTTGAGCTCTGCATAAAGTTTCCAGATCAGCATCTGCACCCAGGGAAGTTTCCCGAGTCCGGGACCAATCGCGATGGCTGCGAAGTCGTCAATCTGACCCAGCAGAAACTTTGCTGACGGGCCCGTCAAGTGACCTGACGGTTCGACGTGCAGCGGCAGGGTAAGGTAACAGGGATTCACGGCAGCGACGATGGATTGAATTTCATGGGGAACGGCTAGAAAAACGAGTCCGGCGCCACCCCTGAGGGCGCCCATTCCTGAGAGAGAGGCAGCGCCGCTCATCCCCGCACTGCCGGCAATCACCAGAACTTTTCCAAACGTTCCTTTATGTGAATCCACAGGTCGTTGAGGCAGTGGAGGCAGGTCTGAAATACGTTGAAGATTCATGATAAAAAATTCTTTCAAATTGCTTGGACTTCACTAAAATGTGAAACGATTCTACAGACATGAGATGGTGTGCAGAAATTCCCGTGTTTGTATTTCACCGGGATGGGGCTGTGAATCCAAACGAGTTCACGAAAGTTAGTCTGGGGCAAATAAGTTGACTGGTAAAATGCTTCTTGTCTGTAAGTTCAATTTATCCTGTTGAAAGTTTGACTGGGAAGACTCCCACTTATCTACGAGTTCATTATACTTTAAAAGCCTGAATTTGAATCGGTTCTTTCATTGGGGGGACTCATTTCTTCGCTGCTTCGCGATCAGTCAGGCAAAGCAATCAAGAGTGACATCAGTATCACCCTCAGTCAGGTGCTGAGGAATGACCGAACGATAAACAACTGCAATGGATTGGATGGATCTTTAATGGCTAAGAAAAAAACTGTTTATGAGAAACTTTGTGAACTGGCCAGTAACCTCTGGTGGAGCTGGCAGCCTGATGTCACACAAATATTTCATCTGATTGATCCTGATAAATGGTCTGAACTGAATCATAACCCGGTTCTGCTGCTGAAAGAATACTCGCCGGAACAACTGGATGATAAATTAAGCAGCCTGAGCCTGCACTCCCGTGTGAACGTGGCTTATCGTCGCTGGCTGGAATACATGGATCGCTCTGATACCTGGGGGTCGACTAACGCGACCATTCTGGGGCATCGCTGTGCCGCCTATTTCTCGGCGGAATTCGGGATTCACGAATCGTTGCATATTTATTCCGGCGGCCTGGGTGTTCTGGCGGGTGACCATCTGAAAAGTTCTTCGGACCTGGGATTACCTCTGGTTGCCATCGGTCTATTTTACGGGGAAGGTTATTTCTCACAGCACATCGATAAAGCCGGCTGGCAGCAGGAATCGTATACGGAAGCCAAGACCGAGAATCTGCCGATCATTCCCGCTTACACACCCGAGGGCAAGCCGGTGATGATTTCGGTTACGACCCGCTCAGGTGAAATTTTTGCCAAGGTCTGGCGGATCAACGTGGGACGCGTGCCTTTGTATCTGCTGGACACGGATGTACCGGAAAACAGCCAGGAAGACCGGAATCTGACCGCACGTCTGTATGGTGGCGATCAGCGAACCCGCATCCGCCAGGAAATCATGCTGGGGATCGGTGGTGTCAAGGCGCTGGAAGCGATTGGCATTGAACCGAGCGTGATTCACATGAATGAAGGTCACTCGGCATTCGCGCCCCTGGAACGCGTGCGGAACCGGATGCACGAAGACGGCTTCTCGTTCGATGACGCATTGCGTGAAGTGGCAGCATCCTGTGTGTTTACGACCCACACTCCCGTGCCTGCCGGCCACGACCGTTTTGACGCGGGTCTCTTGGAAGAACACGTGGGGCCACTGGGCGACCAGTTGGGTCTGGATCATCATGCTTTAATGGGACTGGGCCGGGTTGACCCCCAGAATGAAGGGGAAACCTTCTGCATGACCGTGCTGGCGTTCAAGCTGAGCCGACTGGCCAATGCGGTCTCCAGCCTGCATGGTGTGGTGAGTCGCCGGATGTGGGCCTCGCTCTGGCCGTGGCGGAGTGAGGAAGAAATTCCCATCGGTCACATCACTAACGGCGTGCATATGCCAACCTGGCTGGCGGCACCGATGCGTGTGATTTATGACCGCGTGCTGCCGACCAAATGGTACTATAAAACCGGCCAGGCCGATGTCTGGGCGGGCATTGAAGAGATCACGCCCGGTGATTTGTGGGAAACGCATCAGGCACTCAAAAATCGCCTGATTCATTTCTCACGGGATCTGCTGGTAAAACAGGCCCAGCGTCGTGGCAATTCGGATGCTGAAATCGGCCATTTGAAAACGGCATTGAATCCGGATGCGCTGCTGATTGGTTTTGCTCGTCGGTTTGCACCCTACAAACGGGCGGATCTGGTCATGAAGGATATGGAAACGTTCCTGAAGATCATTGAAGACTCGGATCGACCGGTGCAGTTCATTTTTGCCGGGAAAGCACATCCCGCGGATGAACGGGGTAAGCAGATCATCCAGCGGATTTTCAAATTGACCCAGGAACCACCGTTCCGAGGCAAGATTGTGCTTCTGGAAGATTACGACATCAACCTTGGTCGGCATCTGGTACAGGGTGTCGATGTCTGGTTGAATAATCCCCGCCGTCCCCTGGAAGCCTCCGGGACCAGTGGTCAGAAGGTGGTATTGAATGGTGGCTTGAATTGTTCCATTCTGGATGGCTGGTGGGCGGAAGCCTTCGATGGCAGCAACGGGTTTGCCATTGGCGAAGGACGGACCCATGTCAACCAGGAAATTCAGGATGACCGTGACGGTCTGAACCTGATGAAGGTCCTGAAAGAAGAAGTGATTCCCCTGTATTACGACCGGAACTACGACGATCTGCCTCTGGAGTGGATTGCCCGCATGAAAAACGGAATTCGCACATTGGGCTGGCGGTTTAACGCGGACCGGATGGTCATGGATTATGCCGAAAAGATGTATCTGCCCGCCGCTGGTGGATTGTCCAGCCAGATCAAAGGGGACTCTTCCCTGTAGACTCTGATCACTGCTGGATCAATACTGACAATCGATACGACGGTTACAGGAAACAGATTCGTTCTGATTCCTGTAACCGTTTTTGTTTGTACAGCCTGTATCGGAGTGACAGTGACTCGGCTGACTTGTAACGATCTGACTGACTTATCAAAACATGGGCGTCAATTTCAAGCTAGCTTTGCAGTGTAAGTACTTATAAAAGCAGCCCCTGTATCGCCGACGCTTCAGACTCTGCCTCTCGTCTGACGATCCGGGGCAATTCTGATTACACAAAAATGGATGAAAGCGTTTGTCATGAGTTCAGTGATCGCAGGTAAAACCAGTCAGACAGGTAAAGCCCTGATACCACCCGGAGAGTTGTCCGACCTGGTGAAAGGATACATGGATGTCGAGCTGTGGCGTTCGACTGGCTGGCTGACGCGACTGCATCTGGACGAACCACGGGTGGATGTTCGCAATCTGACCGAACGCACGCGGCTGCTGAAACGGCTGATGGATATCGCCGTTTCTTTTACGATGCTGGTACTGCTCGCGCCGTTACTGCTGTTCCTGGTTGTGCTGGTAAAACTTACCTCGCCCGGCCCGGCAATTTTCAAACAGACGCGCGTGGGCTTGAACCTGAGAAATCAGTCGAAGAATGACCGTCGTCAGGCGCAGGTGGATTTAGCCGAACTGGAATTACAGGCCGATCGTCGTCAACCTGGTTCTGACCGTCGTGATGAATCGGGTTATGGAATGCCGTTCACTCTGTATAAATTCCGGACGATGACTGTGGACGCAGAAAAAAATGGTGCGCAATTCGCCGTCCAGGGAGACCCCCGGGTGACGAAGCTGGGACGCTTCATGCGGAAAACACGGCTGGACGAACTACCTCAGCTCTGGAATGTTCTCAAAGGTGAAATGACATTAGTTGGCCCGCGTCCTGAACGACCGGAGTTCATCGAAGGCTTGAGCAAAGAGATTCCCAATTATATCAACCGCCTGGGATTGAAGCCCGGGTTGACAGGTGTCGCACAGATTGTGAACGGTTACGACAACAATGTCGAAAGCTTCCGCCGCAAAGTTTCGCTGGACCTGATGTACCTGCAGAACTGCTGTATCTGGAACGACATTAAAATTCTGTTCAGAACCATTCGCGTGATACTGACTGGCAGTGGTGCGTTATAAGTTCTGCTGCAGGATTGATGCGATCTTCACCTCATAAGAAAAAACGCCCTGCTTCCAGGGCGTTTGTGTTCTCGTTCCTCAGTTCCGGGCCACAAAGTTGTGACTCAGGAACTGCTTTCAGGAAAGTGGCTTAATTCCAGAGTATTCGCGGGAGCCATCTTTTCGTTTTCGGTATCCCAGCCCATCATCTGTCCGCTGCGCCAGGACTCGTTTGCCATGTTGACTGCGACAACACCTGCCAGTCCCAGTTCCGTCGGACAGTTCAACGCTTCACCGTTTCGAAGATGGTTATGCAGGTTTGTGTGGTGCAGTTTGGTATCTTCTGCGCCCGACTTCTTATGCTCGGCCAGTACTTTGCCGTCTTTGTCTTTGGCGACCCAGCCTTCGCGGGTGAAGTAGAGTGTGCCTCGATAACCGCGAATCAGATGATCGATGCCGACGCGGTTGCTCATGGTTCCCAGAACATAAACCGTCATGCCGCGGGGATACTCGCAGATCATTTCGAAGTTGTCAGGCAGATTCCGTCCGTCATTCCACTGCCAGATCCCACCCATGCCGACAACGCGTCGGGGATAAAGCAGGTTGCAGGCTTTCATGATGCGGGTAATACGATGGATGAAGAGGTCGGTGCAGATGCCTCCCGAGTATTGTGAATAGTTTCGCCATTCAAAATAGTGATGCGGGTTCCAGTCGACTTTCGGAGCATGACCGAGCCAGGCATTCCAGTCGAGGTCAGCTGGTTTCGCTTCATCATCTTTCAGGCCGGGACGACGCCAGGGCCCCTGTTCTCCGTAGCGACGGACGTATTCGATCTGGGCCTGTACGACCTGGCCGAGTACGCCTTCTTCAATGGCTTTGGCGGCGGAGGAATACGAATCATCGGACATGCCCTGCACACCTACCTGGATCGGGAGCTTTGTCTCTTTCTGCTTTTTGATGACGGCCTGTGCTTCCGGGATGCTGTGCGTCATCGGTTTTTCACAGTAGACAGCTTTGCCGGCGTCGAGGGCATCGATCGTCATTTGCGCGTGCCAGTGTTCCGGCGTTGCAATGGTCACATAGTCGATGTCCTTGATATCCAGAACCTTCTGGTAATCAGAAAAGGCGTGCTTCGCGCCGGTCTTTGCTTTGCCTTCTTCTGCGCGTGTGGTCCAGCAGTCAGCGACCGCAATTGCTTCGACATTATTCTGTTCACGAATAGCGTTATATGTATTCATGTGGGCGTTGGCCATACCGCCCGCGCCGATAAAGCCGACACGAATCCGGTCGTTGGCGCCAAGAATACTCCCATAACTTTGGGCAGTCCATGCGAGACCGGCGGCAACGGCACTACCGGTCTGCAGGAAACTTCTACGTGTCACTTTTGAAGAAGCCGGTTTCTGATCTGAACTCATCGGTCTTATCCTGTTTCTATCAGGTCGAAAATAGGGGGAGGGGCTTACTCGAGTTCTTTGATTCGCAGATTTTTGAACTCGATTTTGGCGCCATGACCACACAGGCAGAGATGACCGGATTCCCGTTTCAGGCCGGGATGATCTTTGCCGTCGATGGTGCCGTTTTTCTTGGCGTCGGTCATATCGAAGTCGACGATGGTTGTGCCATTCAGTGTGACTTTGACTTTATTGCCATCCACCAGCAGTTCCTGGGTGTTCCACTCGCCGACGGGCTTCAGGTGACCGCGTTTGGCAGGGGCCGTTCCATACAGTGAACCGTGATACTGGTATTTCTGCAATTTGGCGTACTTGTCTGCGGTGTCATCCAGAATCTGAATTTCTTTGCCGGCATAAGCTGGACTGGTTTTGGGGTTGAGCGGAACGTGGAATCCGATTCCGTTGTTGGCACCTGGTTCCAGTTTGAAATCGAACCGCAGGACGAAGTTCTTGTACTCCTTGTCGGTGAAAAGGTTTCCACCACTGTCTTTTTTGCTGACCAGCATGCCGTCCTCTGCATAATAACCGTCTGTGGCACCTTGCCAGCCATCCAGGTTTTTACCGTTGAAGATGCTTTTAAAGTCGCTGTCACAGTGTTCTTCAGCGGACAGGGGGGCCGCCAGGCCGAGTACAGCGATCAGGCCAAGTGAGAATAATTTCCGGGCAGTTGTTGGGAGCATAATATTGTTTCCTTGATATTCAGCAGTTGACGGTTAATCAGGAAGGAAAATCCTGTGATATTTAAGGATCTTTAATAAGGCGTGCAGATTTGAGCATACCAAAGTGCAATTACCAGAATCAATGGAAAACCCCGTCAAACCGTTGGGTTTTTTGTTTGAGGTGATTTTGACTAGAATGTGAGTTCGCTTGCAAAACGAATTTCCCATTCCTCTCAGATGGAAGAAACCTGGAATATGAATCTACAGAATCGAATGGCTTCAGATGTCGCAACGATGCGCTGGATTGGTGGAACAGATGGATATCTGCAGATGATCGATCAGACTTTGTTGCCAATGGAGTTTCGTGAAATCGAATGCCGCGATGTGGAGACGGTCTGGGAAGCAATTAAAAAACTGCGTGTGCGCGGCGCGCCGGCGATTGGTATTGCCGCTGCTTACGGTGTGGTAATTGCGTTGCAGACAGGAACCGGTAACGAACGGCCCGACTTTGATCAGCGATTGACCGAAGCGGCGACCTACCTGGCAGAAAGCAGGCCGACAGCAGTGAATCTGTTCTGGGCACTGGATCGCCTGCAGAATCTGGCAGCGAGTTTGCCGGTGCTTTCCAATACGGACATGCATACGCGCCTGCTGGAAGAAGCGAAACGCATTGAACAGGAAGACCTGGAGATGTGTCACAAGATCGGGGAAGTTGGTGCCGAACTGCTTTCCAAAGGGGATGGCGTACTCACACATTGTAATGCAGGCGGGCTGGCGACTTCGGGTGGAGGAACTGCGCTGTCCGTGTTCTTTGAAGCGGCGCGACAGGGAAAAGAGATTCGCGTCTATGCTGATGAAACGCGACCTCTGCTGCAGGGAGCCCGGCTGACCACATGGGAACTGATGCAGCGTAGTATACCAGTCACTTTGATCACCGATTCGATGGCAGGCTGGGTGATGCAGGAGCAGAAAATTCAGGCTGTCGTGACCGGGGCAGATCGCATCGCCGCCAACGGAGATTCCGCCAATAAAATCGGAACCTACTCTGTTGCGTTACTGGCGCGTCTGCATGAGATTCCGTTTTATATTGCAGCTCCCTCCAGCACATTTGACCTGAGCCTGGCCAGCGGTAGTCAGATTCCCATTGAAGAACGGCTGCCGGAGGAAATCACGAATGGTTTCGGGAAACAGACGGCTCCTGTGGGAGTCGATGTCTATAACCCCGCTTTTGATGTGACGCCTGCGAAATATATATCCGGGATCATTACGGAACGGGGGTTGATTCAACCTGTAACAACCGCAGAAGTCGCGCGGGTCCTGACAACAGACGGGTATTAAACAGCGAACGCCCGATTCTCAGCGGTTGATATAGACCGGTTTCTGTTCGTACCCTGGTGAATTGACGGGGTAGGAGTTCTGCAACTGTGGCTGCTGGTATTGCTGCTGATGCTGGGGGCGTTGATATTGCTGCTGCGGTTGAGGCTGCTGATACTGAGGCTGCCGGTATTGCTGCTGCAGTGGTGCTGGTTGCTGATACTGCTGCTGATAGGGCGCCTGTTGCTGGTAGTCAACCGGAATCATGGCCTGCTGAGGTTGATAGTAGGAAGACTTCAGTTCTTCGCGGCGTTCCTGGAAATCTCGTTTACGCTGCTGAATTTCTTCGATATCTTCTTCGCGCGGCGGGAGGGCATAATTTTTCCAGGCTGCCTGCTCATGATAGCGGTTCCAGAAATGCTGCGAATAAGCCAGTTGCGGAGTGATTCCCCAGCCGTTTGCTGTCTGAGTCTGCGAGAGCACATGCCGATAGTTATAAGGCTTGAAATAGTGGTAGCCACTGTAGGGCGAAATTTCCTGAAAGTATCCATGCTGCCACGGGTACTGTGAATCGAATGGAAAGCGTGGGTCGCCGTAGATTCCACCCGTGACTCCGGAACTGGTCATGGGTTGACCGGCTTCGTAAGGGATTGCTTCAGTACCATACGCTCCGTATGCTCCGTCGGAATAAATCGGATCTCCGCCGACAGAAGCTGCGATTGCAATGGCAATTAAAGTTGATGACATATCAAAATCCCTCTTGATCATCAGACAGTCATTCTGATCTGCCTGATGAATTGAATAAACATTCTGTTTTCTCTGGATCCTCTGCGCGAGATATTTCCCCGCTATCCTATTTATCGGAATATCAAAGCGCCTTTCCTTCAGGTTCATCATAAAAATCGCAGGATGTAAATCACATAAGCGCGATACAACCTGCATATTTTTAAATCGGGTTAGTATAACCAGTCAAACTGAACCGGCAGGAACTGCCGAAAGACGGTCTGAAGTATGAAGTTTTGTGTGGAATCGGGTCTCTCCTCAAGAATAGGTTGTACGTTTAAGTATCGACGCGAGTGACTTCAGATCCCACACTGGTCAAGGTCATTTGCGATTACATATAGATCTGACAGAATTGAGCCAGGCGTCCTGCGTTTGTCGGCGAATGTTTTTGCTTTTCATCAGAGATGATGTTTTTGAATACTAACATGAGGTGTGTGAGAGCAATGGGAAATTATAGAAAACTCACGCAAGTGATGGTGCTGCTGACCGTCAGTTGTGTTGCCGTGTATGCAGATGATGTCATCATCCCGGGAGCGGATCTGGGAAAATCAGGCACCCTGCCTCCCCCACCCAGTTCGGTATCACCGGTACCCGATCCTGCTGCCAGTGCCCGGCCTCAAATGCAACAGCAGATGCAGCAACAGCAGATGCAGCAACAGGGTGCTGCCGACCCGGATGCGCTGACTCGACCCGTTCCCGGTTACCAGGGGGGAGGGTATGTACAAGGCGGAAATCAGTACTGGCTGCCTAATAACGTTGTGCCTCAGGTGGGGTCACCTTATTACTATAGTGCGACACAGGGAGCAGGTGGCACGTATGGAATGACCAGTCCCAAAGTAGGCATGCAGGCAGGGCAGACCTGGTATGGAGGTTATAATGAAGCAAATACAGGCATGCAGACTCAGGCGTTAACGGAAGATCCTTATACCAAACATTTTGGTCCTGGGTTTTATCGCTCGAACGAGTATGGTCACTATCGTTTTCCTTCTTACAGTTACAGACGTCCCTGGTATAACCCCGGTGCCCCGACTTATAACCGGGATACGAATTACCGCTGGTAGTTCTCTAAAAATAGCGGAAATTAACACTGGTATGCATATGCTTCAGTGTCTAACCCAGGCCCGATGGTCTGGGTTTTATTTTTAGTCGTAACTAAGTGTTTACCCTTATCTTGGAGTTAAAAAGAGTAAAAATAAGTCGAACCACTCTAATCCTGATTTCATGATTAGCCGATACAAACAATACAAAGTGGTGTGTATCTACCCGAATTGCGTTCGTAGATTTAGAAAAAACAGTGTTTTTCCTCGATTGTTGCAGGAACGTGGTGATCTGATACGTGATTGTAAATACAAAGCAGGTTAAGGATAACCTGTAGTGAGTAAATAGTTGTTATTACTAATTCATAATCATGTCGTTGATAAACCAGGCGCTAATCAGCCCTGGGTACGAGCCTTAGTATAACGCCAAATTACCATTTTCCTGTCTACAGGCAATTGGGGAGCGACAGCGGATGTTCAAGCAGAACTGCCAGGGATCGGCAATTCGAAATTTTGAAACGATTCGTTTTCAAAATGCAATAAAAATCATTGCGATCACCGTCGCGAGTCTCTCGTCGCTTGCTTCCCTTGCGCTGGCTCAGGGTCCCTCAATGCTGCAGGTGCCTCCCCGTTCTCTTCAACGGGGAGGAGGCTCCGCAGCGCCACCGTCTCAGGTGCAACGACAATATGCTCAACCACCTGCGCAAGTTCAACATCGAGTCTCCCCGAGATATCTGCCACAAACTCAGTTTCAGCCCCAGACACAGTATGAATCAGCGCCACAAGGGGTGATACCGATTCAGGACGCAGGCTCTCAGACGAACGGACCTCAAATTCAGATGGTACAGGATACGGGGCGTATTACCCGGAAACCTCTGCCGACTCAGATCCGGTCGACTCCCGGTATTTTTGATGAGATGGAAATCATCATCCGTCGCAGTCAGCTGATCATTACGAATTCACGTATTCGTCGTTATGCGATCGCTGATCCTTCAATAATTGAATTCGTGACGTACTCACCCACAGAAATCTCCATTGTGGGTCTGGAACTGGGAACAACAACCTTAACGTTGTGGTTTGAAGGTGATGACACACCGATTACTTATCTCGTGCATACGATTCAGGATCCCAGCCTGGAAGGTCAGCGGCGGATTGATTACGGAAAGCTGGAACGGAAAATTGCGGTACTCTTTCCGAACAGTAAAGTGTATCTGATCCCTCTCTCACGAAAAATTATTGTCAAGGGAGAGGCCTCTGATGCGACGGAAGCGGCAAACATTCTGTCCGTCATTCGCGGTGAAGTGATCAACTATGAAGGAAACCTGGGGGGACCTCAGCCTTATGGAGCCGGCGGCGCTTATGGGGGCGGTTATGGTGCAGCAGGGGGTGTGCTGGATGGAATAGGAAACAATGGCTACGCCTCTTCATTTATTGTCAACATGTTAGAGATCCCGGGTGAATTCCAGGTGATGATCCATGTGACGATAGCGCAAATGAACCGTACGATGATGAGGCAGCTGGGTGTGGATTTGAGTGTGCTGTTTGACGGTGGTCGACAGTTTCTGGGATCATCAATGGGGGGAGTTCCTTCCACCTTGACGGGTATCTTTGAAGCCGGTGAAGTGAATGTTCTGATCAATGCGCTGGCCCAGAATGGTACGACCAAAATTATGGCCCGCCCGACTTTAACGGTCCTGAGTGGTCACTCGGCGAGCTTTCTGGCCGGGGGTGAGTTTGCGGTTCCGACGATTGTGGGCGTTGGCGGTGCGCAGGGAACTTCAACAACATTCCGCGGTTTTGGTACCTCCATTGTCGTGACGCCGATTGTGATTGATAAAGATCTGATTCGGATGCGAATTGTGCCGGAATACAGCCAGATTAACGATGGCAACTCGGTACAGGGAATTCCCGGATTGAATTCGCGTAGAGCACAGACGACGGTCGAGTTACGCGAAGGGCAGACCATTGTTCTGGCCGGTTTATTCGGACACGATTCTTCAACCGGGGTGACTCGTATTCCCTGGCTGGGAGAAATTCCGCTGGTGGGCAGCTACCTGTTCAGTTCAAAACAGTCGAGTCAGGGAGAGTCGGAATTGCTGATTACGGTAACTCCACAACTCGTGAGACCAATGGAAGAGGATGAAGTTCCTCCCTATCCTGGTTTTGAAGTGACAGTACCTCAGGATAAAGAATTGTATAAATACGCAATGACAGAAGGGGCTCCGGACACAGCCGTCTATCAGTTGCAGCCTTATGGTCGCGGTGCCGGCCAGGGAATTGAAGTAGGTTACCAGCCGTTCAACCCGGCTCCTGCTTCACCCTACTATCCACCCGCGGCGACCGGAACCTACCAGCAGGGGCCTGCCGCACTACCGGTTCCCCAGTCGCGTGGCTCATTCCCGACGCAGCCGGTGAATCCACGAAATCCAGCACACTCGAATCAACATCAACCATTACCTCCGCCACCAGCGCCTGCGGCCAGTAATGGACCTCAGGCATATGCACCCGGACAATATCAGGGGGCCCAAGTACCACAGCGTTCTGGCAGATTTACGCAAATGATCAAGAACCGGTTCCAGAATAATTCTGCTGAGAGCCAGAACAATTCGTTTATCCAGCCTGCAGGTTACGTCGATCCGCAAATGAGACGTGCCTCAGCGGAACCGAAACCTGCTCAATCCAGATTTTCCCTGTTTGGTGGGGAGTAAGGATTCAGCTCTGATTTTAGACTGACATCGGAAAGCTTACAGCGAACTGATGTCGCAATGAAATTTTAATAATCGCGATACGAGTCTTCTTCCGGGAGACGCTTTCGTACTTTTAATATCCAGGCAGTGACTACGTTGTCGTAAAACGACTGAGGGACATGATGGCCCGTTTTTCAATCTTTCAAAAACTGATTCTGACATCCAGCTGTATACTGCTGGTTGCCGGTTGCTGCCGCTGGGGAGGCGGTGGAGGCAACTGGGGCATGCATAAACGATCTTTTGCTATTCCCGATGTTTATCCCCTGGGAAGTGTGAACCGTGCGCATTATCACACGATGGAATCGAATGCGGAAGCGGTTGATTTTATTATCAATCGCAATGAATTTATTGATAACAGTGCCGAGCTGACGACAAACGGAAAAGATCATATTCTCGAAATCGGCGCCCGCATGCGTAGTGCGCCCTATCCTGTGATCGTCGAACGTAGTGATAACAACTATGCTCCGGAACTGGACGCCTATCGGCGTCAGCTGGTGGCCCGCATTCTGACCGATCTGGGTAATCAGGACGCCGACCAGCGGACCATTGTCTCGACTCCCTACGGGCGATCCCTGAATTCACGCGAAGCAGAAATCGACTACTATCGGTTCATCTCGACGCGGGGCGGTGTAGGCGGTGGATTCGGCGGCGGCGGTGGCGCCGGTGGTGGATTCGGCGGTGGTGGTGGTGGCGGGGGCGTTGGATTTTAATCGATTTTAAGCTCACCTTACACCAAAATCATTGAAATACAGATACAGAAACGCCGCAGCAGATTCTATGTTGCGGCGTTTTAAGTTTTTAAATAGAAGTGGTTTATGCAAATTTGGTGGCGATTGAGAATGGCTTGGATTGCCGAGATCAGCCAGTTTCGATCCCCATTCGAAAATTCGTATCGACATGATTCCGCGATCGGCATAGAATCCGCGCCTGATACCTTTCTCTCTCATATCTATTCCTACCAAATCACAATATCACATTTCTCCGCTTTCAATCGATGGGCTGAGTTTCAGGCTGCTGGTATTTCCGTCAGAAAAGATCTGATTTTTCCGATCAGACTTCTGGAATTCCCGTTGCCGATTCTGGTCATGATTGAGGGCACTTAGTCCATTTCAAATTGAGTCGAATTAAACTGAGCGATCTTCCCTCGCTGAATCAAGGTTGATACCCGATGAAAGCTCGAATGTTTCAACATCTCGCAGTCCTGTCCTGCTGTTTTCTCTTATTCAATGGCTGTCAGTCCGGTTCTTTTGCGAGGAGTTTACAGCCCTCTGATGACCTGGCACAAAATGCTTCAGAGAAAAAGAGCGAGTCAGACATCCAGAAGAAACTGAGAGTCGCCATGGCAGAGGAGCGGAAAAAAGGTCGTATGGACCGGCGCAAACGGAATGGAGAACTGGGTGATACGGAACAGTTGGCAGAGATTCCGATCCTGGATCAGAAAATCAATAAATCCCCTGCTCTGGCAGAGTCCAAGGCACTGCCGATCAGTTCTCCGCAGACAGCACCTACGCAAGTAGCGGGAGCGACAATACAGCAGGAATTGAGTCTGGCCTACGATGCGGATCGGTCAGGGAACCTGGAAAAAGCACAAGGCTACTACCAGCGTGTACTGGTGATGGATCCCAATCATTTTGAAGCCTTGCATCGACTGGCAATCATTGAGGATAAAAAGAAAAACTTTCCCGCGGCAGAAGCGTATTACCTGAAAGCATTGAAACTGGATCCTGGCAACGTCAATCTGCTGAGTGATATCGGCTATTCGTATATGTTGCAAGGACGGGACGACTACGGTGAAAAATATCTAAGGGAAGCACTCAAATACCAACCCCGTCACACGCGTTCGCTCGATCACCTGGGCTGGTACTATGGTCGCACGGGGCAATATGACCAGGCGCTGGCCCTGTTTCGGATGACCAGCGATGAAGCACAGGCGCGGCAGAAATTTGCTCAACTGTTCCCCGGGGTCAATCCCGAGATGAGTCTTGCCCAGTCTGGAACGACACAACACAACGTGCAGCGGGTTGCACCTGCGAATCTGTCATCCGGCATTCAACCGGTAGAACAGGTCCAGACAGAACAGCAACAGCCAGTTCAATATGCAACGGGCCAGAACGGGATTATGCAATACCAGGGACAACCAACTGCGCCTGCCATGAATCAGTCAGGGCTGAATCCAACTCAGCAGATCGCAGAAATGATGAGACGCGAACGGGAAAAAGCGGTTCAGACCCGTGATGCCGGCCAGGAACTGCCTGCCATCAGTCCTCAGCGATCAATGATATCACCGCCCGCCAGTGCGCCTCAGAATCCATTACCTTATCAGGACAATCGTCAGCATCTGGTTCATGCTCCTCAGCCTGCTCCTCAGCAGTATGCAGATCCTGACGTACAGATTCAGGCATGGCCTCCCGCGGGAGATCCTGAAATCAGCCAGGCCGTTGATGCTTCCAATTACTGGGCCATGAAGGAGCAGCAGCAGAATCAACCCGTGCAGCAGACACGACAAAATCAATCTCTGAACCAGCAATACCAGAATCAGGCAGGACAGAACTTTCCTCAGGCGCAGCAGGGACAAAACCAGAACATGCCTTATGGGAGCAACATGTCTGGTCAGCAACAGATGCCACAGCAACGATTACCCGTTAATATGCCTCAGGCGGGACAACCCATGCATGGCAATCAATACCAGGTTCCGGGACAGTTTCCCGATTATCGCATTAATTCGACTCAACAGAATCTGAATACGGAACATCAATATTCAGAGAACCTGCAGCAGAATGCAGATCAGGTACAGATGCGAGAAGCAGCAAGAACTGGAATGAACGCCGGCCCCGGCCAGATGTTCCCGGTCGCGGAGGCACAACAGACGGCAGACGGTAATGCACCTTTAAGGAGTCCGCAGATGCAGGTCGGTACATTGATACCGGCATCGGCCCAGGTTCCTCAGCAGAATGTCTTTCAGCCGGGCGGCAAGAATATTCGCCAGGTGCAGTTTGATCAGCCAGCCTATCAGCAGCAACAGCAGTCAATCGGTGGTGTGCGGCAGGCGGGTTATGAATATTCGAATCAACCTGTCTCGCAGAATGGATACCAGGGACAGGGTATGCAACCCGTGCAGAATGCCGGAGGCTTTCCCCAGTTTCCTTCGGAGCTTCCTCAATCAGCCATGTATTCCACCAATCCGGCTTTCGCTCCGGCGAACATGCGGACCACAGCCGGAGATTTACAGCAGGGTGCACAACAGGGCGCTTATCAGGCAAGTCAACAGTCAGCAGACCAGAATCGGCAGGGAC
Organism: Gimesia maris; assembly: GCF_008298035.1. Lineage (NCBI taxonomy): Bacteria > Pseudomonadati > Planctomycetota > Planctomycetia > Planctomycetales > Planctomycetaceae > Gimesia > Gimesia maris. The sequence goes on from NZ_CP042910.1 coordinate 1,146,917, forward strand.
TCATGAATCCGAATCAGAATCAACCTGCTCCCTCCCGGTTCCAGTGGGGAGCACAGCCTGTCCCGGTACCAGGTCAGTACTCTAATCCTCAGAGCCGATATTAAATCGGTCACACTTAACGTGGGCTGATTAACTGGCCAGCAGTTGCTGCTCCAGAGATTCGATGATTTCTTCGGTGGACCAGTCCTGTAATGCGACCCGGATTGAATCCTGGTTTTTGAGCCATTGACGAACTTTTTTCTCGGCAAACATCACCGTGCTGTGATTGCGGCCTCCGAAGAAGTCTCCGATTTCACTGTAGGCAGCCTGAGTCAGTTTCCTGGCAAGGAACATGGCCAGCATGCGTGGCTGGCTGACATTTCTGGAACGGCGAGACGATTTCAGATCGGCTTCTGATATCCCAAACGTCGTGCAGACGATCTGTTTAATGTCATCCATTTTAATAATACGGATGCAGTCCCGTTCGAGGTCGGCCAGAACCTGGCGCGCCATGGTTGTGGTGATCTTCTGCTTTGTCATCACATGCCAGGTCTGCAGGCAGTTCATGGCACCTTCCAGTTCCCGTACATTATGCGAGAAGCGTCTGGCAACATACTCCAGTGCGCCATCGGTAATCGGAGTTTTTAGCTGTAAGGCACGCTGGCGGGCGATCTGCAGTCGCAGTTCTGTCTCCGGTGATTCCACCCGGCAGACAAGTCCTGAAAGAAAACGGGTTGTGAGTTCTTCACTCATTTTCGTTAACAGGCGGGGGTGCCGGTCGGAGGAAAAGATCAGTTGTCTGCCATGGCTTTCCAGGTGTTTGATCGTGTGTAACAGTTCTTCCTGAAAGTTGTGTTTGGATTCGAAAAAGTCGATGTCATCAATGATCAGAACATCCACGTTTCGAAACCGCTGGCGAAAACCAGGCAGAGATCGTTCCTGCAATGCTTTGGAAAAGTAGTTCCCGAACGACTCTGCTGTCAGAAACACAACCTGCAGGGAAGGGTACTGCTGACGGATTTTACGATAGAATCCTTCCAGGAGATGTGTCTTACCCAGGCCGACTCCGCCGTGGATGAACAGTGGGTTATATAGAGCCCCTGGCTGTTCGCTCGCCTGCTGTGTCGCCATATAGGCTAGTTGATTCGATTTTCCAGTGATGAAGGTCGACAGATCAGCAAAGCGTCTTCCTTTATAAGGAGCCGGTTGCGTCGGTTTGTGACCGCCATCGATGCGCTCTGATTTCTGATCGGAATTCGTCAAAGACTTGCGGTCCGCGGTTTCCGCAGTCACTCTAGCAGCGTCAGCCTGTCCTTTCGAACTCAGTTCCTGACGGGCCAGCACCGGATCGACTTCAAAGCGATATTCAGCTGCAGGGCCGATACAGGCGATCGCCGTTGCGTTGATCTCGGAGGAAAACTTTTTCTGCATCCAGGTCAGTAAGAACGGGCTGGCCACTCCCATGATGAGGAGATTGGCTTCCAGCTTTAGACTGACTTTTCCTGCGAACCAGTTCTGGTAACTGCGCTGACCGACTTGTTGTGCCAGCAATCGAAAGACTGCTTGCTCGTCTGATTCGGTTGTAACAGGCCCCAGCTTGGCTTCCGTTGGTCGCCCGGCTGATTCAGCACAAAGCGTACCCTCCACTGCCAAAGACGTGGGTTGCATCTTGCACCCTCCCCCCGCGCGCAACATCTCCACCCATAATACGGGAAAGAGCGAAATCCTGCTCGTTCCGTATCGATCATGGTTGTGAGGTATATAAAGAAATGATGCGCTAAAAAGCTCCATTGTTTGCGGCGCCGAAAAGATTTAAGGCATTGGTCTTCGTCGACGCTGCGTTTACTCATTCAGTGGGACTGATACTAGCTTGAATCCTCAGAGAGTCAAACAGAAACGCGGCGGATTTTTTACAGAATTTTCAGACCGAAATCAAAAGCTGTTTTACCAGCAGAAAATCACAGTTTTGGTCAAAAAAATATTTACCAGACTCATCATCCGCGTGTTCAAAACATGTTAATGAATTTTCGGTTTTTTTTCTGAAAATTGCGAACGCATGCGCGCATGCACGCTTAATGTGTTCTGTCTGATAAAACCAGAATCTTCATAAATCTTTATCGCATAAGAATTTTTGTGATCGACGGCAAGCATTAGAGCGGATTGATGATGGGCCAGCGCCTGTTGCAGGCCAAATTCGATAAAGGCGGCACCATATCCTTTACCACGTTGTTCCGGCGCGACTCCCATGTAGACCACTTCCCAGAGTTGATCGGCCCGATGCTCGGATAACAACAGCACTCCCAGGTCGGTATTATCATGTTGAAACAGATACCAGTGCTTCTGATCAGAATCACCCGAACTGCGATGGGATTCCAGAGATTCTTCGGCAGTACGGCAGTGATTGAGAGCCGGACAGTCGAATGAGAACCGGTGTGTCTGATCCAGCATTTTCAGAAAACGCGGTCGGTTTGTCTGTTCATCAAAGGGGACGCACTGGATGTGTTCCGTCTCCAGCAACCCCTGGCCTGGCACGTTGGTCAGCGGGTGTCGCATGAACAGCAGATTTGTCAGATGAGGGAATCCATTTTGTGTCAATAACCGTCTCAGGTTCAGTTGCCCGGGTTCGAGCAGGGCCTGCCCGATACTGACTTCAGACTGGTCGATGCGGGCCGCCATCTCCTGCAGTAACGCTGAGGCGCAATCAGTGCGTGATGTAAAGGGTGGCCAGAAAAATGCCGTTGCCGCATCCGTAAATATCAGGACGCCTGCTCCCAGCAGTGTTTCGTTCTCGCGCGCCACCAGCAGCTGTTTGTGACCGTTCTGATCGGCTTTGATCGTTTCGAGAAACTCTCTGATCTGCCGGTCCTGATCAACTTCTGCTGCATCAGTAAAGATGAGAGCGGATGCTTCAGGCCACTCTTCCGGTGAGGCTTGTGAGACGGTGATCGACATAAGCAGAGTTCATTTCCTGAGACAGAGACATGCCACCTGGTTGATGAAGGGATGTGACTTTGCTGATATCATAAAAAAAAGGCTGGTCGATTGACCAGCCTGAGTTCAGGAATGAGGTGTTGAACTTAGAATTTAACCGAATGTAACTGGTGAGTGTTTACAGAATCGTGCCGGAGACGAGGTAACTCGTATCCATAAGGGTTCATCTGACGTTCCAGCGACTGTTTTGACGACGAGTCCCACTGCTGATCGGAAAAATCGCGGAGGGGATTACTGCCTGCATTCATAAAATTGTGATTCACGTTGGGATTCAGCGGATGAATCGATTCCGTAGCAGGAGCAAATGGCTGTTGCTCTAATCGCGGTTTATTGGTAACCAGCATGAGAGCCAGACAGCAGGCAACCGTTGTCAGTGTCGGCAGCAGCACATTAAATCGCGTCGGTCTGTTTTTCCGGCGACGGGCGGCAATTTTTGCAGACACCTGCGGCCAGACACTATCCTGCAAAGAAGGAACCGGAGCACTGTCAAACTGGTTTTGCAGTGCCTCGTAGCTTTTTTGCAGCTGTTCATATTGTGAGCGACATTGCTCACAGTTTTTAAGTTGTTTTTCGAGTAGTTTGAGCTCGGCGTCCGACAGATCGTTTCCGACTGCCAGAGCGACTCGCGATTTCAAACCGTTACATTGTGCGCAGTACATGTCTTATTGTTCCTTGCCCGACATGGAGCTTTCTACATTTTGACGATTAGACCACAGTTTCTGAAAACGGTTTCTTGCTTCAGCCAGCCGCCAGCGAATGGTTGCTTCTTTTCGGTCCAGGATTGCAGCGATTTCTGATGTGGAAAAATTCTCAAGATCACGCAATACGAGCACCGTTCGATACTTTTCAGGAATTTCTTCAAGGATTGCCTGAACTTCCTGATTGATATCAAGCTTGTTCCTTGGATCCGGTACTGAAGGATCGAAAGGAGTATCCGATGGACTGTCACTGAATAACAGCCACCAGCCTCTTCGCTTTTGTTTACGCAGATAATCCAGAGCCTGATTGACCCCGATCCGGAACAGCCAGGGACCAAATCTCCTGGATGTATCGAATTGATCAAGACGTTCATAGCTCTTCAGGAATGTATCCTGTGCCAGATCTTCTGCCAGGTCCGGGCTTTTGACGAACTGAATCAGCACACGAATCAATCTGCGCTCATAACGCAGGACTAACTCGCCAAATGCGCTGTCGTCTCCCTTGCGAGCTGCTTCTACCAGACGGGCATCACTTGTTACGCCCCCCGAAGGTAAAGAATCTCGTTCCTCAATTTTTTTATCGACCATTTCTAACTGCATGTCTACCTCCCCTCTCCGCGTTATTTGACACGCTCTGTTTATTACTACGCCAGAGAGAGGAGAAATGATGGGAATTTAGTAAAGATTCTGGAATAGAATTAAATATTCTCCAAATCAATTCGCCTGTCTTTAATTATACCCCTCTCACATTTGTTTTGGGGAGGATTCCGTGATTCTATCTTAATATGTTGTAAAGTATTTTAATATAATTGTTTATGGCGTTTGTTAACATCAATGTCTTGAAATATTAACCCAAAATTAGTGTCCGGGCGAATAGATAAGTTTTCACCAGATTGCGAATGCCTCGAATCGAACAAAGTCTGTTGATGTTTCCAGAAGCGGAATCTCTTTTTTATCTCAGACCGAGCCAGGTTTTTTGAGCCTGTGAAGCAACTCGCTCAATTTGCCCGGCGGACTCCTTCCGTTCCACAGCCGAAGATTCGTCGACCGGGTCACTTTCCGGTATGCAATTCAATCTGGGAAGCCTGCTACCCTGTCTGGGAAAGGAGCAGGTAAGCGATCTTCTTTCTGCATTACATTTGCATGGGGATTTGTTATTCTGGTCTGGAGAGACATTCGGACTGAGCCTGTCAATTACATCCCGTCGGTAGCGAGAGGACTTTTAATGATGCAACGGAAATATTGGAGTGGAATCATCAGCGCTTTAATTCTGCTTTCAGGTTGTTCAGAGGAAAAGTCTCCTTCTCCTGACTCCAGAAAGGCCGCTTCAGATCAAACCAGTGCGAAGGATGCAGACATGAATACCGGAAGTGAATATCAGTTGACCGTTCAGGAAGAGCCGTATGGAACCACCGCGGATGGTCAGGAGATTACTCAGTTTCTGCTGTCGAATAAAAAAGGGACGAGCGTCAATATCATTAACTATGGTGCGATCGTGACCTCGGTGTATCTGCCCGACAAAGAAGGGACATCAGAAAATATTACGCTGGGGTTTGATTCGCTGGCTGCGTATGAAAATAAAGGCCCTTATTTCGGTGCCATCTGTGGTCGTTATGCCAATCGAATCAAGGACGGAAAATTCTCTTTAAACGGAAAAGAGTATCAACTGGCTCAGAATATTCCTCCCAATCATCTGCACGGCGGGGAATCGGGCTTTGATAAGAAGGTCTGGGCCGCAGAAAGTTTCAGTACGAAAGACGAAGTCGGCGTGCGGTTGAGCCTGGTCAGCCCGGACGACGAAGAAGGGTATCCGGGTAAGCTGACATTAAAAGTCATCTATTCGCTGAATAACAACAACGAACTGAAAATTGATTATACCGCGACCAGCGATCAGGAAACTCCCATCAATGTGACCAACCACTGTTACTGGAATCTGGCCGGTGAAGGTAAGATTCTGGATCATGAACTGGTTCTCAACTGTGACCAGTATCTGCCTGTGACAGACGAAGCGATTCCGACGGGTGAGCTGAAGTCGGTCAAAGGCACACCCATGGATTTCACGTCTGCACACAAAATTGGTGAGCGGATCGATCAGGTCGCAGGGGGCTACGATCATTGCTGGGTCGTTAATTCCAGTGAAAAGAAGCCTGCATTCTGTGCGCGGGTCAAAGATCCCGGGTCGGGCCGCGTGATGGAAGTTTACACGACCGAACCGGGCGTGCAGTTCTATACCGGGAACTTTCTGGATGGCACACCCGCCAGTGGAGGTTATCCGAAAAATGGCGGGCTCTGCCTGGAAGCACAGCATTTTCCGAATTCGCCCAATCAGCCGGAGTTCCCCAGTACGATTCTCAAACCAGGCCAGGTTTACGAACAGACCACCATCCATAAATTTTCCGTAGAGTAGAAACAGCAGTTGCCTGCCGTGCTCTGCATTTGACGGGGACAGTATGATGAACGCCGAACGTACTGCTTCTGACAGGAACCCAAGACACCTGATGTGCCTGGTTTTCCTGATTGTGTGCCTGTTATTCTGTGCGTCAACTGAACTACAGGCGGAGTCTCCTGCAGTAGAAAAAGTGGAAGGACAGCCGCTGGCAGCAAATGTGAAACGGCTCATTTCCGCGCTCGACTATCTGGGGGCACCGTTACCCGCGCCGCTGGTTCAGAAACTCAATACTGCCTGCGATCAACGGGATGCTGCTACGATTCAGAAGTTACTCGATTCGGAAGTCTTGTGCCTCGTTTCGCTGAACCCGGAAGTACGGACGAAAGTCGCACGCGGACCCGCTGTTGCTGTGCTGCAGCAGGGAGGCTTTACGCCGTTCGTGGTGAAGGTGGTCAATCACAGTACGGTGACCCGGCAGTTGCAGATTTCCAGCCCCCAGGCAGGTCCTGTCTATTCGGGAGCCGCATTGAATTCACTCAAGCGGCAGGCGCAACCGGAATTGAACCGGAACGAAAACAAAGCCGGCGCGACAGATCGTTTTCTGGAAGTCGAACTGTTTCAGGCAAGCCCGATGACCGTCAAGCTGAGTGGCCTGGAAGTCGAGTATGTACTCGCCCTGATTTACTGTCATGAGTCAGGAAAACGGGAAGCCACGCTGGCTTTCGATGTGGGAGCGGGTACGCAGGACCTTGGTTTTCGGGGTGAGGTGCCGGTCCTGTTTGATGTGCGGCCTGCTGTGCCTGTCAAACTATCCATATTAGACTTTGATGGAAAACCTACTGCAGCGCGGCTGCTGTTTCGTGATTCACAGAAACGCGTCTATCCCCTGCAGGCCAAACGGCTGGCTCCCGATTTCTTTTTTCAACCCCAGATCTATCGGCAGGATGGCGATACCGTGATGCTGCCTGCCGGCGAACTGGAAATGGAGTATAGTCGCGGCCCGGAATATCAGAGACTGACTCGCAAGGTCAAGATCTCCGCAGAGGAAGAGCAGACACTGGAAGTGAGTCTGAAACGCTGGGTGAACCCGCGCGCGTTCGGCTTTTACTCCGGTGATCATCACATTCATGCCGCCGGCTGTGCCCATTACGATAATCCTACTAAAGGAGTCACGCCTCAGGACATGTTCAATCAGGTCAAGGGGGAAGGTTTGAATGTAGGTTGTGTTCTGACCTGGGGTCCCTGCTTTGATGTCCAGCGCCAGTTTTTTGCTTCGACGGCAGACCGCGTCAGCGAGCCCCTGACCCTGCTCAAGTATGACCTGGAAATCAGCGGCTTCGGATCTGCTGCCCTCGGGCATGTCTGTCTGTTGAACTTACAGAATCAGACATATCCCGGCACTCTGGGAACCACGACAGGCTGGCCCAGCTGGACGGTGCCCGTGCTGCGCTGGTGTAAAGAGCAGGGGGGCGTGACCGGCTTTCCTCATTCGGCATTGCGCGTCAATCCACCCCTCGCGGCACAACGGTTAATCCGGGAACTGGATCAGGACAAATCGAAAACGCTCAATCCGGAAGAAGCAGCAGCAGGACTTCTACCCGCTGCCTTTCCAGTGATCGACGCGGATGGGAACCGGCAGTTAACACTGGATGAATTAACGCAGGCACTGGAACAGGCTGCCGACCAGCTGCCGAACCTGGCGGTTCCCGAAATGAACGGGGGCGGGGCGATGGAAATCTGCGTCAGTACGGCGGAAGGGGTCTGTGACTTTATCAGCGCCATGGATACCGAACGCATACCGGAATGGAATACCTGGTATCATATCTTGAACTGCGGTTTTCCTCTGAAGGTCAGTGGCGAAACCGACTTTCCCTGCATGAGCAGTCGGCGGGTCGGACAAGGGCGCGTCTACGTGCAACTCGGGCAGCAGTCTGAAGTAGATTTCACTCAGTGGTGCCAGGGAATCAGGCAGGGACGCAGTTATGTTTCAGACGGCTATGCGCATGCACTCGAATTTCTGGTCAATGATGTCGCGCCCGGTTTTGAGGACATTCAACTGGAACTGCCGGGCAAGGTGAAGATCACAGCGAAAGTCGCCTTTGCGCCGGAAACGCCGCGGGCGGTGGCCTACGGTCTGCTTGATCCCCCTGAAGGCCGCCGGGCAGCGGGAGACACGCGTGTGTTACATGCACCTCGTCATTCCGAATATGTGACCGCCGGCAAACGCCTTGTGGAAATCGTTATGAATGGAAGCGTCGTGGGACAGCAGACGGTTCCCGCCGATGGAAAAATCCATTCCCTGCAGTTTGATGTTCCAGTAGAAAAGAGCAGCTGGATTGCCCTGCGTCAGTTTCCTCAGCTGCACACCAATCCGGTGAATGTCATCGTGGCGAATCAGCCGATTCGGGCCTCGCGCGAAAGTGCGCTCTGGTGTGCGGAGACCATCAAGCTGCTCTGGAAAAATCGCCATCTGAAAATCGCAGAATCAGAACGGAAGACAGCCGGGCAGACGTACCAGCGGGCCATTCAAACGTATCTCCAGCGTGCGGAAGCTGCAGTGAATTGACGTGGCTTACTTGCGACGCTTGGGTACGCGAACAACCACTTTCTGACGCTGATCGCGTAACCGCTGCATGAATTTTTTTCCGCCAATCAACAGGCCGATAATCGCAGCAATAATGATAAAAGGAATCACGTGAACCGGTTCTGTCAGATAATGCAAAATTCCATTGGGATTGACGGTTTCTTGTGCTCCGTGTCCCGGATGAGCAAACAGTTGCGGGCACTGGACCAGTGTAAACAGCATAACCAGTGTCAGTTTGAATCGGTTCATTTCAAAACTCTTTCTGAATACAGAGACGGCAGTTTATCACTCTGACTGCCCGGCCGGTTATTCTAGGAGAATCCCGTCTCAGACTCAAGAGTCGAAGTGGGATGTGAGTGCTCAGAAATTCATTGCAGGGCCCGTATTTCGAAGGCATCGGTATAAACATCCAGCTCCAACCAGTAGAAATCGCTGAAACAGGGTAGATCTTGAACATCGTGGGCACCGGGGTCGGATTATTCAGCGGTGAGCAGTCGGCATCGGAAAAATTAAAAAAATCTCGGCATGTGGGCAGGAATGCCAGGGACAGTTAATCCCGATCTGTTTTTCTGCAATAAAAAAACGACCAGTCATAGAATGAAATGACTGGTCGTTGCTTACAGAGCCTGCTGTTCGCGTAGCAAACTTTTGATGTAAGATCATTCAAAGTTGGTCAGTTCACCACCTCTGATACTCGACAGAGACTGATAAACCGTCTTGTCGATGTTTTCTGAAATGAACCGCACACGTCCGTCGCCAAACAGGAACTGGGCACCCCCAGTATGATGGCTGCTGAAATCATCAAAATGGGAGGCGGGATCATTGGGAACATGATCAGTAGCGCCGAGCACGCGGGCAAAGGTTTCCGCGCCTTCAGGGACGGCACCTACCCAGGTAGAATACCAACCGGCGGTGGCATCGGTTTTGCGTTCTCCCACAAACAGGGTCTGGGACAAGCCGTCTGTGATATCACGAAAACGGGTATTACCGTTTTGATAAAATACTCCAGAACTCTGGCAATTCGTTCCCGGCGTAACAATTTCACAATCATCCAGCTCTTCACTGCCGAACACGCCGATATAGTTGGCCCGCGCCAGTACTGCCAGTATTGTGCCGGGACTTCCTGCTTCTTCCAGTTCAAACGTATTGGAACCGGGGTCGGAAGGGCAGAGAAATGCGGACAGCGTTACGTCAATAATACCCGGGGTCTGTGCACCATCGTTAATATCGAGACTAAAGTTGATCTTATTGTATAACGGGCTCTGATCCATGAAGGGAAGGATCATCGCTCCCCAGCCCCAGCCACTGCCGTATTCCACATTGGCACCCACACCAGGTTGCACACCAATCCAGCCGGAGGGGAGAATGCTGTGAGTCTCATTATAGTTGTGTAGCGCGAGTCCGATCTGTTTCAGATTGTTCTTGCAGGTACTGCGACGGGCCGCTTCCCGTGCCTGTTGAACAGCCGGTAAGAGTAAGGCAATCAGGATCGCAATGATGGCGATCACAACCAGAAGTTCAATCAGGGTAAATCCACGTCGTGCCGGTTTGATTTTCTGCATCACGCGACTCCAGGTCTCAGCGGGTAGGTATGTTTAATGAATACTGACAATGCAATCATTATTGCATAACGATTGCAGAAGTCAATGTCTAATGCAAGTAAATTGCAAAAGAGTATGGTGTGTGCCACAGGTCGTCTCTTACGTACTGTGGCTGCCGGGATAACTGTAATACGTCATCATGAATTGAACTGCTGGAAAGAACGGGAACAGCAGCGGATTCGTCTGTTTTATACAGGTTACAGGCAACGCCAGGGGAAAATAATTCAGAGAGAGCAGGCAGGTGAACGGGATTGCATGCGCGGGGCTGCTGACGAATTAGTCGTTAACATGGACTGTGAACTGACATTATGAAATATTTATGAATGGATGTCCCGACGGTGTGGGGAGTCGGATTTCAAATTGAAGTTTGTGTAGTTAAGATGGAAGTCCGTAATCGCCTGTTCCCTGTTTGTACTATTCCCAGAGATTCAATGAATACACGCCTGTCCGAGTCGTATGCTTATTGCCAGCAACTGGCAAAACAGACTGCGGGGAATTTCTACTATTCATTTCTGGCGTTGCGAAAAGAGCAGTTCCAGGCGATGTGTGTGTTGTACGCGTACATGCGCACGGTGGACGACCTGGGGGATCAGTCCGATTTGAGTCTGGCCGATCGTGGAGATGCATTAGAAATCTGGCGACGGGAATTGCATCAGGTCCTCGAAGACCAGACAGATCCAGACGCAACGCCATTTCATCCCTGTTTCCCGGCGTTGGGGGATGTGATTCAACGTTATCGGATCCCCCATGATTATTTTTTCGCAGTGATCACCGGCGTCGAATCCGATCTGCAGCCGGTCACGTTCGCGACCTTTGAGCAATTGAAAGAGTACTGTTACCACGTGGCGGGAGTGGTCGGATTATGCTGCATTCACATCTGGGGATTTCACGATGAGCGGGCCTTCGCAGCCGGGGTGGAATGTGGAATTGCATTTCAGCTGACGAATATTCTGCGCGATCTGGGGGAAGACATTCAGATGGGCCGCGTCTATTTACCCCAGGAAGATTTAGACCGCTTCGGATATGCTCGAGCTGACATCCAGTCACAGATTTATGATGAGCGGTTTCGCGAACTGATGCAGTTCGAAGTCGACCGTGCCCGCAGTTACTATCAGAGTTCAGAACGGCTGTTTGATTATCTCTCGCCGGAAGGGCAGCGCATCCTGAAAGCCATGCATCGCATCTACGGCGGCATCCTCACGGAGATGGAACGCATGGACTATAACGTCTACGCCACCCGTTGCGGCCTGCCCCGCTGGCGCAAACTGCTGATCGCCGGCGAAGCCATCGTTGCCGCCCGCTGGTTTTCGTAGAGAGCCGGTTCCGGGAAAGAGGGGCTCTCTTCACAGTTTTAAAATCCACGATTTGTTGAAGTAATGTCGAGAACATGACTGACGAAACAGCAGCCCCCAAAAAAGTAATCTCAAGCTTTATGTGACGATTCTGCTTGTGCTGCTCGGAGTAGTCAGCTGTGTGCAGTTGAGTCATTACTACGTTCGGCTGCCGGAAATACAGAGGCTGGGGGTGTCCGGTCACATGAAAAAACAGGCAGAACAGGCCGTTCAACTGGCTCACGATCAGTTCAATGTCGAGCTGGGTTACTCACCGGAATCAGTTCAGGAAGTTGAGAAGATACTTGCCAGGGAGCGTGAACATTATCTGCGGGATTCCCGCGACCGTCGTTCTCTCGCCCCCGTAGCCTGGTCTAATCTGTGGGGGGCTTACATTGGAGAGGTCATCAAGTCCGTCAAAAAGAGTGAATGGAAGTATGATCCGGAAACGGAAATCGTCACGCTCCAGTTTACGGACGAGATAGACAAGCCGGAATTCATGCCGATGAAGTGGTGTTATCGTCGCATCGCTGAAGGAAAGCCGGAAGATAATGTCTGGTATCAGTTCCTGCTGGTGACCCTCGACCCGCGGGCCCGTGAGTTTCGCGAGGCACTCGAACAACAGGCCCCGCCTGATGAATAAGCTGATTCAAACTTGTAGATCGTTGAATCAATATGACATATCAATGCGATATGTGGTCCCTCCATTCGAGATGCAGTTAACTGACCTTTCTGAGGAAAGCAAATTCTTACCGGGGATTCGGATGCTTCGTATGTATGTCTCGCTCTGGAAGTTGTGGGTTAACTCTAAAGCCTTTTGATAAATTCTCTTAGCATGGATGCAATCAGAATTCCGTTTCAAAGTAGAGATTTAGATCTGAATAGCGAGTGGTTCAGGTTTCAACGGACTCTTCTGAATCGGAAGGCATATTTTTAGAAATATTCGCTGGAAGTCTCTTGAATTAGAACGAGAACGCTATAAGCTCATCGCAGTGAGAATGAGATTCATTCTCAATAAGTTTAGTCACCCTCTTCCGTGATTCCCTGCCAGCGTTTCCAATGCAAGCCCCACCGGAATTACCTGCAAGACGACCCTGATCAAAGCTGATCCTGGTCTGTGTTGTCATTCTTTAGAGACCAACTCCGGAGGTACTCATGTCCTGTTCTAATTTAACGCGAACCCGTCGTGGGTTCACACTCATTGAACTTCTGGTCGTGATCGCGATTATTGCGATCTTGATCGCTTTATTGCTACCTGCCGTCCAACAGGCGCGCGAAGCAGCTCGGCGGGCGCAGTGCAAGAACAATCTCAAGCAGATTGGTTTAGCGTTACACAACTATGCGGGGACTCATACGATTTTTCCTCTGGAAACATTCTTTGGTCAACGCTCCGATGGTTCCTATCACTACAACAGCTGGATTCCGCAGATCCTCAGTTATTTCGATCAGTCTGCCCTGGGAAATCTGTACGATCATGATTTTTCGTTCTGGGATGTCGCGAACCAGAATGCGATTGAAACAAAACTCACTCTGTTTGAGTGTCCCTCCACACCAGGTGGAACCCAGATGACACCCGAATTGCGCATGCGTCTGTCAAGCGGCTGGACGATCGTTTCTGATCGAGGTGCCTTTACATCTGACTATGCCGGTCAGCGGGGAATTCACAGCAACTCTCATCAGGTGTATGTACCAGGTGCTCCAGCTGACAGCAATCTGGGAATCTTTGGTGGCGGCGGTACGGGAAGACGTTTTCGGGATATTATCGACGGCACATCGAACACGATTATTGTGCATGAATCTGCCGGTCGATCGCAATGGATTTATAAAGACCGTACGACTTCCTCTTTTGTTACCAATAATCCCGAGTTTGGTGGATGGTTTGATTACTGGGCAGGTCCCTGTGCCGGCTGGATGTACGGTTTTGAAGACGATGGAGTCACTCGCTACGGACCGAATTTTATCAATTCGACAAATAAATGGGCCAATCCTCTCTCCTTCCACACCGGGGGAGTGCAAGTCGCGCTCGCTGATGGCTCGGTTCGATTTCTCAGCGAAAATATGAGCAACCTTACCTTCATTGCTCTCTGTACTTATGCAGGTGGAGAAGTTGTCGGCGAGTTTTAATGCAGCGCTGGTCCACGATTTGAATGAAGTGCCAGCGGTGCTCCCGACGGCGCTGTTTGTTAAGACCTTAATTCGGTCATCTTCTCCCCTCGCGTTTTGCTGGAGTGTTTCGTGAAGTCATTCGTTTACAGAGTTTCCTGTTGCATCGCTTTTTTCAGCCTGATTCTATGTTACGGTTGTGAAAGCAGTGATGTGCGGCCTGACTTACAGAGGGTCGAAGGGAAATTAACCATCAACGGGGAACCTGCAGCGGGTGCCGTGATGGTGTTTTATCCTGCCCAGGGGAAGGAATTTGATTCCCGGGGAAGCCGTCCCCGGGCAAAGGTCGATGAAAAGGGAATGTTTCAGCTCACGACTTATCAGAACGGCGATGGTGCGCCGGCTGGGGAATATCAGGTGGGAATTCTCTGGTTCGATGATCCGGATTCCAGTAAGCCCTGGAACAAACTGGGAAAACGTTTTGCAGACCCTGAGAAATCAGAGATCAGTGTGACCGTCGAAGAAGGAAATAACCAGCTGACACCGATCGAACTCGAAAACGTGACGATTTCAAAGCGGCCGGCGCGACGGCGTCAATCGAAGGATATCGATCAGGTCGATGAGTAATTCAGGCTGTTGAATTCCGCAACTATCATTTTTATTAAAGAAGTAATTTATGCGAGACTTACAATCACATTCACTCTTTCATTTCATTGTTGGACTTGCCTGTCTGGTTACAGGAAGTTCCGTTCTTTCGGCTCATGAAACGCATAACCATGCGGAAATGAAAGTGATTCAGTCTACCAGGAACGGGCTCTGGTCCTCACCTGAAACCTGGAAGGGGGGCAAAGTCCCTGGAGCCGGCGCCCAGGTTTTAATTCAACGAGATCACCAGATTGTGTATGACCTGGATTCCAAAGAAGTGATTCGCGGAATTCAGATTTCCGGAAAACTGAAGTTCGCTTCCGATCGTAATACCCGTCTCGAAGTGGGCTTAATCCGAATTGAAGAACTCGATCACTATTGCGAAGAGGGTTTCGATTGCCAGATGGTTGTCGAATCGGATGAGAAGAACCCGGAGAAGCAGCTTACCGCCGCCAAGCATGTACCGACTCTGGAAGTCGGGCGCCCTGAATCGCCGTTGCCTGCAAAATATACGGCGCTCATTCGTCTGCATTACATTGAGGGCATGAGTAAAGAAAACTGCCCGGCAATCGTCTGTTGCGGAGGGCGTATGGATTTTCATGGTGCTCCACTGGAACGCACCTGGGTTAAACTCCCCTATCAAACCGCAAAGGTGGGAGAAGCGCGGGCCGTGATGCCTTATCCTCTGCCCGGCTGGAAGGTGGGGGACCGCATCATTCTTTCGGGAACCACACGGCAGTTTGGATACATTGGTACCCGGCATCGAAAAGACGGGGACGATAACAGCGTTGCTGATAATCCGACGACCGAAGAAAGAGTAATCACGAAGATGCGTCACTGGGGAGGCTTTGATTCCAAACTGCAAATCGTGAGTTTCGATAAGCCGCTTGAATTTGATCATCTGGGAAGTGGTAAATACCGGGCTGAAGTCGCCAATCTTTCCCGTAATGTGATTGTCGAGTCTGCCGATCCTGATGGGGTCCGTGGGCATACGATGTATCATGCAGACTCACAGGGAAGTATCAGCTACGCAGAGTTTCGGCATCTCGGGAAGCGGGATACCCTCGGTAAATATCCGATTCATTATCATCTGGTTGGCGACACAATGCGCGGCAGTAGCCTGACAGGGCTGTCAGTCTGGGACAGTCATAATCGCTGGATCACCGTGCATGGCACGCAATACCTCGTTGTCAAAGACTGCGTTGGTTATAAAAGCGTCGGTCACGGATATTTTCTGGAAGATGGAACCGAGGTCTATAATATCTTTGATCGCAATCTCGCAGTCCAGGCGCTGGGAGGCAAGCCGCTCCCCAAGCAGGTTCTGCCCTATGATGCGAATCTGGGTTCCGGGTTCTGGTGGGCCAACAGTCTGAATACCTTCACCAGAAATGTCGCAGCAGAATGTGATGAAGACGGCTTCCGATTTGAGGTTGTCGAACGGGATGATTTCAGTCCGGTGCTGCCCATCCTGCAAAAGGATGGATCAACTGAAAAAGTGGATATCCGCACGCTGCCTTTCGTCCGTTTTGATGGAAACGAAGCACACTGCCACCGACTGTTCGCAATCAACCTGGGAGGCTTTGCCGGCGGAAGATTTAACAAGGAAGACAGCGATGTAGAAGGGATCGGTCCTGACTATCAGCATCCATTCCTGTTACGGAATACAAAAGTCTGGGACTCGCATTGGGCTTTTCATTGTGGGGCTCCCTGTGTTCGCCTGGAAGATTTCGACCTGCACGATTGTGCTTATGGATTATGGCGTTGTGTCATGCACCGTCATGAGTATCGTCGCCTGACGTTTTCCGAAGTCAACACGACGGTCTTCTTCCCCCGTGCCGCCGGTGATGCGGACTACTCGTATTCACTCCAAGACTATTTCGATCTTGAACCCAAAGATGATTTGCCTCCCGTCACAGTCATCACCAGGGTGGATACAACGCCTTCCGGGCAAATTCTGGTTCGCGGCGTTACTTCGGATAATTACGATGTGAAACAGGTGCTCGTCAATGGTCAACCTGTGAGTTCAACACGTGACAACTTCCAGGATTGGGAAGTCGTGCTGCCCGGTTCTGATTCCGGCTACCTGCAACTGATCACCTCGGCTGAAGATGCAAACGGAAACAAAGAACTGATGCCACATCGGGTGAACTATTATCACGACACGGTTTCTGCAAGAAATCTGGTCAGTGAGAAGCTGGACTGACGATGTTTTGAGGAGGCCAGGGTGGAGAGGGTTGGCTCCATAGCTCCTCTGATTCACCGGCTGGTTTCTCCAAGTGAGAAAAATGTTGTCAGGTCCAATCCATATTGGACCTGACACTTCTGGTTTTCCCCGATGCGCTTCCTTAGTAAGAGGGGTGCTTGCTGAAAATCTTGCCAGGTATTGCGTTTACGGCAGCCTTTTCACGGAATGGGGATGTCGGGTTATTCATGTCCACGCCCCGTTTCGAATTTCCCCATTCGTGCAAATTCGTGATAGCGCAAATTCCTGATTGGCAGATAAATCCCTGTTCGCCGTTCCCTGATTTTTGTAATGAACTGGGGCAGTGGATACAATCTATTTCATCCCGTTGTGTTGAAACTTGATTGATCAAAATCGACTCTCGCCTGTAGTAAGGAATTCGATTGATGAAGATGAATAAGAAAAGATCTTTTCTTACATCCATGCTGGTGTTTCCAGCCAGCTATCTGGTAGTGCTGTTGATTTTTGATCTGAAGCATTATGATCCAAATAAAAAGGCCTACACGGTTCCGATATATCCCTGGCCAACGTACTTGAAATTTGTATTATCTATTGTCAGCTTTATTATTACTGCGGTCTTATTAGCCCGAATCTTTTCTGAGCCGAAAAAAGTGAACCAGTCTGGTTCAGACTCCCTCATACAGGAAAACGAAGTGGAATGATCCTGCTGCTCGTGGGGAGTGATTAATCAGATGTATGACAATCCGCTGTATAACAACCTGAAAACCCTCAGCCTGCTCATTCTGGCCTTGAGTCTCGTGATGATCTCCTATGGCTGTTATTTGATCAGACGCGCTCAACAGAGTGAATCATGGCCGACTACAGCCGGAAAAATAACGCGATCAGAGATGATCATCAGCGATGTTGACAATGACATAGCCAAGTTCAACATCGCTTATGATTTTGTTGTCAATGAAATTCGCTATACATCCGACGTGTATCGCTTTGGTGCGAACGGTCAAGCTTCTTCTGTTTCAAAAATCAGGGAGAAACACAAACAATATCCGGCAGGCGGGAATGTCGTCGTAGCCTATAACCCAGACAACCCTGCTGATGCCGTGCTTGAGCCGGGAGCGGCAAGCTACGGGCATTTGTTTCTCGTTCTGGGGATAGGACTTGGCATTCTGGGCCCTTTGATATTACGAATCAAGTATTGGTTTTGGAGGAAACGCTAACAGGACACAGGCGTTACCGATGAATTCAATCTGTCCTTGCGGGGGGGCAGAAAAGGTGTCAGCAAACAGGGAACCCCAGAGATCCGGTTTTGATGCTCGTTGATTATCGGGGAGGGGACTCCGCCATGATCGTTATCGGGGGCTTTCAATTTTATTTACCGTATCGGTTCAGTATTTGCTTTTAACCGGAGAGAGACAAATGATGTTTTCTATCAACGGTTGCCTCCGAAAGAGGAGTAGTGAGCATGCTGAAGAAATCAAATCATGTGATGACAACCCCCTCCCCGGTGAAAGTGTACCGGAAAGATCGGTTTTCCCGCTCTGCTTTGCCGTCCGAAAAATCCGTCGAAAGGCTTCCCCCTGCAGACCTTAGGCCCTGCGTTGATTCGAAAGATGCAAGTGACGCAGAATCGGCGATGGTGACGAGACTGATTCTGATGTTACTATTAATGGGGATCACGCCCATACTGTTGTTACTGCTCGCTTTGCTGTTCAACCCGGATTTACTGCACATTGAAATCACCCCTTAACACGATTGTTAATCCGCGGTTGGAAATGTAACGTCAACCTGGTGCCCGTTGGGTGTCAATCACGGGTGATACTCTTGGGACGTGACCTGTTTTGTCATAAACAGGCATTTTCCAGTTTGTTTTCAACTGTTTTTGGGGAGACGAAGTTCAATTCTGTTGTTCCTGGTTCGAAATCTTTGAAGAGAGTCAATCCTTACATGAGCCGTGGATTAGAGTTACGGTAAGCGTAAAGTGGCGCGGACACGTGTCATCCGCCGTTGACAGTCTCAGTGGATAAACCGGTACTGGAATACTTCGATTCCTCATCACTTCAATCCAGTTTTATCTGTAATTGATTGATGTTCGGTTTCGATTGATTATCACGTTTACCTACCGTCTCTAGATCTATTCACTCGATCCAGGTGGAACTGGACACAGTCTAACAATTCAGGGTTTCATATTTTGTCATAAACAGCGAGGTTTTCATGACGTTCCCTGCTACCGTTTCATGGGGACTTTCTTTATTCAGGCCTCTTGAAGGTGTCGGGACGGTGATCGATTGGCAGTGCTTCTGAATGGGATCTGGCATCGATCGATCTCCTCATTTCTTTTTTTCATTGACCGGGATGGAGATGATTAAGCCGGCAAATCGATCTTTGGTATTCTTTTTCCCGAACCCGACATGACAGGTCAGGCAGCCATGGTTCATCAATGAGATCGAACCGGCCCGCTGATACACGCCGTTTTCCACACGTTCGTATGCCACTTTACCGGAAGCGATTTCTTCAGCAGCCTGTTTTTCGAAATCCGTTTTTGGCTCATGATCGACACTCATCGCCCTGGCGTTGACGGCAATCCAGCGGGCCTTGATATTTTCCCGACGCTCGACTTCAGTAAACATGCTTTCCATCACGCGGGCAGGAACAGCTGCGCGTTCGTTGATAAAATAGCTCTGGTGCATGGCATCCAGTGTTGCTGAGTACAATTGATGGGTCAGCGTTGCGCGTTCACGTGCCTGGGCCACAGACAGCTTCTGTGCAGGCTGTTTCTTATCCTGGTTTCCGTCTTCTGCTGACTCAGCGAAAGACAGGGCAACGAATGAAAATATACTCAGCAGCATAGCGGCGCCACTGTGGATCATTGATTTCATTTTTCTTTTCCTTGATTATTGTTTACATGATGAATGTGATATTCCCGGTTTGATCGAGATGACGTTCTCTAACTGGTTTGTGTATGAAAAAGGGGGTTATTTTATGGCTGATCCGGCAGGTAAGCTGGCACAGGTCATCTTGATTATGGTTATCAGCCAGGCTCCCAATGCGAGATAAGCAACCAGGTTTGCTCCCTGCATCAGAGGAGAAAAATTCAGTTCCACCGCCAGGCGATGCGTACTGACGGAATACATTCCCAGGGGAAATACGATACTCCAGAATTGCGAGTCGTATGAAAAGCTGACTCTCTGAAGTATATGGCGCCAGACCCCCAGGATGACGAGCAGGGGAATCCACCAGGTTGCTGTGACCCAGCAGAGTAGTGTCAGCCCTTTTACAAACGGTAGAATCTGAGACAGGATCATTGAATCTCGAGCAATCGAAATCAGACTGGCACCCGCGAGTGTGGAAATCGCCATTGCTCCCATGCTGATCCAGTAGGGGGGAGCCAGCGATTCGGAATTCATCGTAAAGAAAATGGTCCGATACAGGATCAGTGAAATCACCCACAGGTATAACAGTCCGCCGACAAGCCACAGGCTCAGGGAAAGAAACACCAGTGATTCATGAAATACAGGGAATTCGCGCGACAGGGAAGTTCCTGACACTGAGACTGCCTGGGTTGCCACCACCAGCAGTAACCAGCCGCCATGAACGTCTTTTGAAATATCCAATCCAGCCCGCCTGACAATGAACTGCGCCAGGAGGGAATAACTCAATAAGAGCCAGGTAATCAGTCCAACGCACCATAGTGCCAGTGCCAGTGTCGGCAAATGAACAATCTGAAGAAACTGGCTGCCCAGGATACAACAGGCTGCCACTATTGTGAACGAATCAAATCCGGTCGCGGGGGCGAGTAAATCGGAGATGACCTGATGTGGATATTTCTTCATCTGGATCCCATTAAAGATCACCAGGTAACCTGACAGCATAAGATTACAGACCAGTAACCCCTGTGAAATCAGCGTCAGTTGTAACTGGCTGCAGGCAAGAGAAACGATTCCCGTAGCCATGACAATTGCAAACGATTTCATTCTGCCTTCCGACCCAGTCTGATTTTCTGAACCTGATGGATATTGTTTTCAAGTGAGATGGCATCCAGTTTAACGACGCAGCTTCAGTTCCCTTTTTTCAGCGGCATGGAGATTACTAACCCGGCCACCCGGTCTTGATTACTTGTCCGTCGGGGCAGATGGCATTTCAGACACTGTGATGCCAGGCGAATGGAACCGGCAAACTGAAACTTCCTGTCAGCAACCTGTTCATATACTGGTTTTCCGGTAGACAAGACCTTCACTGCCTCTTTCTCAAAGTCCGTTACCGGTTCATTGTCAATACTCATGGCCTTGGCATTGACTGCCAGCCAGCGGACCTTGATTCCGTACTCGCGATCCAGTTCTTTAAAGACATCTTCCAGCGAGTGAGAGGGGATGGCGATACTTTCATCCTCGAGAAAAAAATCACGATGCATGACCTGCAGTGAACCATGAATCGTCTCGTGTAAAATCTTCGCGCGAATGCGAGCTTCATCGACCGTGGCAAGCAGCGATTTCGGGGCGTGTTGCTCAGTTTTTTTCTCTGGCTGTTCAGCCTGCAGGGGATTCAATATCCGTTCCTGCTGCGCTTGACAGATCCAGAGCAGGCCAGGCAGAAAACACAAAAACATAACCGGTTTTTTCATAGTGGGAACCATTGTCTTGATTTCAGAGCGGCTGATTAAGAAAGAAGTCCATTTAAAAATCGCCTGGGAGCAGGTTTATAATTGATCGCCAGCTTTTCTCGTCCGGCATCATCCAGGTTTTGTGATTGTTAAACCATAAGCCTCCCAATGCCTCGATTTCGCTTTTGACAGGAGTGGTATACCCGCCGATCATCAGTCCTGCTTCCCAGCGATGCTGGCATTCCAGTTGAACCAGGTGTTTTTCGATAATCATCGCGATATTGCAGGCAGGTGTTCCCCGTCGGTAGACGAGCGTTAACAGGCTTTGATGAGCCAGGCATCTCAATTTTTCACATAATTCTTGCATGTTGGAGAGTTTCGATCTGTAACGACGGCTGAATTCATTCCATCTGTCTGCTCGAAATGAAAACCATTCGACTGACTCTGCTTCCGGACACAGTTCCGGCAGCCATAAATGACTCTGCTTCAAACTTCCCTGAGGCACGTTGCTTTCGATCCATACGAAGATTTGATTTTCGTTCAATATCAGATGATCTTCCTGCATGGAACACACCTGAAATGCCGGGCGCATTATTGAACCGTCAATGGGGGGGCTCTCTGAAACAGGTCCTGGAATTTCTTCTGACATGGAAACATTTTCGTATTCGTATTTCCGTTAAAATCTCAAAAAAGAATCATAATATTCGGGAGTCTTTTCCGGCTTGTTTTTCTGATGACCGAGCTTTGCTCTGTGTCTGATTTCTACAATATTCTTACTCCGCGACAGCTTTTTTCTCGGGTTCTTCCCGGATAACGGCACCGATTCGTTCAATCCTGTTGTCCTCACCTCGCACAATTCCGACGGTCAACGCACCGGGGAACTGGCTTTGATTCTTTCGCAGCATGGGCACTCTGATCACAGAGGACCCCAACCGACTCTGGTTCTGCTGCATGGCTGCGTAAAACCCTTCCCAGTGTGCTGTGCGTGATTCGGGTGGAATTATCAGGTCGAGTGATGCGCCAAGCGCTTCCTCGGACGAGAAGCCAAACAGACGTTCTGCGCCCGGGTTCCACAATACCAGTATCCCGTCCCGATCGACGCAGATGATGGCGTCTCCGACCGCATTGACGAGAGAATGCAATGCAAGCAGTTCCTGGTAGCTGTTTCCAGTGAGAGCCTCACTTGACTGGTAGCTCATAGCTGATTGCTCCAATTGGCTGTCCGGCTTTGACATCTTTGTAGTGCGGATGACACATGACACATTTTTTCATCACAACAGGAACAGGAGTCATCGCCTGCAGATAAGCCTGTCCCTCTTTAATGACCACTTTGTCATAGTATGATTTACCGGACTTCAGCTTTTGGATCCCCTCTTTTTCGAAGGGAGATTTTGCGACATTTTCAGGTTCGTAGGGTTCGCCCGTGGCATCGATAATTCGCACCTGATGGAAGCCGGTCTTACCCACCCTCTTAAACAGTTCGACGGCAGCACTCCCTGCGGGGAAATCCTCTTCGCTGTTTACGTATTTGTCCGTGATCAGCACGATTGTCTGTTTATAAATATCATCAAGCATTTGAACCGTTTCACGCGTGCGCTTGATGGCGGCCTGGGAGGGTTGCTGATCCGAATCAGCAGGGGACGAATTCTCTGACTGCTGGTTATCAGCTGCCGAAACGAAAGTGAAAATCAACAGAAATGTCACTGCGAGGCTGGTCACAAATCCTGTTTTGAACATGGATATTCCTTTCTGAATTAAAACAGAGGGAAGGATGTGCTTTCGTATCTGCGATCTAAGTGATACTTTTCAGCTGCCGATGTGAAGGCGCCACATCAGCCAGGGTTACACTGTTGAGATATTCCAGCTGAACTCGCTCAGCTTCTGCCAGAACTCCTTTCAGCTTACAGAACGGCTGGATGATGCAGACGTTTTCAGTGCCGACACATTCCAGGAGATGCAAATTTCCCTCGAAGCGCTCGATCACATCCCCCAGACGAATCTTCTCCAGGGGGACAGCCAGTTCAATGCCGCCTCCCATGCCACGCACGCTGCGAATGTATCCCAGTCGTGACAACTGATTCACGACCTTGGCAACATGATGTGAAGAAATCTGAAACAGTTCCGCTACATTGGCAACCGTGGCCCGATCATCCTGTGATGCCAGGTACATCAGGGTCCGCAATGCATAATCGGTTTGCATGGTGAGCTGCATGGTCGAGTCCCGTATTTATAAACATGCATAACAAATACATCTTATGCCAAATATAGAGTCATTTGTCTCATTTGTCAACTAGAGAGAAACCAAAGGGAAATTTCAGTAAATGAGGATGAGAGATTTTCAATACGAGACTGTCATTTCAGAAACGTCAGCCGGAAGTCATCGGGAGATCAAAGTCAGTCAGTCACCGCTAACGGTGTTTACTTCGGCAGCTGGTTTTAGATGTTTGAACTGTCACCGCTCCTCTATGAACTGTTTTGGACTTGTGATCAGTTGTGGACATGGTCAGAATGTGATTTATAAAAGACCGTACGTAATTAGAATACTGATTTTTATGATGGTGATGTTGAGATTTCGCCGTCAGTCTGGCGAACATACAGGGGCTGTAAACGCAGTGAATCCCCAGATTACATTCAATCAGCGCATCATTGAGTATCAACGAGAACAGGAAATCAGGCTGCGGGTATGAGTGACAAAGATTTGGATACTGACGGGCAGAGTTTGAATATCGATCAGTTGATCGCTGATTTCAAAACTCGCACCGACGCTGGTGAACCGTTCCCCTTTGAGAAATTCATCGCGGCCCATCCCGAACATACCGATGAACTCACGCGGTATTTCAAGCAGTGGAAAGAGTTAGAAACTCCCCCGCATCCTGACAAAGCGGGAGCTGATAAGGCATCAACGGGAACCAGCGAGCCCGGCAAACTTTCCGAAGAAGATGCGACTGCTCACACTGTTGTCCAGGTGTCAGGTGATTCAGAATCGTCGCTCACCCAGGCTTATGATCAGTCAGGAACGGAATCAGCGACCAGTGTCGAGATCTCCGATTCCTTCGGTCGTTACGCGATTCAAAAGGTGCTCGGGCAGGGCGCGATGGGCGCAGTCTATCTTGCCAAAGATACGCAGCTGGATCGTGATGTCGCTCTGAAAATCCCCAAGTTCGGTGATGGGAACGGCGTTGATGATGAAGAACTGCTCGCACGCTTCTATCGCGAGGCCCGGGCAGCAGCAACACTGCGCAGTCCCAATATCTGTCCCGTCTACGATGTCGGTGAAATCGACGGTCAGCACTATATCACCATGGCGTTCATTGATGGCCGACCGCTGAAGGATTACACGAAGTCGAAGAAGACTCATTCCGAAAAACAGATTATCAGCACGATTCGCAAGCTCGCTTTAGGTTTGGCTGAAGCACACGAGATTGGTGTGATTCACCGCGATTTGAAACCCGCCAATATCATGGTCGATCTGAAAGGTGAGCCGGTCGTCATGGACTTCGGTCTCGCCCGTCGCAGTTCCAGTGATGATGTGCAGGTGACACAAAGCGGAGCGATCATCGGTACGCCAGCCTACATGGCACCCGAACAGGTGGCGGGCGACCAGTCCGCCATTGATCATCAGGCCGATATCTACGCCCTGGGCATCATCATGTATGAACTGATTACGGGTGAGATGCCGTTCAAGGGAAACCTGATGGCGCTGCTGCAGCAAATTGCGCTCAACAATCCGACGAAGCCTTCTGAATTGCGTCCCGACATTGATCCGCGACTGGAGGCCATCTGTCTGAAAATGATGGCCGGTGACCAGGCGCAGCGTTACCAGTCAATGACGGACGTCGCGACTGATTTACAGGAAGTTCTCCGCAACCCGGACGAAAGACACAGGCAGGCACAAGCCAAACAGAAAGGCCCGAAGCCGAAATCACTTCCTACTGCGAAAGAAGAATCGAACCCGGCTTTGATTTCGATAGACCGCTCCAAATCCTCGGCGGACAGGATGCGTACGAAGCAGAGGAAGAAGTCATCGTCGGCGGGTAAGTCGACTGCCGCTTCTAAATCAAACTCGGCCAGCCCGCCTAAGAAACTGCTGATCGCTGGCGGAATTGGGGGACTGTTGCTGTTGCTGCTGCTTGTGGTTGTTTCTTTTATCCTTCCCGGCAAACAGGCTGAGCAGACTGCCGCCTCCGATTCCGTGATCAACCCCAGTGAGAACGGTGAAAAAACGGCAACTCCTTTTTTCGCGAAATCCAACAGCGACGGTAGCAAGACTCCAGGGACTTCTGGAACGAAAGGTAAATATGCTCTCCAGTTCGATGGTTCAAGTGTGGTGATAATACCGAATACCAACTGGAGTGAACGCGATGAATTGACCTATGAGGTTTTTGTCCAGGATTCTGATGTCAACAATCATGAGAGCGGGATGAAATATGTCCTCAATCATCATTACACATGTGCTTTCCTTCGCTGGGTCGATGGGTGGGGGTTTATGGCTAATCTGGAAGGTGAGAAAATGGTGCGTGTTTCCTCATCGAAACAACTGCCAGCACCAGGAGACTGGGTCCATTTAGCGGGAGTCATTAAGAACCGTACAGTTCAGCTGTTTGTGAACGGGGAGCCGATGGAAGCGAAACAACTCCCCGAAAAAGTCAATTCGAAAAGTGGGAAAACAGTTCAACTGGGACCTAATTTTTCTGGAAAAATTCGCGGCGTCAAAATTTCGAAGACTGCTCGCTTTGACAAACGCTTTGATCCCCCTCAGCAGTTTTCTAACGATGCCGACACCCTTGCTCTCTATCAGTTTAATGAAGGCTTCGGCGACGTTCTGAAGGACTCCTCCGGCAACGGATATGACGGGAAGATCGAAGGAGCAAAGTGGGTGCCATTGGATCAGACCGTTGCAATCGAGAATCCCGAGAGAAATGATGCACTTGACTTCAATGGAAGAACGAGTCGAGTCGAAGTTCCTGATTTTCAACTTTCCGGCTCCCCACCGCTGACACTTGAAGGATGGCTGACTCCTTCTGAAAAATCGACATCCAATGCAATATTGTTCTATGGCGGCAAGCTAGATTCTTTAACCATTCAAGTGGGGGGGATTCGCCGCTGGGAATTTGGGGGAAGACAGGCAAGCACTGATCGGCGGGTCGAAGTTTCTGGTCCGAAGATCAACAAGTGGGAGACACGAACGCACGTCGCAGGGCAATGGGATGGTAAATCACTGGAACTCTTCATCGACGGGAAACCAGTCAAACGGAATGACAACATCGGGAACTTCACTCCGCAGGGGATACTTGAAATCGGTGGACATGATGGCGCTCGTTTTAAAGGCAAAATCGATGAAATTCGTATCTCAAACACACTGCGTTACAAAACAGAATTTACACCACCAGACGTGTTTACCAATGATCAACACACCCTTGCCTTATACCACTTTAATGAAGGCTCCGGCGACATCCTGAAAGATTCATCCGGCAACGGACACGACGGGAAAATCGTCGATGCGAAGTGGGTACGAGTCAAGAACAACTCTGCGGAAAAGCCGCTTGCCGAAATGCTGACTTCCGACGAGTATGAATGGACCGAACCGGTCAACCTGGGGCCTAACGTCAACAGCGGGGAAAACGACGTCTATCCAACCCTCTCAGAGGATGGACTCTCGCTGATATTTTCCTCAAAACGCGGCAAACACGCCAATCTGTATGAGTGCCGCCGTGCGAGCATCAATGATGATTGGGGACCAGCTCAGGAATTGATCGGAATCAATCTCAGTCAACACGATCAGATTACCCCCTGGCTCAGTGCTGATGGTCTGACGCTGTTGTTCGGCAACAAGTCCCCTGGAGGGGAAAACATCAACCTCTTCCAGACGCGGCGTGCCACGCGCGATACCCCCTGGGATACGCCGATCGACCTCGGCTCCTCCATCAATTCAGACAAAGAAGATGGAGGCGGAGCGCTGTCGCCCGACGGACTGACAATGTACCTGGCTTCCAAGCGACCGGGCTCTCGTTTCCGCGATTTATACCGGGCCCAGCGACCTGCCCTGGATGCTCCCTGGCAGGAGCCGAAGCTTCTGGGACGAGAGATTAATCTGGCATGGGAAGAGAAGTGTCCGCAGCTGTTGCCTGATGGAATATCGTTGATGTACTTAGGCGGTAACAAAAATGACTACCAGCTTATGCTCGCTCAGCCAGTTGCGGGCGGTAACTATGAAGTGCAAACGCTCGAGTCTCCGGTAAATAATATCTCATTCTGCCTGAGTGCCGATGGCCAGACCATGATTTTTGACAGCAGACGTCCTGATGGTCTGGGAGGGTTGGATCTGTGGATGACCCGCCGTGTGCCGCGACGGAAGCAGGAGAAGCAAACCATACCTCCCCCAGCCGTCGTCCCAGTTGACTTGGCTGCGGCGAAGCAGCACCAGCGGACATGGGCGGACGATCTCGATCTGCCGGTTGAGAAGGAAGTCGAACTGCCCGGCGGCGAGAAGATGGCCTTCGTGCTCATTCCCCCCGGCGAATTCATGATGGGAGCGGGCGAAGAAGAAAAAACCAGATTCCTCAAAGAAGCAATTACATCGGAAGACAAATTCTCTATCAAGCGAATTCCGCTAGAAGGACCGCTGCATCGAGTCCGGATTACGCGACCATTCTATCTGGGAGCTTACGAGGTAACGCAGTCTCAGTGGGAAGCAGTGGTCGGCACCAATCCGTCGAAGAATGCAGGCAATCCGACGCATCCTGTTGAAATGGTGAGCTGGGACGAAACTCAGTTATTTTTCGCCAGGTTGAACAAGCAGACAACCGATCCGTCCCTGAAATTTGTTTTGCCCACGGAAGCCCAATGGGAATATGCGTGCCGCGCGGGAACAACCACCCCGTGGTATTGTGGTGATGATGATGAGAATCTGTCGCAGTTTGCGTGGCATTCCAAAAACAGCCGCTCAATAACACAGCCGACAGGGCAGCTGAAACCAAATGCGTTCGGACTGTACGATATGCACGGAAACGTGTTCGAGTGGTGTCGTGACAAGTTTCAGAGAGTGAGGGACGATTACTCCATAAACTCAACTGTCGATGATCCAGTCGGTGTCGCTTCGGGAACTGGTCGCGTGAATCGTGGCGGAGCTTATATCCTCTCTACATCTCGCCAGCGATCAGCGCATCGCAATTTCGAACTGCAGGATCGCAGTTTTCCTATCATCGGATTCCGGGCGGCGATGACGATCAACATGGCGAAGTCGGTGAAAGTGGATCATAGTTCGACTCAGACAATCGACCTGTTGGCTGATCTCGTGCCCACGATTTTGAATTCCAGGAATATGACATGGCAGATGCAAGACGGAATACTTATCGGTAACAGCACTGCATCCAGGAAGAGAAAAGACTGGGCCGGTGCGAAGTTTCCCCAGGAAATCAGCGGTGATTTTGACTGCGAACTTGAGTTAAAGCAATCGGGCTTCGCTCCGTTGCAATTGGATTTACCGCTGGGCGATAAGCAGGCGATCCGCCTGCATCTAGGCGGACTCGGCAGTGCACTCATGGTAATTGATGGAAAAGAAGATCGACACGCTGCTCCAGAGCACAGCAACAAGGACGCCAGGTTGAAAAGAAATGTCTGGCAGCGCTTGACGGCGAAAGTCCGCCACCAGGGAGAAAACGTCAGCATCGATGTTGCCCTGGACGGAGACCGCGTTGGTCTGTTCTCTGGACTTCGTTCACGGATTACGTTTCCCAAGTGGGTCAAACCCGATCCAGTCCATGTCAAGTTCGCGGGAACCGGCCATAACGAACTTCAACTGGAATTTCGCCGTGCTGTTGTCCACATCGATCCTCCTGCGGCAATAGAGATCGAGCAAACGAAGCCCAAGTAGACGCTGTCATTCGCTGCCGGGGAGGCTCTTCACTCAAACGTCAGCGTTGCCTTGTCAATCATCGGCTTCGACTTATTGGCGGTCGTGTCTTTCAGTTTCAGTTCAAAACCGAAGCCATATCCGGCGGGCAGATCTTTCAGGTTGAGTTTTGCGGGAGTGCGTTTGACGTGCTTCGAGAGATCGGGCGTGTCTTCGTAAGTCTCTTGGACTTCGTTCCAGTCGGACCACTGGTTGAGTTTGCCGTCGTTGTTGCTATCGACGCCCACGCGGACTTTGACCTGTTCCACCCAGGGACCGGGGCTGACATAGTCGGTCTGCTGCTGCGTGAACAGGTAGAAACGACCTTCGGCGAAGCCGATGTCGGGGTCCGGGTGTCCCTCGCCGATCTTGTCGCACCAGGAGTAAGGTCCGTCGATGTTCGGACTCGTGAACCAGCCGACACTCATGTGGCCGCCACCGGCAGGATCGTAGTCGCCGAACAGGTAGTATTGAGAGCCGACACAGATCGGGGCCCAGTCGCCGTAGGCTTCCTGTTCGGGTTCATGGACGTTGTACTTGCCGATGTTGGTTTTCCAGTCCGGATGCTGCAACCAGTGCGGGTGTTTGTATTCAGCGATCTTGCCGGTATCTTGCGTGCGGTTGTCGACCGGGGGTGCGAGGAACTTCCAGTCTTTAACGCCATCCTCGCTGACAGCATGCGCGGCGAGGGGGGAATCCCAGGAGCGTTTGCTGGCATTGATGGGGCTCCAGTCTTCGAGGATCACATGAAAGCGCCCTTCTTTGTCACGAATAAACCCGGCGTCGGAACCGTGTGAAGGATCTTTGACTGCCAGCCCCATGTTTTTGCCGGGTTTGCCGTCGGTGAGATCTTCGTCGATGTAGACGTGCGGGTCCTGGTCATTGGGGTAGTCGTAATAGATGTAGACTTTGCCGTCTTTATACTCGGCACTCGTCACCCAGCGGGAAAAGTCTTCGGTGACCGGGCCGTGATGCACCCAATTGACCATATCGCGACTCTGCCAGCCATGATATCCGCCGAGCCCCTTTTCCAGTCCGCCGGGCGCATCGAACTGATGTTTCCAGGGAGTCGTTTGAAGTTTCACATCAAAACCGTCGAGCGTCGCAGGCTCTGCTTTGAAGCCTTTCTTTTTCTTAACGCCGCCATAACGTCCGAAGACCCAGTAATTATTCGGACCGATCGCCAGAAAGACGGGGGCGTCCTGCAGATTGACCGGACCGAGATTGGCAACCGGTTCCCAGTTCTGCCAGATCGGTGACTGTTCGATGATGATCGATTTCGCCTTCTGTTTGTGGTCAAAGCGTTTGACCTTGCTGGTGAAGCTGGCTGTCTTGTCAGTGGGGATCGCAGTGCCTTCTTTGAAATCGATGTTGTCTTTTCCGGCTGCGGCAGCCTGCCATTCTTTCTGGGAATCAGTGACCCAGTCATCGGCTGCGAAAGATGATGTGGTGGCGAAAGTAACAGACAAAATCAAGAGGAAGCATGCTCTCATCATATTCATCAGTATGGTTTCCCGGCGGCGTTGAGGGCTTTGAATGACGGATTGAGGTCACTCTTCAGGTTAGCCTGACCACGGGTAGATTGCAACTTGTGCTGCGCTCACACGCCCGTTTGTTGTTGTGATGACACAATGCACGGGTTAGAATCACGAGAGAGTTGTGCAGGAGAAACAGGTTCAGGTCTACTTTTCAAAAAGCAGAAATGCGATGGATGATACCTCACCAGATGCTGCGAAAGACGAGAGTACGACGGCTACTGATGAAATCTGGTTGACCAGGATCAGGTGGTTTCTGGCAGGTGCAATGCTGGGGGCTTCCATTCCCGTCATGCTGGGTGTCTATCTGATTCAGCAGTTTTCCGCTTACACGGCAACCTTACCTCCCGGTACCGCCGTATGTGGTATGCCAATGCTGATCCCCATAGCCCTGTTCGTGTTTGTGGCTCCGATCATGGGACTCATTGGTGGTGGTACAGGCCTGCTGCTCGTTGTGATCGAACAACGGACGAGCTAGAATTTAAGACACCATTCTATTCGTGAACGAGACTCATCAAAGAGGTTTCTGCCATGTTGCGTGCCCTGCTGTCTGTGATCGTATTTCTTCTGTTGCTGCAGTCGACTGTTTCTGCCGAGCTTAAAAAGCCGAACATTCTGTTCATTCTGGTCGATGATCTGGGCAAGGAATGGATGGACTGCTACGGTCAGGAGTGGATACAACTTCCCGCGATCGATGAACTGGCGGCGACCGGGATGAAATTCGAGAATGCGTGGTGCATGCCACAATGCACGCCGACGCGGGTGACACTGCTCACCGGGCAGTATCCGTTTCGGCATGGCTGGACCAATCACTGGGATGTCCCCCGCTGGGGCGCGGGCGCTCATTTCGATCCGCAGCAGAACACGACGTTTGCGAATGTGCTGCGCGATGCGGGTTACAAAACGTGTGCCGCGGGCAAGTGGCAGATCGATGATTTCCGCGTGGAACCCAATGCGATGCAGGAAGCGGGCTTTGATGACTGGTGCATGTGGACCGGTTATGAAGCACAGAACCCGCCGAGTGCGAATCGCTACTGGGACCCTTATATCAACATCAAAGGGAAAGGGAGCCAGAGCTACCCCGGTCAGTTCGGCCCCGATATTTTCTGCGACTACCTGATCGACTTCATCGGCAAACATAAAACCGAACCGATGCTGCTGTATTATCCGATGGTTTTGACACACACGCCTTTGACTACGACACCGTTAAACAAGGACGAAACAGACAAGACAAGTCTGTTTCCGGTGATGGTACGCTATACCGACAAACTGGTGGGCCGACTGGTGACAGCGCTGGACGAAGCGGGCATCCGCGAGAACACGATCATCGTCTTCACCACAGACAACGGTACCGGCGGCCAAAGCAACATTAAATTTCGCGGCCGCTTCGTGCGGGGTGGTAAGACGAAAATGACGGAACACAACGGGACCGCGATGCCGTTCATTGTCAACTGTCCGGGGACCGTTCCCGGCGGGGTGGAGACCGACGCGCTGATCGACTTCACCGATATTCTCCCCACGTTTGCCGAACTGGGAGGCGGTAAGCTGCCTGCCAGTCGCGTCGTAGATGGAAAGTCGTTCGCACCACTGATGCTTGGTGAGACCAAAGAGGGGCCACGCGAGTGGATTCTCTCAATGGGAGGCGGCCCGGCAGCTTTGCGCGACGGACGCGTGCAGCCTGCGCTGGACTACGACGATCGCGTGATCCGCGACAAACACTATAAACTCTGGATCGATGCCAACCGGAAACCGAGCAAACTGTTCAGGATCACCGGAGACCAGTGGGAAGAGCAGAACCTGATTCATTCAAACAGCCCGAAAGACCAGGCAGCGCTGGAACGGCTGACCGCGATTGCGGCACAGTTTCCCACGAAAGACGGGGCGCCCCTTTACGAGAAGAATCCGCCTCAAAAGTGGGATCAGAAACCGGGGATACCCGGGCAGGGGAAAAAGCAGAAGAGAAAAGCGAAAACGAAGCAGTAATCGTCGTTGCTTTGATGCCACCATGAAAAGCACGAAATGACACGAAAGAAAAGTGAATGAGGCGGGGTCTTTCAGTGGTGCCTGCTTTTTTGATGTCAGTAGAAACAGGGCGTTTCATTCAGGAAGTATTTGCTCTGCAAATAAGAAGGACCGTATAATCGAGCTATGACAAATCGCAGAACTTTCATTAAATCGGCAGCGGGGCTGGGTGCTTCGCTTTCATTGTTCGCTAATTTCAAGGCGCGTGCACAGGAGAGACCCGCTCCCCGCCGCCCTTTGATCCTCTGCAGCCGCGGAGAAGAGTGGGCCGAAAAGGTACTTCAGCCCGGCTGGGATGTGCTGGAAGCGGGAGGTGACATT
Organism: Gimesia maris; assembly: GCF_008298035.1. NCBI lineage: Bacteria > Pseudomonadati > Planctomycetota > Planctomycetia > Planctomycetales > Planctomycetaceae > Gimesia > Gimesia maris. The sequence continues at coordinate 1,179,804 of NZ_CP042910.1, forward strand.
CTTGATGCGGTCGAGAAATCGGCCCAGGTGACCGAACTGGATCCGGAAGACCAGTCCGTCGGATATGGAGGCCTGCCGAACGAAAACGGGGTCGTGCAGCTTGATGCCTCGTTCATGGATGGCCGAACCCACAATTGCGGTTCGGTCGGGGCGCTGGAGAATATTAAGACGCCGTCCTCTGTGGCACGACTCGTTATGGAGCGGACCGATCATATTCACCTGGTCGGAGAAGGCGCCCGTCAGTTTGCCCGGGCACACGGTTTCAAGGAAGAGAATCTGCTCACCGATAAATCGCGCAAGATGTGGCTCCGCTGGAAGGAGAATCTGAGCGACAAGGACGACTGGCTGCCTCCCAAAGACGGGAACTACGATCTCGACAAACGGCCGACGGGGACGATCAATATTCTGGCACTGGACAGCAAGGGGGATCTGGCCGGCTGTACGACGACCTCGGGACTGTTTGGCAAGCTGCCGGGCCGGATCGGCGATTCCCCCATCATCGGTGCGGGCCTGTATGTGGATAACGAAGTCGGAGCTGCAGGCGCGACGGGGCGGGGGGAAGAAATCTTAAGGACCTGTGGCAGCTTTTTCGTCGTCGAACAGATGCGGGCCGGCAAAAGTCCCCGCGAAGCCTGTCAGGCACTCTGCGAGCGGATTGTGAAAATCAACGGCGGCCCGGACAAAGTTGACTTCAATGACAAGATTGTCGCCATCAATAAAAATGGTGAAGCCGGCTGCTTCGCGATTCGTGGTCCGAAGAATAAGCCTCCTGAAGCAGCCATCATCACCGCAGCGGGGATCGAAATCATCAAGGGTTCTTACCTGATTGAGACCTGATGATTTTTTAACTGGAAATATCACCCTGGTCAGAGACGGCCTGCTTTCCGGTTTCAAAGATTGCCAGTTCTGTTTTGACGCGATGAATCAGATGCAGGATCATGATGAGCGTAATCAGCATGGCGATTGCCAGGACGATGGCCAGAGGGCTCGCGTCTGGTGAACCTTCCATGGCGAGGGTAAGCAGGAATGTAACAACCATGATTGCGACGTACGCAATTCGACGGTTTTCCGCCCGTCTGGCCAGATCCGGTCGTTCTTTTGTGAGTGTATATTCACGAATTCCGCCGAGCAACTGCCAGATCATGGCACAGTCTGTTACTTGTCTCACAAAATTAAAGAGTATGGCATTACTACCGTGAATGGCAAAATGAATCAGCCAGAGTACGGCCAGAACCAGACACAGCGTTTGCGTCGTCAGGAATTTCGGCGACCACGACGCGAGACCATAACAGCCAGCAGCCATCAGGAGATAGCCGATCCCGTCCGGCAGAAGATCAAAGCCATTGAACGAAATATCGAGTATGACAATGAGCAGTCCCCAGAAGATTTGTCTCAAACGAGTCGCCATAGGGTGTGTCCTCAATTCGTATAAGGTACCGTTCCTGTTTTTGGATCGACCTTGTGACTGAACTTGGCAATATACTTACTACCGGGCAGAAACTGGTCATTCTGGGCAGCCAGTTTTTTGTTGAGGAGTGCCTCGAGTTCGGCCTGAACTTGGGCGACACCTGGATCGTTGCAGAGGTTTCGTTGCTGAAAAGGATCCGCATGGTTGTCGTACAGCAGCCAGGGACCTTTGAGATCGCGGACGTAAGTGTATCGGGTCGTTCGCAGGCCCCGGTATTCTTTACCGCCTCGACTCCGCTGCCATTCACCGAAGGGGGCAGGGCAGGTGATGACTGTCGCACCGTCGGAGGGATTTTCACCGCCACGCAGATAACCACTGAAATCCAGCCCTTCGACGCTGGCAGGGATTTTGAGCTCGCAAAGACCCAGCAGTGTCGGCATCAGGTCTTCGGAATTAATGGGAGTATCGAGGGTGCGACCTTTCGCGTGCTCGGCTCCATTGAGCCGAAACAGCATCGGCACCCGCAGCGATTCATCCCACGGTTTCTGTTTGCGGATCTGTCCGTGGGAATGCAGCATGTCGCCATGATCGGAGGTGAAGACGATGATCGTGTTGTCATCGACACCGGTTTCTTTCAGTGTCGCCAGCAGATCGCCAACGCAGTCATCCAGCGCACTGCAGTGGGCATAGTATCCTGCCAGTTCTTTTTTCGCGGCGGCCTGCTGGTCTTTTGGTACATTGGGACGCAGTTTAATTTTCTCGGGCTCATACATGCTCTGATATTCCGGCGGTGCCGTGTGATACGGATTGTGAGGCGATCCGTATGACATCACCAGCAGAAACGGCTGACCCGCTTTCGACTGATTGCGAATAAACTGCCGGGCCACCCGCGTCTGGGCGAACGCGTCGTAGCCTTCCCACGTCCGTCGCTCGGGCGAGTCGGCATAGTAGAAGGAATTGTTGTAGTTATGCGTGCATTCCAGCGCCCGCCAGAATTCAAAGCCCTGTCGACGCTCCGGCGGCGTGAAAGCAGTCCGCCCCCGCCCGTCCAGGTGCCACTTTCCGATGAATCCGGTTTCGTAACCGGCCTTGTCCATCACCTCAGCAATCGTGACGGATTTGGCTGGCAGTTGCACGTCGTTCAGAAATACTCCATGCGTCAGGGGGCGCTGTCCGGTCATGAATGTCGCTCGAAAGGGACAGCAGACGGGGCAGCCGGAAACGGCGTTCTTAAAGTTGACGCTGCCACGCGCCAGTTCATCAATATTCGGCGTTTTGACCTGCTCATTTCCCGCATAGCCGATCGACTGAGCCCGCCATTGATCGGTAAGAATGAATAAAATATTCGGCTGCTGTTCTGCCTGAACCCAGGCGGGAGTGATCACGAAGCAGAGTAACAGGAATACAGAAAAACGAGTGAGCATGATGAGCGTCCTTTATCAAACAGTGGTCTCTGCGGTGCAGATGCGACTGTTCTCTTTAGTGATGAATGTGGATTCTCAATTATCCGACAGAGACCACACCGATTGCAACGTGAACAACGTGATTGGAACGGGAAAAGAAAATTCCCCGCATGAATGCTACTCGTCTGAAGGGCCTTTTGTCTTTTGAAATTCGCCATAAGGAACGCCCACGACGCCGTCCGATATTTGTCTCAGATCAAAGATTCCCGTCTCTGGCGTCGGTTCCAGTAGTTTTTCGTTGAACGTTTTCGGATCGCAGGGTTTGTTGACATCTTTCCAGGTGAGAGTCAATCGCTGTGCTTCATCCTCATTTCCCTTGGTTCTCCTTAAATAGGACAGCGTTTCCCCGGGAACTTTAACGCCATCGACTTCAACAAAATCGTTGTTCAGCGCCAAATTCACTTTCCAGTTACCCGATTCCCTACTCTGTGACCAGAAAATCATTCGGCTCAGGTAGCAGGTTTCATCTGCGGTGACTTCGAAAATCGCATGATATCTTTTATGCATACTTTGGGGATCACTATTCTCGATCACCTTGTGAATGATCCAGGGCCCGTCTGCCTGTTTTTCGACGAAGAACTGCCCCTCTTTAAAGACCGATTTCTGGACAAAAATTTCATGCATCTGCGGTCGGCCCAGCAGGAAATGGGGAACGTAGGTCAATGAAAAAACAGGAAACAGATCACAGTATTTGGATGTGGGAATATAGTCTTTCTTTCGGATCGAAATTCTTTGTCTGCCACGATAGGTCGGGAAACTCTCTGACAGAAACGTATCCTCTGTTGATCGGACAAAGGCACAGTTTTTTTCAGCGGTGCTGGTCCACTGCGCCCAGAGTGATGGTTTGACCTGGGTATCAAAGGTGAGCGTGGTCAGAATTTGCGGTACCCGTCCCCGTTGTAAACGCGGTGGCAGAAATTTTTCCGTTTCAATGACTACGGTTCCCGATTTGAGGTGACTGTCGGGACGCATCGCTTGTTTGAGCCGCTCCAGTCCCTCCTTTAGGGAGGCGTTTGAATCACTGGGAATCTTTGGATGTTTTGCCTGTTTGAGTTTGAGTATCGAGTCGGGCAGTTTCTCGGGCCATTTCATAGGTTCCTCTGCCAACAGGGAAGCACCTGAAAGTGAAACGGCCAGCATCACCACCAACACCATCAGGAGTACGCGATTGTTGCAATTCATGACTCTTCTCCTCGGGAATAAGACAGGAAAGGGAGCAGCAACTCTCGGAGGAAAAATGCCTGTACTCAGAGCGAAACTGCATTCTGGTAAATATCATTTCCAGTAGCGAGATGGCTTGGTGCAATTGTATATCATGTCATGTCTGTTCATGTTTGTCAAATTCGGGAGCTCAGTTTGTCAGCGAAAGACTTCTGCCATACTCCACAATCGCGTTCGAGTACCGATGATTTGCTGTCGTATTCGCTTGTTACTGCTTATCTCAGAACAGGGAATCGCGCTGTGAAAGAATGCTGTTTCCGGCTGATGCTCTGCTTAGGTGTCGAGCTCCGCAGCGAAAATCACAAATTGTGAAAGTCCCTGAGTGATCTGTTCTGCTACCAGGTCTTCAATAAAGTGGTCCCGTGTCGGGACGAACCGACAGCTGGCGTTCGGATTCGCAAGTTGCAGTCCGATTCTGTCTTCTACGACATGCGTTCTCGGATCGAATTTCACGCGAGAAGACTCGCCATCAGGCAACGCGTTCTGCAGTACTCTCCGGTTTGGCTGCCTGTTGAAAGCGCAGGTACAAAAACGCTTCTGTATGGTATGATAACTTTTTAGATCCTGTTGAAACTGTGGAAAGAAAGCTTGGCATGTCACAGTGGTTCACTTAGGATGGAAAACTGTATTTTTGTCTATTTTTCTATGAGTGTTCGAAAAAAATTACGCGATCGGATTGAGTCATGTTTCCGCTGAGAAGTCGGTTTAATGTTCCTGCATTTTTTGTTCTCCTGTCTGTTCTGTTGCTTCCAGGCGCTCTCCAGATTCTGCAGGCGTTTCCCCCTGCTGAGAACATCGATTTCGATGAGAAATACAAGCAGCTTTTACAGGAAGCGAAATCGGCCCCTTCCCCGGGAACTCTGAAAGAAGTGGCGTTTGATGCGATTAACGCCAGTCAGGCAGCGATCCATTCGGGTGATTATACAGCCGCGGTGAAGATCGCTGCGCTTGCCGTCAAAATCGGGAAGTCATCAGGAAATAACCACGCCTCTGTGACGGCGAACAGTTTGAAGCAGCGCTGCACGATCCTGTCACGTGAATATCGCGACGTCGAAAAATTTCATCAGCAACTGCAGAAGGATCCGAATGACGCGAACGCGGCAGCTCTGTATGGAAAGTTCGTCGCATTAAAGTTGAACAACTGGAAAGAGGGACTGTTCTGGCTTGCCCGAGGAGATGATGCAGAATATCGAACCCTGGCAAAGCAGGAAATTGCGAACTCCCAGGATGCGAGTGCGCTGCTGGCGGTAGCCAATGGCTGGTATCAGTTAGCCGACAAAGAGAAAGGGTTGACGAAACAGGAACTGGAGATGCACACTTATGACCTGTATAGCCAGATCTGGCCTCAAACAGTCGGAGCAGGTCGAGCGGCGCTGAATGCCAGGTTAAGCGAGATGCCATTGCGGTATCTGAATCACATGGAAGAGCAGGATGTCCTTCCAGGGCCGTGGCCTTTCGCAAAAAATGGAGAGAGCGGAAATGGCAAGGGAATGTTTACCATCAATCATGTTGAATATTCCAATGGACTGGGGTTACATCCGCCGAACAATGGTTTTGCACGCGTGCGTTATCAGTTAGATGGTCAATACAAAACCTTTGTGACCGGCGTCGCTCTCATTGATGCTACGGCTGAAGTTCGCCGTTCCGTCACATTTACTGTTTTCGGAGATGACCGGGTTCTCTGGAAATCACCACTCATCCGCGTTCGAGGGGAAGCGGTCTTCTGTAAAGTTTCTGTCAGGAATATTAACAGGCTGGAAATTCGAACTGAATCACCGGGTCAGGCTTATGGAGCAAATGCCGTCTGGCTTGATCCACACGTTTTGAAATAGAACCGGCGCGTTTTCTTCCTCCTTGCCAATCTGATACTTTGCTGGATTAGGTATGAATCCCTCTGTTTCGCCCAGTCAGTTTCATAAAGCGCTGGCACAGGATCTGTTTCCTCAGCCGCCAACACTAGAAGAAGCATTCTGCCTGATGCTGCTCTTGCATGCGTGTCCTTTGCGTCTGAACGAACATGCTCAGGTGGTGGGCCAGGTTCAGGGATTCACTGAAATCACCAGCAGGCATGCGGCTAAGGTGGCAGCGTCTCTCTTTCCAGAGGGAGAAGGGTCACATGCTGCGTACTGGTACTGGCGCTGCTGGAATGAAGATAAGAGTATCTATGAATTGATTGAGAATCCTCCCGACCAGTTGATCCTGGTGCTGAAGCAAATCAGACAGAAAATCGATTCCCATCCGTGGGTGGATCAACTCGTAGATGAAGACTGGGACCTTTTATCCAAACTGGAATGACAGCCTCTGAATTCTTTTCTACCCTCACACAATTTCAGAATTTAAAGACATTCTATCATTTTGACCATACATTTCCCTCCAGGTCAGCCAGGTATATGTTTTTCATGTTCAAAATCCGATTCCTGAATTCAGGATCGTCGAAATTGGTTTGAAGCTGCATCCAGTCATCTGTGATTTCGGGCGCCAATACCACAAAAAGGGCTTCTTCTGAAAGTTCTTCCTGACTCAGATCCTTGTATGCTTTGTAAATGAACTCCATGTCAGGAAAGGAATCCTGATATGCGTCTATGAACTCCTGCTTTGAAAGTCTCAGTAAGAAGATTGAAGTCATACCAGATTTGTTATCGATCTTCCCGGCGATTTCTTCTGCTGGTGAAACATAGACGTTTGGAGCAGGTCTCATCGAATCGGCAATTCTGGTATCTGCATTTGATTTTTGCTGAGATATGATCTGCTGATAAAGAATGTGCTCACCCAGAAACGGAAGCAATCGCACTCTCCAGTTCAGTGCAACAGGCTTTGTGTTGGTCTCTGGGGATATCAATCCGGAAGGGTAGGTTTCGTTGTAGTACTTTACTGCAAGCCCGATGTTCTTTATCTGTCTTTTGGTATTTATTTTCGCGACATATTCTTTCAGAGACCTTCGCTGGACAGCATCCTCGTACATTAGATACAGGATGAAAGTGGCAATGATGACAACGATAGAGATCAAATAATAAACGTAGGTTTTCATAGAAGGACTGATCTAAATAAACATGGCACAACGATACCGATTGATTGCGTTTAGTTATCGATCGAATTTTATCCTGGTTCAATGAAGAATGATTTCATATTCAGGAAACGGCACAACAATTTGTTACTGTTCCAGTTGACCGTCGACGACTGCTTACCTCATCTGGCTTTTTAAATCTTCTTCCAGGTAGCAACAGGTTTAAGAGACCCTTATCTTATTATAGTATCGCCATCAGTTCCTGCTGCAATTCGGAAATTGTCTGATAGCGTTCCCGGGGATCATCGGAGAGACAGCGTTTTACCACACTGGAAACGGCTTTCAGTTCCTTTTCCCTACTGCGATGTGTGAACGGTTTCTCGGGCAGTCTGCCGGTGATCAGCGTCCATAAGAGTACACCCAGACTGTAATTGTCTGTTGCCGGTGTGGGCAGACTCTGGCGGCTCAATATCTCCGGGGCGATAAATCCCGCAGTGCCTCCAATGCTGTTTTCCACCGTATTACCATCGGCGATCAGGAAAGCGAACCCGAAATCGGTCACCAGAACATTCCCGTTTTTGTCCTGCAGGATGTTCCCCGGTTTGAGGTCGCAGTGAATGATTCCCTTGTCATGCGCGTAGCTGATTGCGTCCGTCACGCTTTTGAGAATGCCCAGCGCGGCTTTGATGGAAAACGGTTGTACTTTCAGTTGAGACTGCAGGTCGATGCCCTCCACATAGTCCATGACCATAAAGTATCCACCCCCCGGAAATCGACCGAGTCCCTCGACGCGTACAATATTGACGTGATGCAACCCGGTAAGCAGCTGTGCTTCTTTGACGAACTGGGCCACCGCGCGCGGATCAGACTGACGTGCTTTGTGAAGTGACTTGATGGCAACCTTCTGTTTTGTGCCTTTCACTCTGGCTCGAAAAACCTTTCCCATCCCACCTGAGCCCAACAACTGCTCCAAAACATAATCTGCATACAGCAGGGGCGCCTCGTACTCCACCACGGCTGTTGGGGAGCCATCATTTGTCGTATCACCAGGCAACAGTCGTTGTTCAATCTTCCGCCGGGCGTTTGCCAGTAATCTGCGGACCGTTCTTTCTGATCTGTTGACGGATTTACTGATCTTCGGGTTCTCCTGACCCTGGAGGCTGGCCGTCAGGACCATACGCTCTTCGGGCGGAAGTTCCCGGATTACCGTGTGCAGTTCTTCGATGATTGCGACGACTTCCTCAGCCGACGGTTCCGGCGTCCTCGCTGCTGCAGTGGCGAGGTCTGTGGGATCTTCATGGTGAATACTTCTTTTGGCCGCTGTATGTTTTTCAATCTGACCATACAGCTTGTTCAGCGTGATGCTGGCCAGCAGTCGCCACAGATCACCTGCCTCCTTCAGCTGGAACTCATCACCACTGGCATGCACAAAAAAACTGCGATAGGCCGATTGAACGATGTCCTCGGCATCAACGCGACGACCCAGTTTAGAACCAATGCGGCTGCGCGCCAGGGCGATGAGCCTGGCGACATAGCGGTCAAAAATGGCAGTCGCCGCTTCGCTCTGGCCCGCCTGGTACATCTGCAGCAGCTCTTGTGAATTCAAGTATGACGCTTTCGTAAACGATTTCCGACTTTCGACAAAGTTCATTTCAGGAGACGGTGGGAGGATTTCTCGAATTTTTGAAAGATTCTCTGACCAATCTTACCCGAAAACCGGATACACCCCGGGAGAAAAGACTCCTGAATGCTCAATTAAGTTCGGAATTCGTTTTGGAAAGGACCTGAAATGGCCTACGTTGTGACCGCCGCCTGCTCTGGCTGCAAATATACAGATTGCGTTGTCGTCTGTCCCTGCGAATGCTTCCACGAAGGAGACCAGATGCTTTACATCGATCCGGAGGAGTGCATTGACTGCGACGCGTGCCGCACCGAATGTCCTGTGAATGCCATTTTTTATGAGGACGATGTCCCGGACCAGTGGAGGGAGTATATCCAGATCAATGCAGAGATGGCGGCTAAGACTCCTCCGATTACTGAGAGGAAAGCCCCTTTAAAATGAGGCGGAGTTAGACTGTGTCCGGTTTTACTGTAGCGTCTCCAAGACCATTTAGACCGAGTATAACAGATCGACAGACGCTCTGGTTAAATGTGAGACGCTCTGGAAAGGGGGGCTTTTACTTTTCAGCCTGCGGTAATTTCAGAGGCATCTTTTTTAATTTGCTGGTATTGATCACGACAACAATGTCGTCGTCAGTCCCGATTTTACCATCAAAGCCGGATGACGTTCCAACAATGACATCGGGACCAAACTCATAAATTATGGTCCGGTTCCATGCATCAGTAAATTCCTTTTTGTTTGTTGCGATGGCATCTTTGTGTTCTGCGGCAGTTTGCGCATGTTTCCTGATGAGTTCGATTGACCTGGCCGATCGACGCGCGTCGGTCTCGCACATCAATGGCACTGAAATCAGAGCGAGAAGAAACACGACGCTAAGTAACGCTTTTACTGAGTTGAGCACTTTCTACCTCCAAGCGTACACATCTGACTAAAAGTCCAGATACTCTTGGGGTGCTCCTGGTTTGTCAAGTGTTTAATTAATAACGAAATTTAAAACCAGCCGGTTTTAAAGTGATCTGGGGCAAGAGATTCAGAGATGAAGCGATGGGAAACGGAAAGAAAGACCGCCGCATCTCGTTTTCTTGCCTGTGATATGTGACTAAAAGGTCATTTTGTCACGGGTTTTCCTGGGTTTCGGCCCATTTTCGAAATGTGGAATAATTCAAAATTTGCTTTCAATTTGATTTGCAATTTTGGTCGACTCTTTAGATACTGAGACTCAGTCTCAGTTGAAATGTATCGCCCGCCAGCTTTTTTGCCAGCAAGCACCTCACCCTCCAGTTTGAAAGTAACGAGGTAATTTGATGGCATTATGCTCTGCTCGTTCCGCTCCACCCCTGCTCGTAGAACACCTGCTTCAAGTCTCCCTGGCCGTTGATTACGGGAATTCTTAATCATGTATGCCACAGAAAAAGACTTGGATAAACTGACGCGTTGCTACGAAATACAACGCTGGGATGAAGGGCTCTGCCTGTCTCAATCCCTGCTGAAACAGTTTCCTCACGATGGACGCGTGTGGGAATTAAGCGGCATGCTGTTCCGCGAACTGACCAGTTTTAAACTGGCCCAGAACGCGCTGGAGACAGCCACTACTTTGATCCCCCTCTCAGACCGGGCGCAGTTGGCGCTGGCTGACTGTTATCTGCACTTCGGTCAGAGACAGCTGGCGGGGGAGATGTTTCAGTTCCTGTATGAGAAAGTGGGAATCGCTCCGCAGTTGCATTCCGAGCTCAAAGATCGGCTGCAGAAACTCTCTGACTCTGAACATCAGAGTGACGGATGGGAACCGGCAGACCTCCAGCGACCCAAACTGACCGCCGAGCATCATTACAACCTGGCTCATTCGATGGGGTACCTGGGTTATCCCCCGGAATGCGTTGAACAGGAAATTCTGCGTGCGATTGAGCTGGCGCCGGATTGCCTGGAGTACCGCATTGGTCTGGCAGGTTTTCTCAGCCAGTTGCATCGGGCCGAGGAAGGTTATCAGTATGTCGCCCGGCTGTCATTGCAGGAGATCTCTCGTCTGGAGTGTGAGTGTTGCCTGGAACGTCTGGTGAAAGTATTTCACGCCGGCGGCGACCATAGACGTCTACTGGCCTGCATGGACCGAGTCGAGGAAGTAAAACGTGCACAGAGAAAAAGGAAGTGTATCAATAATGATGAAGAGTGAAAGTTCCCTCAAGTCGGAGCCGATCAGCAAACCTTATTACGTGAAACTGCAGGAGGGAGTGGTCGGTTACGAATCCTGTCAGGGAAAAACCGGGCTCATCTGCTCTGTCCGTGCCGATGGATTTCTGGAAGTGGACTTCTCCTGTTCCGGCGATGAAAACCGCGTATTTCTGGATGCTCATCTGGTTGAAGAATGTCTGCCGCCAGGGCAGAGAACAGCAGGGGGAAAATGATGAGTCTGATACAACTGTTCGTATTCCATCTGGTACTGTTCATCGCGATTGGATTATTGCTGGCGGTTTTTGTGGCTTTGAATCAGATCCTGTTACAACTACGTGCCTGGTTGCGCAGTTCAGAAGTCGTTCCGCGTCTGCATCAAAGTCTGCCCGGAAAATTGCCTCGGCAGTTCAGGGGTCACGCCAGCCACTGAATTTCATCACTGATCGCAGGAATTAAAAATAACAGAAGAACCAGTCGCTGGTTCGTTATCAATTCAATCTACACCAATGGAAGGCATTGAAAACTATGACTGACTCCGGAAATGCAGTGAGCACTCATCGAATCAGCGTGGGAATGCTGGCGCTGGCCATATTTCTGACAGCGCCCCCACTGACGCAGGCGGGAACGCCGCAGCAGAAGAAATCAAAGCAGGGAACCAAACCCGCTTCGCAGTCTGAATCAGACAGTAAACGGGCGGCCCTGCATCAAGCATTGCCGGAGCCTTTAACCAGTTTTGGAGCGGCTGTGCTGGGAGATTATTTATATGTCTTCAGTGGTCACGACGGCGACGCCCACGGCGAAGGCCGCGATCTGCTGGCCGATCACTTCCGTAGAATCAAAGTAGACGACCCCGAGGCAAACTGGGAAGAGCTGGCGAAGCACCATCCGGCGCAAAGTACGGCACTGGTGACCGATGGGAAATATCTCTACCGGATTGGCGGGCTTTCTTTCTTGAACACGAGTGGAGAAGAGACCAACTTTAATTCGACTCAATTTTTCTCACGATATGATGTTGAAGAAGACAAGTGGACGGAACTGGCTCCGCTGCCAGAACCACGTTCTTCGCTCGATGCTGCAGTGCTCGGTCGATCCATTTATGTCGCGGGGGGCTGGAATCTGCAGGGGAAATCCTCGCGGGATGCCCCCTGGCATGAAGATATTCTGCGATTTGACCTGGATCATTCTGAAGCAGGCTGGCAGACAATGAAAGGGCCTGGATATAACACGCGGGCCATCTCGCTGGCCGCATACGATGGAAAAATTTATCTGCTGGGAGGAATCGGGGAACGGGGCATCTCACGAAAAGTCTCCGTCTACGATCCGCAGACCGACAGCTGGTCTGACGGTCCCGAATTAAAAGCAGACAGTTCCACCGCCGGTTTTGCTACCAGCTCCTTTGCCACCGGCGGACATCTCTATTACACCGGCGGTTCGGGCATCGTTTATCGCCTCAATGCTGATCAGACTGACTGGGAAGTAGCAGACCGTCTCCTGTTTCCACGCATGTTTTTACGACTGCTGCCTCTATCCGAGCAGCGACTGATTGCCTTGGGGGGAACATCGATGAATGCGGGGCGGATTGGTATTGTCGAATCGCTGCGCGTGGATTCAGATAAAAACAAGTATCTCAAACAGGTTTCGTGGTCGGTCAAGTTTGACGGACAGGCAAAGCAGAGCCAGCTGCTGGTACTGGACGGACTCAAGCTCTACGCGTTCGGCGGGAATAACAGCCGCGCACCACATGACTTTACCAAAGAAACCCTGGTCGATGAAGCGTTTGTCTTCGACATTGCCCGGCAGACGGTCAAAAAGCTGCCGGCGATGCCTCAGGCCCTGCAGAGTGGCAGTGCCGTTTCCCTGTCACAGACCAGTGAGCACGAATCAATATTTGTAACCGGAGGCATGGGCTTTGAGGGAAATGAGTTCGCTTCACTCAAAGAAATATTCCGCTTTGACCCCGAGTCCCAGACCTGGAGCAAGAGCCCGGTGCAGTTGCCCCAACCGCGTGCCATGTTCCATGCCGTGACTTATGAAGATGCCATCTGGAGCTTTGGCGGCAGTATGGTCGGTAAAGATCGTGAACTGTTGAAAACCATCGTGCACTGGTGGGGCGACGATTCCAAACCGGCTCCGCTGCCTGGCGTCAGTCTCCCCACACCCCGACGTTCGTTCGGAGGTGCGGTACTGAATGATCAATACTATCTGGTAGGTGGTCTGTCGCAAGATTCCGGAATTGCAAAGACCGTGGATGTCTTCCATTTCAAAGAACGAACATGGAAAACCGCAGCTGCTCCGAATACGCCTCGCGTCTTTCCCAGCCTGGTTGCTGCAGGTGGCAAGTTGTTTCTGTTCGGAGGCTTTACGAACGTTGATGGTCATTTTTCGCCTGCACGGTCGCTCGAAGTGTACGTTCCCCAGACGGATCAGTGGACAGTGGTCGCCGAGGAGCTGAACGGCATTGATCCTTCCATGACCATGTTTGACTTGAATGGTCGTCTTCTGTTTTATGGCATTGATAAAACAGAAGACGGCCTGGCGCGATTTGTATTGCTGGATCCTGCACCTGAAACGGCCCCGGAACAGGTTGCCTCCATGAGCTTTGGGAGCAGACGCCGTGATCCGGCGCAACAGGCCAAACAGGAAGCAATGAGCCTGATGAGAAAAGATACCGACAAAGACGGCAAACTCAGCAGTGCCGAACTGGGAGAACGCATGGCGGACTTTGTCAAGAAGGCAGATCAGAACACTGACGGTTTTGTGACCGTAGAAGAAGCAGCGGCCGTCATCGAGAATGAGAACCGGTCCGAGGCTTCTGAAAATCGTCAGGGAAGACCGGGGCAACCGTCCCGGGACAAAAGTAATAAACCCGACGAGAAAAAACAGGACGAGAAAAGGCCCGCTGAGAAGAAAACAAAGCAGGAGTCCGCGGACAAAAAAACGCCCTGATCGACGATACGCCGATCAATGACGCTCGAATTCAACATGGGTCAATCACACTGGTTAATACTTTGAAAGATTTTTGATATATGAACGTTTCAAGACTGCTGTTACTGACGGTAATCGTGCCTGCCAGCCTGCTTTTTGCGGGCCGGACGAGTGCGGAGGAGTACCTTTTTCAACACGAACATGTTCTGGGAACCTCGCTGGAACTCCGCGTGCATGCGAGCTCTGCTGAGCTGGCAGAGCAGGCCGAAAATGCGGCACTGAAAGAAATTGATCGGCTGGCGAAAATCCTCAGTCGACACGATCCAGCCAGTGAGTTGATGCAGTGGCAGAGCAGTACAAAGCAGCGATCCGTTTCTCAAGACTTGCTGACTGTTCTGACCAGGGCTGAAAAATGGCGACGGCTGACCGGCGGTGCATTCGATGTCCGTGCCGGTGCGTTTGTAGAACTTTGGAAACAGTCAGCCCAGGCGCAGCAACTGCCGGCGGAAGAACAGCGGCGTCAGATTGCTGTGACTCTGGCAACCGCGCCCTGGAACATCGACGCCGCAGGGGCGATTCAACGAAACGATAAGCTGGCCATCAGCCTGGATGCGTTGGGCAAAGGCTATATTCTGGATGCTGTCTGCAGGAAGATTCAGACAGACTGTCCCGGTGTCACCGGGCTGGTAATTAATATTGGTGGTGATCTCCGCAAGGTGGGAGCGGCGCCCGTGGAGATCGCGATTGCCAACCCGGTTGATACTTCCGAGAATGCATCCCCCTTGATGTCGTTTCAGCAAACTGGCGAAATCGCTTTGGCAACCAGCGGGGGTTACCAGCGTTATTTTGAAATTGCCGGTCGAAAGTATTCGCATCTCATTGATCCGCGCACGGGCTTTTCCGCCGAGCAGATTCAAAGTGCCTCTGTGATTGCAGCGACTGCCATGGACGCTGACGCCGCAGCCACGGTTGTTTCGGTACTCGGAACCACGGCAGGATTGGCGCTGATTGAATCCCTCGAGGGTTTTGAATGCCTGCTGCTGACGAACAACGGAACTGTTCAGGCTTCTTCCGGCTGGCCCGCGGGCAATGCGGACTGGCAGGCGAGCCTGGTCGCGGCTGAGGTGAACAGGAATGCAAACGAAAAGTCGACCGCCGGTTTGAATGTGGACTTCACATTAAAGCGACCTGAAGGAGGCCGCTATCGACGACCCTATGTGGCTGTCTGGCTGGAAGACGAAGATGGCTTCCCCGTCAAAACCGCGCTGCTCTGGATGCAGACCAAACAGCCCGGCCCCCGCTGGCACCGTGACCTGACGCGCTGGTATCGGAACGATCGTTTTCGTAAACTGGCCGAAAACAAAGAACTGATCGGCACCATTTCGGCCGCGACGCGTGGCCCCGGTCAATATCAGGCGCGCTTCGATGGCACCGACAACCAGGGCAAACCGCTGCCTCACGGCAAGTACACATTATACATCGAGGCTGCACGCGAACATGGAACCTATCAGATCATCCGCAAACCAGTCGAACTGCGAGCCGATCCGATCAGTAAACAGGGGCTGGAGGAGAATGTCGAAATCGGCAATGTGTCATTCGAATACATTCCCTGGGCGACGAAGTAAGAGTTGACCTCTCAGATGAGTAATCCCACCGCGCCGCCGCGGCGTAAACGATCGTGGTATGCAACCAGCGCTGCTCTGTTTCGCTGGTTGCATATCTATATCTCCATGCTCGGTTTTACGATGCTGATCTTCTTTGCGGTGACTGGCATCACGCTGAATCATCCGACCTGGTTCGGTGCGAGCGAACAGTCGGTCCGTGATGCTTCAGGGAAGTTACCGAGCGAACTTGCCATCGTTGCCAGTCAAACAGATGCCAAAGCAGAAGATGCCGAGTCAGCGGGCTCCCTTTTTCAAGTTGATAAACTGGAAATTGCCGAATGGTTACGGAGCGAACACGGGCTGAAAGGGCGTGTGCGTGAATTTGAAATCAACGAATATGACATCATGGTGGTCTTCAAAGGCCCCGGCTATTCCGCGGATATCTTTATTGATCCGACTGCGAACCAATACACGTTGACCGAGACCACAACCGGCGTAATTTCGGTATTAAATGATCTGCATAAAGGCCGCGACTCGGGGCTGCAGTGGAGCTGGGTCATCGACGTCTCTGCAGTCGTCACCATTCTGATGTCGGTTTCAGGTTTCGGGCTGTTGTTTTATCTGAAGAAACGCCGCAACAAAGGGCTGCTGACAGCCCTCGCCGGCACTATTCTTCTGGTCGTCGCCTGGGCACTCTGGGTACCCTGATTCGAAATCAGAGACTCGATTCTGAATTAAGATGACAGTCGCTGCCCCCTTATTTCCTGCATTCATATACCTGCTGTGTGATGTGTCAATCTTCAAAGCAACCTTTGTACCAGTCGAACCAGGCGTAGATAAGAAACGCGTTACAAAGAAAGTCAGGGATTCCCAACAGCAAGTACTGGTTCGCGATGAAAATGCAGTACAGCAGGATGTTGATGGTGTAGGGCAGGGCGATCAACAACGCCAATGGAGTTGTGCGACGGACGAACAGCAGGCTGCCTGCAATGAACTTGATCAGTCCCACCCAGAAGATGATGTAGCCTGTGTTGTCCAGTGCCTGCATGAAGTCGCGGAATGGCGAAGGTTCGTCGGGGAGCGGGTATCCTTGAACGCCGAATCCCATCGTCATCAGGCCCGTCGATACCAGGAATAAGGCGAACAGGAACCGCGCGGGGGTCGCAATTTTCGGGTGTCGAACGTGTTTTGAAAGTGTAGTGACTTCGTTCATGGACTGGTCTGCCTTTCGTGTTTTTCAGCGCTGGGATCTGTTTCTGTTTCAAATCATTTCCGTTTTCATTTTTTTCTTTAATTCGCATTTAATGCGCATAAAGCTCCTGCATCGTTGATACCTTTTTTCCCCGGGGACCGAGCACGTAATAGTGCAGGTATCACTTTTCTGATTCCAGCTGAATCAAATTATCTTTCATCTGACGCATGGCTTTCATGCCGATCTCCCATTCTTCCGCGGTCAATCCCTGCTTCAAACTTTCCCGTAACGCTTTAGCAGCGGGCAGGATTTTATTGATCTGCCGGGTCCCTTTAGAGGTCGGATAGATCAGGAACGCGCGACCGTCACTTGGATCCTGCTTTCTCCGCACCAGCCCTTTTGCGACCAATCCGTCCAGCTGACGTGTAATCGTGGTTTTGTCACGCAACATAATTTCCGCGAACTCTCCTCGACGAAGTGGCTGCCCAGACTCAACCAGCACCATCAACAAGGCGGATTCTTCCGCCGAAAGTTCGCAATCGTTTTCCGCCAGCAAATCTTCGACCCGCAACCGAAAAAGATAGGCAAGACGACTGATCAGAAACCCGGGGCGTTCAGTCTGTTTCATAAGTATTCTCGATAAAGTGGGATGAATTAATGTTATGCGCGAAACTTAGATTGGGGTTGACTTCCTTGTGAATAGGTGTATTATACACATAAAAATAGATGAGGCAAGTTATGTTTATTGCAGATTGCGAAAACCTGACAGATTCAATCATGCGGTATGGAACTGCCCGGTGCAGCGCATGACTGGATGATCTCGCTAATGGTATGGCTGCGGCATCCGCCTCACGTACGTTCTCACACTTTACGCGAAGGATTACAAAATGATGCACTGGTACTCTCTAATCGCATTTCTTCTTTTAGCAACTCCGCTATTTGCTCAGGAGAATGCAGCGACTCAAAAACTGACTGAGCAATCAAAGCAATTTGATGAGCAGGTGATTCAAGTCGCCGAGAATGTCTACACGGCGGTCGGCTTCAGCGTCTCGAATGTCTCGATGATCGTCGGCGATGACGGTGTTATTATTATTGACACGGGTATGATGGTTGGTGATGCCAACCGCATCATGGCAGAATTCCGCAAGCTGACAGACAAACCTGTCAAAGCGATTATCTTTACACATTCGCACGGCGATCACACTGGCGGATCAGCAGCGTTTATCGGAAACGAACGACCACAGATCTGGGCTCACAAAAACTATGGCAGTGAAGCGGAGCCACTGGTTGCTGGTGGTGTCACTTTTCAGCGTGTCCGCGGTGCAAGGCAGGCAGGTTTTAAATTACCGCCAGAGCAGAGGATCAACAACGGGATCGCGCCGGTCCGTTATCCCAGACGTGGCGGTCAAGCATTCGCTTCGGGGGACGCGACCAGACCGACGCACTTCCTTGAAGATGAGCGAACAACAATTAAAGTTGCCGGGGTGGAACTGGAACTTGTTTCATCCCCGGGTGAGACAAACGATCAATTGTTTGTCTGGGATCCGACTGGAAAAGTGCTCTTCGCCGGAGACAACTTTTACCGTTCGTTTCCGAATCTGTACGCGATTCGAGGGACTCCCAATCGTAGCGTGCGGCTGTGGGCAGAGAGTCTTGACAAACTCGCGGACAACGACGCGGCTGCCCTTGTCGGCGGCCACACCAGACCAATTCTCGGAGCGAGTAAGGTCAAACAAGTTCTCAAAGACTACCACGATGCCGTTCAATTTATTCATGACAAGACTGTTGAAGGAATGAACAAGGGAATGACGCCTGACGAACTGGTCGAATACGTGCAGCTTCCCGAAAACCTTGCGAGTAAAGACTATTTGCAGCCATTCTACGGGCATCCTGAATGGGGGGTGCGTAGTGTCTTCAACGGATACCTGGGCTGGTTCGATGGTAACCCAACCAATCTGTTTCGACTCTCGCCAAAATCAGAAGCAGAACGTGTTGCAAAGTTGGCCGGCGGAACGGACAAGCTCTTAGCATCGGCCCATGACGCATTGGCGGCAGACGACAATCAGTGGGCCGCACAACTTGCCGACCATTTGTTGGCGATTGAGCCAGGCAATCCGACTGCGATGCAAATTAAAGCCGACGCGCTGACCAGGCTCGCCCGCAACATGGTCAATGCAACCGCCCGCAACTACTACCTGAGCGTTGCTCGCGAATTGCGTGAAAAGACACAATAAAAATTATCTGTCCAGATTGAAAAGAGGGGAACTGCAGAATCATTAAAGGGGACAGAACCATTCGGGTCAGTCCCCTTTGTATATTTACTATTCCTTTGCAGTCCTTCTTTCCCGGCTCTACTGATGAATGCAATACAGCTGGCTGCCGGTTCTCAGGACCAGGTAACCGTTCACAATGCCGGCACCGTAGAGGGTCGGGCGGGAGAACATGGCTGCGGAGCGGCGGCGTTCTTCTGAATCTTCGGCGGCGGTCGGAATGTTGTTCACAGGGGGCGCGTCTTCGGTCCAGAGTTCGTTTTCTGCGACGACTTTGAATTCGTTACCCGCCTGCAAGACGGTGGTGATCCCGTTTTTGCCAAAGAAGTAAATGTGATCCCCCAGGCCGACCGGAGTGGCCCAGCAGGATTCTTTGATGCGGCTGGTATAAACTTCTTTGCCGTCAGTCGCGTTCAGACAGTAAACCACGCCGACCCGGTTCACCCAGTACGCATTTCCCTGGTAGACGATGGGAGTCGCCCAGGAAGGGACCGGGCTTGCGTTGGTCCAGACGAACTGAGGCTGCCAGGTCTGATCCTGCTGTTTGACTTCAAACAGGCCGTTCGACTTTTTCGCCAGTTCGTTGTTATCGCCTTCGCGTCCGGGGGAAGCGCCGATCAGGAATTGCCCATTGCCGACCGGGAGAGGACTGGTCTTGTTGTTGCCGCCGACTTCTTCGTAGGTCCAGAGCTGTTTTCCGGTCTGGGGATCATAGCCGTCAACAGAACCGGCAGAACTGCAGACGACCTGGAATGTTTTGTTTACCGGAACCAGCATGGGAGAACTCCAGCTGACGCGACTCTTACGGTCGGTCTTCCAGAGCTCGCTGCCGTCGGCTTTGCTGACCGCGGTCAGGTAGGAAGGGCCTTCGTCGTCGATCAGAATCATCAGTCGATCCTGCCATTGCACCGGAGAGGCGGACAGTCCGAATTTATTCTGTGGAGCACCGTAGCGTTTCGTGAGTGAGGCTGCCCATTTCCGTTTTCCGGCATGCGACAATGCTACGATGTCGCCACTTTCAAAGTAGGCATAAATTCCCTTCTCATCCAGAACCGGAGTGGGAGCTGCCCGGCTGATATACACGCTGTTTTTCTCTGGATAAGTCGAAGGTTCCACATGATCCCAGAGCTGTTTGCCGGACTGCAGTGAGTAGCAGACGACGTGCAGTTTTTCTTTGTTGGGGCCTTCCACGGAGGTGACATACACCTGATCGCCCCAGATGACCGGGCTGGACTGACCATAACCGGGAATGTCGACTTTCCATTCCAGGTTTTTTTCAGAAGACCAGCTGGTGGGAACGGAATCGGCTTTGATGGCAGAGGCATCCGCTCCCAGAAAACCGGGCCAGCGATCCTGGGCAGAGAGTTCCGATGTGCACAGCAGTAACAGCAGGACGACAATACGCAGACTCATTCGATCAATCCTCATATGATTCAATTCAGGGAAAACGCGTCCGGTTCTGATGGCGTCGGCTGACCGGAGCGTGCAGCGGCGTGCGCGGATGGTTTCCTCCGAAAATGATTCACGGAGCCTGCCCGGCTTGAAGGCGGTGATCCTCACAACTGCATCTTAGCATGCGGTGACAGAATAGTACATTGAACAACCGGTTGTGACAGAGATCAGAGGCCGCTTAGATGAGTTCCGGATGTGGATGTTGGGAAACGAGCTGCGTGAAATCTGAGTGAAAGCAAGATGATTTCTCTGGTTCAACATCACGAGTATATTCCGATTCTTAAAATTGTCTGGCGAACATATGAAGATACGAGATATCCCATTCCTTCAATAGATTATTTGAACTGTTGTAGGTCGTCTGACCTGAACCGAAGCACCGCATTTCATTTTCTGGAAATATATTGTTGAGAATTCTGGCATAATCTGTATCAGGAAGAGGGGCCGATAATTTTAATTCCAGCTCGCGTTCTGTGTTGCCAAATAAGTTCGTCTCAGTTACGGCATCAATGTCTGGTGAAATCCAGTCCTCTTCAAAGACAGGCTCAGGAAACACTGTCCCATTAAAGTAAGAACTGAGGTACGCTAAAAATTGATTACACTTGAGTACACCATCATCGAGTGCTTCATTAGCACCCACTCTCAAGTGGATACATGAAATCTGATGAAACAGGTCAGGATCATAATTACTTATTATCCGCTGATATTTACTCTCTGAATTGATTACTGCTTCAGTTAATTGTTCTTGTGTCAGCTGTAATACAGAATCACTTCTGGTGAATACACTGACTTTCATGTCCGATAACTCTGCTATCAGCGATCCCGAATCACTTTGCTTGCTATCAACTGAGAAAAAAAGTATCTGGAGAGTTGATTTCCGATCAGATAAAACAGCTCCATTAAATGCAGAACATGCCGCCCAGTTAACGTAATAGGGAAATGGTTCATTTAAAAGTAGCTGTAATTCTTTGAGAATGAAATTACTTTTCGTAAGTAGTTTCAAATGATCTGGATTTTGCACCACTTCTCCTCAGAAAAAGTGAAATCAAATGGACTCAATCGAGGCAGACACTGACTCCATTCAGTTTGATTATTTTACTGGAATGATTTGCTTCGGTTCGGGCAGGGCATGAGCCGCGCATTCGGCGAAGAAGAAGGTCGCCATATTCAGTTTAGAATAATCGTAATGATTGATGGCGGCTTCAATGTTGTTACGGTGGGAGCCGTCATCGGCGAGGGCGACAATCGCTGCGGCTGCGAGCGGGTTTTGCATCCAGGCCTGTTCGTACGACTTGCGTTCGCCCCGTAAGGTCTTGTTGCCTGTGCGGGCCAGACGTTCGGCGTCCGACTGGGTCTTCTGTGGGAACCAAGTATTGTAAACCGCCCGCCAGTCTGCGTTGCCGAAGACCTTCGTATCCTGGTTGTCGAATTTTGAATAGGCTTTGAGCGATTCAAGGGCCTGCGTAGCGTTCAATTTTAATCCCGTTTGATAGAGTGCCCGCAGCTTTTCGTCCGTTTCCATCGCGACAAGTTGTGCCAGCGAAGCCTGGGAGCCGACGTAGATCCAGAGCTGGTGTGTGTCGATGTGACGAATGGCGTCGCGGTCTCTGGCATAACCTTCCGCGCAGATTTCCGCCCGTGATTTCTTCGCATGTTCGGGTACCACCGCTTGTGCTGCCTGATAACGATCCAGCCAGATCTGATCGCCGGTCACATCATACATGGCCCGCAACAGGTACAGATAGCGGACGGCATCGCGAAACAGGTGCCCTGTGTACCCGCCACGAAACTGACCTTTGAACGCGCCATCGCCGGGACAGCGCCAGCCAGTGGATTCGAGTACGTTCGCGACGGATTTCATTTTCGCGACGATCTCCCGCCGTTCGTCGGCAGTGGGCAGATCGCTCATCACATAGACATGCAGGCCATAAAACCAGGGATGCGTCTGATCGTCGGAACCGAGTGGATAATGGCAGACGCCGTCCGTTCCCACGCCGCGTACGATCATGCCCGGCACATCTGAGACCGACGCACACTTCATCAACCCGCGTGCCAGCCGCCGTGCCTGTTCTTTGTCGAGTGGATTGCCTGTACGTCGAGCCCGCTCACAGAGAGCGGGTAGATACAGGCCCGTAAACATCGGACCGTCTTCAATGGGACTCCGCCAGCCAATCGCGTTGGGTTTGCCCAGCCGACAGTCTTCCGGCGTCGGCAGATCACCCTCAAAGTCATGAATGATGCCGTACGAATCAACGAATCGATGCCACAATTCCGCATGCGCCTGTTCGACACCTTTGAGAACAGGTTGCGTAACAGGCTCAGCAGCAGGGACTGCAGTGAGTGAAGTCAGTAACAGGATATTGAGCAAGAGTAAGAAGTGTTTTATTTTGTACATTGACTTGTTCAACTTCATTTAAAGTCTCTTTAATTTGTTTGATGCTTGAAGATTTAAGTTTTTTGTATGAGTTATAAAGTACTCATGAAGCTCAATTCTTTTTTTGCTGGTTAATTTAATGATTCAAAACTGCTATTAGATGCAGGGTTAAAATCGAGTACATGCTTGAACATCGGTTTACTCAAGGTATGATGGTAAGGCATATCATTTGAATACTAAATAAAGCTTCTCACGACTTAAGCACGAAGGTAATAGTTCAGCAAAATAATCTTAAATCACTTCAATACATCATTGGCGATTATGAGCAAGAATAAAAGAAAAGATTACACTCCTGCACAAAATATTGCTTTGACATGTCAGGTTAGCGGCGTGTGCCCTTTATGTACAGAGCCTCTATTTCATACGAAAAAAGGCAAGAGCTACAAGGCTTATGAGATTGCACATATCTATCCATTGAACCCATCCCCAGAAGAAATTGAATTACTTAAGGATGAGGAGAAATTAAGCGATGATGTTAACGATGAAAAGAATGTCATTCCATTGTGTGAGAGTTGTCACGGGAAGTTAGATAAATTTAGGACGGTTGAAGAGTACAGATTGCTGGTAAAGTTAAAGAAAGGACTTCTCGAGAGATCTTATCAAGAGCTTCTCTGGAAGCAATTCGGTATCGAATCCGAACTCATTTCAATTATTGAATCTCTATATGAACTAGACATAACCGAAATCGACAACAGTGTAGATATTGGTTATGACCCAAAAACTATTAACGATAAAACAAACCAAAGTATCAGTAGACCTACCGTTCGAAAAATACGAAACAATGTGACAGACTATTACAGTTTTATTAAATCACAGATAGCAATTCTCGATAAGTCAAATGCTGAATTTTCAAATCTCGTTTCGCTTCAAATAAAATCCTTCTATACAAAACAAAAACAGCAAAAAATCAGCCAGCAGGCTGTTTTTGATAACATTGTCAAATGGATTCAGATGAAGACAAAACCCCAAAGTAAAGATGGAGCAGAGATTATTACATCTTTCTTTATTCAAAATTGTGAGGTTTTCGAGTGATAGTCCCCAACAAATTCACTTCGCTAGATCAGTCGCTTCTTTCTCAACTACCTTCGATCTTAGAGAAACTTGAAAATGAAGTGACTGTTTATGAATTATATCAAAAGACACAGAAGGATTTTGAGGATATTGGCGAGTTCATTTTAGCTCTGGACTCCTTGTTTGTTCTAGGTCGTATTGAACTTGATGTTGACAAGGAGTCAATAAAAACATGTTAGTAGAGATTCACTGCGAGAAATTTAGAACCACTCCGGTCACTTTTACAGAAGGATTGAACGCTGTAGTTGGTGATAGTGTGGCAACCAACTCAATAGGAAAATCCACTTTTTTAATGGTGATTGATTTTGTGATGGGGGGAGATACTTTTTATAAACACAATAAAGATGTGATAGATGAACTTGGGCATCACGAGTATTTTTTTAAATTTGAATTCGATGGGATAGTTCATTCTTTTATGAGAGGTACAAGTAATTCTGATATTATTTTTAAATGCACTGAAGATCGAATTGTAAGAGATTCAATTTCCACAAAAGAGTATCGTGAATTCCTAAGTGATTCTTATGGAATAAATCACTTAGGACTTACATTTAGAAAAATGGTTTCACTGTTTTCTAGAATTTGGGGGAAAGAGAATCTTGACCCGTATCGACCTCTTACAGAGCATAAAAAACAAAAGGCTTCTGAATCCCTCGTTTTTGCGCTCAAGTTATTTGAAAAATATTACTCTATTGAGAATTTAACAGAATTATTAAAAGAAAAAGATTTAGAAAAGAAAGCTTTTTCTGATGCCTTTAGAGAGAATCTAATTCCAAAAATTAGCAAAAAAAAATACATTCAAAATCAAATTACTACTGAGAAGATCTCTGGTGAACTGGATGACATCAAGAATCATCTGGAAAAATACGCAGTAAATATTAGAGAGATCGTAAATAGTGAAGTCGAAGAAATTAAATCTGAAAAAGATAATCTTCTACAATCTAAATTGCTCGTTGATATAAGATTAAAACGTGTAGAAGAATCATTAAGACAGAATAGGAATGTTCGGAGTAAAAAATTTGATGTCCTTAAAAAATTCTTCCCAGAAGTTTTAGATAAAAAAATTGCTGAAGTTGAGGAGTTCCATTCTAATATCGCTAAAATATTAAAAAATGAACTTAAAGCTAGTGAAAAGGAGCTATTGGTCGAACAGTCACGTATCAACGAAGTGCTTGCTAAACTAGACGAGAAAATGAAATCTATTCTTAGCGAAAGTAGTATCGATAATCCTGGAGTCATAGTAGACCGGGTTTATGAGTTATCATCCAATATGCGGACAGCAAATTTAGAAAATAAATATTACGATCAAAATATTGAACTAAATCAAACGGTCAAAAATATTAAGAACGAACTTAACGAATTAAAGAAGAACTTACTTGCTGAAATTGAAAATTTGATAAACACTACTCTAAGGGATTTATCTTCATTTATATATAGCTCAAGTAAGAAGAGTCCTTACCTGTCTTTTACTTCCTCTAATTACAACTATGAAATATTTGAGGATACTGGTACCGGTAAAGCATACTCTAATCTTGTTTTATTTGACTGGGCAGTATTTATGACATCCGATATACCTATTCTTATTCATGATTCTTTACTGTTCAAGAATGTGGAAAATGAAGCTGTTGCAAATATGATGTCAGTCTATGGGAATTTTAATAAGCAAGTCTTTATAGCAATTGATGAAGTACAAAAATATGGAGAGGAAGCTGAAGAAGTTATTGATCAACACACCGTTCTTCGTCTCTCAGACAATCATGTGTTATATAACAAAGATTGGCGCAAGAAGTAATTGTTAGAGCCGCATCTATTGATTGTTAGAATATCCTGCTGTGCTAACAATGTAGTAATAGGTGTAAGGAATTATTTATTCGTCAATCAGCATACCGTTGTGCCGTAAAGCCCCAGTATAAGATTGAGACCACCAGAAACAGGGCGCTGATGATACAGACTCCTGACCAGCCGTAATGGGTCCAACTCCAGACGCTGGCGGCGGCACCCAGTGATCCTCCGGCGAAGTAGGTGACGATGTAGATCGTGCCCAGGCGATTGCGTTCTTCCGGGGCCAGGCTGTAAATCCGTGACTGATTGCCTACGTGAACCGCCTGGATGCCCAGGTCCATCACCACAACGCCGATGCCCAGTCCGAGCAGAGTTTCTCCCCAAAGATAAAAGATGCCGAACGAGGAGAGGGTGAAGAGCTGAAACAGCCCAATGATCGGCCGGGCACCGAACCGGTCTGCCAGGCGTCCAATCATGCCGGCGGTGATGGCGCCTCCGATGGCCAGCAGGCCCAGCAGACCAGCCACATCACTTCCATAGTTCAAGGGGGGACGTTCGAGGTGAAATGCCAGCGTCATCCAGAACGCACAGAATGCCGCCATGCTCATACTGCCAAACAGACACGATTCGCGCAGTACGGGTTCCGAGCGGAAAATTTTCCACATGGAGGTCAGCAGGCGAAAGTACCCCATGCGGATCTGTGGCATGGTACTCGGAAGGTAACGCCAGAGTAGAATGAACAGGCAGACGAGCATCCCTGCCGCGAGGAAATAGATGAACTGCCAGTCAATCAGCTTTCCCAGGAATCCACTGATGGTTCGGCAGAGCAACAGACCGGTCAGGAGTCCGCCTACCACGGTGCCGACAACCTGACCGCGTTGTTCCGGGCTGGCCAGACTGGCGGCGAGGGATATCGTCATATGTGTGCCTGTGGTCGCCAGTCCCAGCGCGAGGCAGGAAAGCGAAAGCGAAACGACTCCGTGAGAGGTTCCGACGAACAGCAGCGCGCAGATCGAAAGGAAGACCGAGATCAGGATCAGGGGACGGCGGTTGAAGATATCTCCCAGAGGCAGAACCAGCAGCATACCCACGGACTGACCAATCAGACATAACGTGGCGGCACTGCCGACTTCCCCTTCGGTCAGTCCCAGGTCGATAGCGATCAAACCCAACAGCGGCTGCATGTAATACATGTTGCCGACCACCATGCCGACCGTCGTCGCCAGGAGCAGGGTCATACTTTTACTTAAACGTGGGGCGGAAGGAGCGGAGTTTCCTTCTTCCCCTTGTGAGGCAGGCGGGGTTTCCTGTCGGGTTGTCATTGTCATTACACGTCGTATCTATCTGAAAAGCAATCTCTCAGCAGGGCGCTTCAAAAAGGAAGAATCTGATCCAGGGTTCGGGAGGGCGTCTGGTAAGAGGGACACCCGCCAGCGTTTCCGGTTCAGGGCCCGCCCGGCTGAAGCAGACGTTCAGAGAAGCGACTGCAAACCAGGGGGCGTCAGGGGTGATTGTTTCAGATCAGAGCGTTTCGTGCCAGTCTCCGCTGGCCGCTGATTCGCCAGCCAATGTTCTTTTCCTCAAGCCCAGAGGGAATGTGCTGGAGTGACGCACAAGGCTCATTAACCAAACCCGACCACAAAACGGTTCAAGCTGAACCACGGTTGATTTCACTTTGATTAAGAATACATTTTCAATTTTTATTGACTACTGTTCTGTGGGTGGGTACGTTTATACACTTAGTGTGGTTTGTAATACCTTTGTTTCATTGATTCTCAAACAGAGCCTGACAAAACAAGGTACTCATAAGCTATTACCGTCTCCGCCGGCAGCGGAGTATTCACTGTGATCTCTGATTCAATCGCATCAGAGACAGAGGCCATTTAATCGAAAAGAAAGACAGTGGCGTGGCAGAATCAAAATCAACACACGAGCTTACCGACACGTTAAGCGAGCCCAAAGTCAACGCATTTCGCGAATGGATGATTTATAGTGTCATTTTCACGGGCCTGATCCTTCTGCTTTGTGGCCGCTTAATTTATCTGGCACTCCTGTCGGACGTGACAGGAATCTGCATTCTGATCCTTGTCTTGTTTGTCTGCGCACTGGCACGAAATGCATGGGATGTATCCTATATAGATCGGCAACGTTCATTAGCACATCAGCAGGTGCAAGAACTGATAAAAAGCAACAAAATCAGCGCTGCATTTCTGAAAAATTCAGAGCCCAGCATACTCCGCGATCATCTGCTGAATCTGAATGCGATTGCTAAAAAAGATCCCATGGTCTCGCAGGAAAACCTGGTGGTGCTCATGCAAAGTAAACTGAACGCTCGATTGAGATTGACCGAGCTGGCCTCCAGTATGCTGGTCACTCTCGGTCTGGTAGGAACGATTGTCGGTCTGATTGGATCGGTTGGTGGAATCAGCGTGGTAGTGGAAGCTGTTGGATCTAATCGAGATCAGCTTATGTCCGGGATGCGCGAAACTCTGGGGGGAATGGGAACCGCTTTCTATACAACCCTGCTGGGTGCG
Organism: Gimesia maris; assembly: GCF_008298035.1. Taxonomy (NCBI): domain Bacteria; kingdom Pseudomonadati; phylum Planctomycetota; class Planctomycetia; order Planctomycetales; family Planctomycetaceae; genus Gimesia; species Gimesia maris. The sequence goes on from NZ_CP042910.1 coordinate 1,207,948, forward strand.
CTGTTCGGAGGCATTGTCCTGAGAATTCTGTCTTCGGTCGTGAACAGTCATGCGGACAGTCTGATTGCTTATATCGCTGAACTGGCAGAAGTTTATATGGTACCCACACTCCGCAGATCCAGCAGAAAAAGAACGAAGAACGGCAATCTCGAAATCGATGTTACGGAAGTGGTTTCATGATCAAAACGGCAACCCTGAATCTGAATGAAATCTGGAATTCCTACAAAGCAGTCAGTGGAAGAGAAACATGCAGTTAATTACACGTCGCGAGAGCACAAGTTTCTACGAATCCTTTTCCGATTTGATATTCTGCACTCTGGTTCTGTTTATCATCCTGGTCATGATTCTTTCGCTTTCGGTAAACGAACAGGTTGAATCTTACGCCAAAGAGCAACAGGCAATCACCGAAAAACTCGAAGCACAGAAAGCAGAGTTAGCTCTGCTGGAAAGGCAGGCTTCTGAGGAACGCCAGAGATTGAGCAGCATGTTAGGCGGCACTCGATTTATATCTCATTTTGGAGAGACTTATCTTTATATCGTATGTGATACTATATCAAATCCGCCTCGTTATTGGCCTGTCCCATCAACTTACTTTAACGATATAGGAATCAATTTCATAAATGAATCAAACGAAGACAAACAAAAACGGCTAAGTAAGATACGGGAAAATATTCTGAAACTAACTCAAAACAACCGTTCTTATCGTGCTGAAGAACTTGGTTTAATCGCGCGTTCATTTTCTTTTTACGAAACTGGTGAACTCAGCAGACACAAAGGTCTTGGAGTTGAACTCATCCAGACAAATGCAGGATTAAAAGTCGGCCGGGTTTTTCCATCTTCCCCGGGTGAAGATGCAGGATTAAAACAGGATGATCTAATCACTCATATTGTGGGGACGCCTCTAAACCAGAATGGTTTAAAAATCCTCAGATCCAAAACCCGTAACATAGAATCAAATGAAACGATTACCCTTCGAGTAGAGTCCCAAAACCAATTGCCCCGAAACGTGATTTTAAAACCGAATTTCTATAGGAATGCAGGGAGGGTAAATGAAATTGCAAACAGCAGTTTTAATTCTCTCGCCAGTGGAATTATTGATGTAGATGGAAAAATGAAAGAGTCATTAGACTTGATCAAAACTTTTCAATCCAAACGTCCCGATTTGATCCTGAACCAAAACGAAAAAGAACTTAGCGAGGTGATTGAGAGTGTGATTCACTCATTGGAAATCTATTTTGAAGTCGTAGAACGTGTTGATGCAAGTGAATTTCGTCCCTTTCATATAGGAAGTCTGCCTGAATTAAATATTTATGTCAGCAAAGAAGATGAGAGTGGTCTTATTGCAGGTATGAGATTGACAGCCGATGAAATACTGCAACTGGTTCGCGCCATCGGGGGCAGAGGTGCGGTGCTCAACTGGATCGTGAAGGACAATGCACCGATTCCAGAATGGGTCAAACAGAAAGTACTCGAACCTTCAGGTTTTCGAGACAAAGCGCCTCTCAATTGATCCTTAATGTTAACTGACAAGTGCCACAAACTGGGCATTAACAGCTTTAATGCATCACAGCAACTCGCAGAAGCTCTCCGCTGTACCCAAGAATTATGATCGGTGCAACCAGGAGTGCCTCCTGCTGCCCGAAACTCCGGAACTTATTATGCAGGGCCAATTGGCCTTGAATCGTGAGACTCGGTAAGTTGCGGCGCTGGATTCATTCAGTCTTCAACATCGGCTTGCCCCATACTGTCAGATTGTGACTGGGTTCGGAACCTTCAGCGGCGATGGTCTTCAGGGATAGTTTCAAAACGTCAGACGAGGGCAGGGGGACGTCCAGTTTGACGGGGGCATCCCCCACGCGCACCGGTTTGCTGCGGATCAGTTCTTTGCCGTTCGCCTCAACCGCGAACAGGACCACTCCGTTTTTACCCGCGGTGGGATGCAGGCCGACATCGCAGGTGAAACGTGAGAAGACATTTCCCGGGGCGAGGACGAAGTCCAGCTCGAACGGGGTGCCCATGCCGTAGCCGGTTTCGTATTCGGTCGTGTCAATCTGCAGGGGATGCAGTTGCCGCTTTGCGTCCATCGCCTGGTTCAACAGGAACGGCTTCACGTAATAGGGGTGGGGAATCATCCGTCCCCGGAAGTCGGGCAACCAGTCGGTGAGTGGCTGCTCTTCGAAGAGAAACTCCTGATCGTCAATGTGATTGGTGGCCAGGCAGATCGCGGTATAGATCACATCTGCTGTGTGCCGTCCGTTGGCCAGAGCCGCTGCCGCCCGGTGCTCGTCCGCCTTCTTCCCGTCTCCCTGCATCGTATCCTGCACGATGGGAATGATGTGCGCCGCGGCATGGTGACGCAGCAGCTTCTGATGTTCATAGATCCGCAGCGCCGCTTCGGCACGCGTCCGTCCCAGCAGTCGGGGCGTGTATTTTTCTTCCGCCAGTTGATAACTGCCGGAATCCATGAAGCCCCCCGCTCCAAACAGATAATTAAGTCGTGCTTTGTCCTTAGGGGGAGGCAGCAGTGTTTTGAGCTGCAGTTCTGTGACAGGGCTGCTGTGAGCCGAGGGGCAACCCGGATCTTCATTCCAGTGACAGAGGACTCCCAGGAACTTCATCGCTTCATCGGTTTTGCCCGCCTGCAGATTGTCGGCAATTTGCTCCAGATACCATTGCATGGCGGTCGCACTCTGTGTCGGCGGATTGACATCATGCAGCGACAGCCGCACGCCCGGCACCAGACAGTAGGCATCCAACTGGGGGGCTTTTCCGCCGGCGTGTTTGTCCTGCAGCGAAGTATAGTCCCGGCAGAGACGGGTGAGATTATCCTGCCCGATCAATTCGGTTTGCCATTCCGGCAGCCGTGCCACCGCCCAGAGCCGAATCAATCGATGCCCTTTCCCCCAGGCCCAGAGTGGATGTGCATTAGAGATACACAAAATCAGGAGAAGCAATCCAACAACAAGACGACGCACGCGCATGGCTTTTCCTCTGTTACTGTTGAGTTCGGGTAATGTATCAAGAGAACTCGATTCTAGGCGGTCCGTTCTCGCGATGCCAGGATTCTTTATTCAGCCGGGGTCTGCCTCTCGGGCGTGTGGTGCTTTCCAGGGAGAGACGTGCGGCCGTGTTACTGATCCATTTGTCTCCGCCGAAGGGGGTGCCTCTGACGATGCTTTTTCGCACGGCTGCCAGCTCGTCATCGGTCTGTGGTTTATTCACCAGCGCCCGCCAGTTTCGTGGTAGTGCTGGTTTCTTCGGTGTCGCCAGCCAGGCGGGAGCGTGCTGTTTCTGCTGCCGGGCCCAGGCGGAGCTGTATTCCCACTCCTCGGCTTTTTTGACCAGATTGGCCCGCAGGGGATTACGTTCGACATAACGCATGACTGTCAGCAGATGCTCGTCTGTTTGAACCGGAAACGATTTGAAGCGTCCCTGGTAGAGGTGACCGCTGCCACCGGTTTCGTAGTGGGCGTGCCAGCGCATGGTATGGGTGACACTGAGCCGCTGAAAGAATTCCGTCAACTGGGTATCCGTTGTGGGACGCACTACAAAGTGCCAGTGGTTGGGCATCACCGACATCGCAAAAATCGGCAGGGGATTTTTCTGACACGTCTCCTCCACCGCCTGCATGAATGCGGTGTAATCGTCGGGCTTTTCAAACAGCGTCAGCCGCGCAACAGACCGGTTGAGTACATGAAACACTTCACCAGCAGGGCAGATTCGTTTGGATCTAGGCATAAACCGAGTATAGCAGAAGCCGAAGTGGAAAAAAGAGTTCTGCTCCCAATGGCCTCTAAAATCCGGTATTCGGGTACCAGCGGCTGTAGTGGTTTTCGCCGAGTCTTGTGAGTGGGATGGCTGTGGGTTTGAAAAGTAATGAGCCTTCCCGGACTTGCTGGCGATGACCGAGCTTTGATACAAGTGGCCAATAAGGATTGTGTCCCTTTTGCCAAGTGACAAACTGATTCGGATCCCAGACCGCAATCCCGTCCGCACCCTGTGCGTAATCCCGGGAGACAGACTGCAGCAGGCTGTTCGCACTTTCCATTTTCCAGCCAACATAAAAGGGAAAGATTTTCACATCCGTTCCCTCGGTGATTCGCGCGTAGTAAGCCGTGTCGCCTGACTTCGATTTCAGGCCACTGGTATAATAAGCGAACCAGGCAATGCCGATCTGGTCGATCAGTTTTTCTTCAATCCAACGTTCCACATCCAGTCCGAACTTCTGATTGTCGGCACGGGTAGAAAATGTGGAAACGGCGAGTTTGAGACGTCGATGGGCGTTGCCGCGTTGAACTGCTGTTTCATCCAGCATCGCCCGTATTTTACGCACGAACTCCGTGACAATCGTCGCCCGCAATTGGAACACGCGTGGATCGTCTTCGGCCAGATCGCGAGGATTCTCGCCGAATTCTTTGATGAACCGCTGACAGAAGGGTTCTTCCCACAGAATCATGGGCATGCCTCGATGAAAGAGAAATCCGGCGCCGTCTGCGCCTCTCTGCAGTGCTTCGCGATAAACTTCGATCAGATGATCCTGGACCTCCTCAGCAGCGTAGCTGAGATGCATGGTCGGCGTTCCGTCATAGTCGATGCAACGCCATTCGGGATGCGCTTCGTAGAAATCGCTCATGAAGAATTCCTCCCACGGCGGTGCTGCTTTCCAGCCGGCGGCACGCAGGCAGACCAGGATTTCCGCATCTTGACTGTGTGCTTCCTCAACGGCCACTTTTAGAGGGTCTATGCCCTGCTGATGCAGATGACGAACCGATTCGACATACTCGCGATCGACTTCCCTCGGGAATGTATCAAGGTGCCCGCCCATCAGATTTCCCACCTGGCTCGGATGATGAACGAGATCAGCGCCTCCGACCTGGAACCACCAGGTCTTGAAATCACTGTCGCGATACGCGGAGAACGTTGCTGCCAGGTCGGCACGATTCTGAGGGCGGAACGGATGAATCCAGGTATAACCGTCGAAGGTTGCGACTGCTGTTTTCGTTGTCTTTTGAGCACGATCGGCACGTATCCGGGAGATTTCCTCGTTCGTGAGCGGAATGGTTTTGACATAATGGATTCGCGCAGGCATCTGGTACACGGTGGAGAACTGCAGGTCGTTATCGGTCAGGTCGGCGGCACCTAAATACACTTCTTCCAGCATGTCACGGCGTTGCGGCCCCAGATTGAGTCGATTGCTCAGTCGGGTATAGGCAGAGTCGCTCGTGAATTTCGCTTCCACATTATTCTTCGCAGGTCGCACGAGATCAGTAATTGAACTCAGCCCGATATAGACGGCGTGCCAGCCCTGTTTGCCAAGTTTCAAGGTCAGGTCCGGCGCGGATGACTCGCGTCCGACGGAGATACACTTTCCGGAGAACTCTGCCGTTTCGTATTCAAACACTTTCCATTTATGATGATGACGGCTCTCTGAAATCGCGTCTGCCGGGATGCAGCGAGTCAGGTCTGTGAATCGTTCTGCCTGCTTGAAGTTCTGCCACTGTTCGGAGTGTGTCAGCGGAGTCTGTTTTTGAACAAGTGACGCGGAGTCGCTGGAGGCAACACTCGTGGTCGGTTCCGCAGCAACAAGTGTTGTTCCTGAAGATGTGATGAGACCGAATAACAGCGCGAATCTGATGTGTCTGGCAATGTTGTCATTCATAACGAAGTTCCTGAAATGTAAAAAGTGTCAGGTCTGTCGGAACTAAAGGGGGCAGGACTCGATAATAAAGAGTCCTAGTATCTCGGGTACGAGCGGCATTGGACCAGGCTTACAGAATTGATGTGGCTGGTTATATTGATAAGAGCTCATCCCTGATGGCCATCAGGGATGAGCTGCGACTTTGTAGATCGTCGAGTCCTGGGTGCTGATAGACACCGTGGGTCAGTTGGATCGCAGAGCCGCATCGTTTTCAACCCGAACAGTCGCTAGAGCCACTCAGGTGAGCTCGTATTTTACTAGGATGGGACACACGATGAAAGACTCCTCTTCAATTTCTGTGGTTGGCATTGATGTTTCTAAAGATTCACTCGATCTCTTCCATACGATTAATGGCCAGCAGCAGAAGATCGCTTATCAGCAGGATTCCCTCAAGCTGCTTGCCCGGCAGATCATCAAGCTCAACGCAACCGTCGTCATGGAAGCCACGGGTGGCTACGAAAAGAAACTGGTCAAATATTTACAGAGCCAGGGAATTGCATGTGCCGTGGTGAATCCGAAGCTGATTCGTGACTTTGCCAGAGCCTGTGGGAAGCTTGAGAAAAACGATGCCATCGACGCCAGGATCATCGCCTCTTTTGGACAGATGATGCAACCGAGGACGATGGGAAAAATCGATCGAAACAGGGAGAAACTCAAGTTGCTGGCAACTCGTCGAGAACAGGTTCAAAGTATGATTACCCAGGAATCCAATCGTCAGCAGCAAATTGAGGATCGGCAAATTCGGGCCTTCATTCAACGGGCGATCCAACTCTATCAGAAACAGCTTAAAAAACTGGACAATGAAATGCTGAAGGTCATTGAAGCCGACCAGACCATGAAACAGAAGTCCGAAATTCTGCTCTCTGCGAAAGGTGTCGGCCCGGCAACAACCGCTAACCTGATTGCCGGGCTGCCTGAACTCGGGCAACTGAATCGGCAGCAGATCGCCAAGCTCGTCGGCCTGGCTCCTCTCGTTCGGGACAGTGGCAAATTCAAAGGGCAGCGCAGAACATATGCCGGCAGAAGCCAGATACGGCGGATCCTTTATATGGCGACCTTAGTAGCCACGCGCTGGAACAGTCGCATCAAAGCATTTTACTTGTCCTTATTGGAAAGAGGTAAACCGAAGAAGCTGGCCATCACAGCCTGCATGAGAAAGTTTATCACCATCCTGAATTCCATGATGAAAAACAATCAGACGTGGGATCAAAATCTTCTTGCTTCTTGACATAATCCAAGACAGTCGCTGACCCCTTTAATTCTCTTCAGTTTTAAACGGACGGTTTGGTGCGTTTTCTGGATTCGAATCTTTGACAATACGTTTCTGTAGTGTGTCGACGACAATAAATTCTGCATCGGGACCTTTTCCCAGGGTGACGCGATAGGTTCCCGGTCCTTCCTGCCGGATGACCGGCGCTGCCTCAGGGTCGAAGGCACCTGAACCCAGCGGCCAGGTATCATATCGTTCCACCGCGCCTTCTGCCGTATTCCCAATGCTGTAATAGTATCGGCCATTTGAATCTGGGCCATGCAAAATGACTGCACAGTCAGACTCGGGGAGAATGTTGATTGAGATCGTGCGAATGGTGTCGCTTCCCCCTCTAGAGCAACTGACCCCCATGCTGATGAGGAGTAATGCGAGCGGGACAATTATGAAATGTTTCATCATGTTACTCTGTGTGTTTGAAAGAAAAACAATAGACTCAACATAAGATATCTGCCACTATTATTATCTGCTGGTTACCAACTCAGATACCATCCCAGACCGGCACTTCCAGAAATTCTGCAAGCGTTTTTGCATCTTCGCGCACCTGGTCCAGCTTCCCGTGATCGACGACATTGGTTCGCACGCCATCCCGGGAGACGAGATTCAGTTCATAGCTGTAATACGAACTCTTGTTTCCACTCACGTGTTCTGAAATTAACTGAATCGCATGGATTTCCCGGAAAGGCATCAGCAATTCATTGGCGGTCGCATAGATTAATTCGTCAGCCGGTATCTTTCCTTTCCAGAAGCAGTCGTGCTGCTTATCGAACACTACCGGCGTGGTGCCATAATAGAACATCAAGCCGCCAATCAGGGCAAACACCAGGCCGAACGCTCCCGGGAACAGCACATCTGCTGTGAAAAACTCTCCGCTCATGCTGATTTCCGAGATAGAAATCAGCGATACTCCCAGTCCAACGAATAAGAAAATCAGGTAAAACGCTTTCGCTCCCAGCGTGGCACGGAACTCATAGCGATGTGGCGAGATCTGCACCAGCTGCCGCGTACAGAAACTTGCTCCGCCCCCCTTGAGCGGCGACCATTCCGTCTGCAGTGCGATCGGATCGTCCAGTGTTGAGGGATCAAAGGAGGCATTGCCCGCTGGTACTAAACTTTTGAGTTTTTCAATCAGATTACGAAACACGGACAGCCCGCCTTAATGAAGTAGTAAATCTCTTTTGAAGTTATGATATCATTCCGCGTTGCGTATTCAAATGTTTGTCTGAATCAAAGCTCGACTTGTGCGGGAGGAAGAAAAAGTATTCTGATAATCTTAATCGCTCCCTATATCTCACCCGGAGTCTGAACGCTTTTGGTTTCCTCTGGATATTCAGCGTGATTCGCCGGACAGAGGAAAGATAAGAAACTGCGTGGGATTAAGAAATCTGAGCGGAATCAGATTCACTTCAAACGGTAAATATCGGTATCATATTATGTGTTGTCTGTGTATTATTGCGCCATTCAATGGAGTGTGGGTTTAGAAAATCTGGTTAGCTGGAACATGCAATATGTTGAGAATTGAAGGCAGTGCATCCAAATTCTGTGATCGTATTCCCCGCCGCTCTTTCCTGCAGATAGGTGGGCTGGCGATGGGCGGTTTGTCGTTGCCGCAACTGCTGCAGGCCGAACAACAGAATTCACAGCGTCCAGCTCATAAATCGGTGATCATGATCTTCCTGAATGGGGGTCCGCCGCATCAGGACATGTTCGACTTAAAGCCCGAGGCACCCGCCGAGATTCGCGGCGAGTTTCAACCCATCGCGACCAGCGTGCCCGGCATCCAGATCAGCGAGCTGATGCCCCGCGTCGCAGGGATGATGGATAAGTTTTCGATCATCCGTTCGCTGGTGGGTTCCGAAGGCCGACACGATTCATTCCAGTGCTGCACCGGTCATCAGTTTCGAGATCCCAAACCGCAGGGGGGCTGGCCGTCCATGGGCTCGGCGCTCTCCAGACTGCAGGGGCCCGTTGATCCTGCTGTGCCCCCTTATATCGATCTGTCGCAGAAGATGGCCCATGATCCCTACAACATTAAAGGCCCGGGTTTCCTGGGGATGGCGCACTCCCCGTTTCGCCCTGATGGCGAGGTGATGAGCAACATGACGCTGAATCAGATTACCCCCATTCGCTTGCGCGAGCGGACCCGACTGCTGGATGAACTCGATACCTACCGGCGGAACGTCGATCAGAAACTGGCCAGCGAAACCAGCGATCAATTCACCGAACAGGCTCTGGGGGTTTTAACATCCTCCCGACTGGTGGAAGCGCTCGACCTGGAGAAAGTCGACCCGCAAGTGCGCGCCCGGTACGGAATCGACGATGCCAAAGTGCTCGGCTTTGATCCCAAGATGGGATACCAGGCGCTGATGTCCCGATTTCTGCAAGCCCGGCGGGCGGTGGAAGCAGGGGCCCGGATGGTGACCTGCAGTTTCGCTGATTTCGATTACCACAGCGATAACTTCGGCAGAGGCCGCAAAGTGATTCCGTTACTGGATCAGGGCGTGGCGGCGCTGGTGGAAGATCTGCATGAACGCGGTTTGGACAAGGATGTGACGGTCATCGTGTGGGGCGAGTTTGGTCGGACACCCAAAATCAATGAGAAAGCAGGCCGCGATCATTGGTCGCGCGTGCATGCGGGCCTGCTGGCGGGCGGGGGAATGCAAGCCGGGCAGGTGATTGGTTCAACAGATAAATGGGCCGAAGCAGCGGTCGACCGCCCCGTACATATGCAGGAAGTCTTCGCTACACTGTACCATAACCTGGGCATCGATGCCGCCACGACAACCATCCCGGACAACAACGGCCGACCGCAATATCTGCTGGAACGCCAGGCACCGATTCGGGAACTGATCTGACGGCGTGGGGTCACTCCACTTTAAAAAGAGGTGCGGAATGGATGTCCGTTACATTGTAATCTCTGTCTCATTATTATTTGGTACCTGTTTTTCCGGTTGTCACCGTGGATTATCGACCAGCACTTCCCCTCCGGCTGAGGAACTACCACAGTTCTCAGATGAGTCTGATCTACCAGCTTATTTTTTCAATAAGCCCATGATCGCCGTTTTTCAAACTCGATTCGCACCATATCCTGACGCTCTGTTTCAGCCCGAAATTACCTTTGCAGTCTGGGATAACGGAACGTTTTTGCTCAAGGAAGATCGAAACTATGTAACGGGAGCGCTGTCTGTTCAATCTTTGTCAGATGTAAATCACATCATGAACGATAAAAGATATCATTCCTGTTTAACTGAACCTCTTCCTGGTTATTTTCATTCCGATTGGTACCACTCAATCTTATCTACAGATAACAAAGATTATTCGGCCAGATCCTCTTTCAGGTTGACCGGTGCAGACGATCTCGATGACGTGAGCGGTTTTCAAAAATGGGACATTGACAATAGTAGTTTAGAATATATCCGTAAAACTAACGACACCATCAAGGAGCATTTGAAGAAGAGTACAGCCTCTGGGGGGTTCTCTCTGTCTGAAGGAAATGTAATGCAGATTGTCTCAAAATGGGGTTATGGACCACCGTATCTCTCCAAGGAAGAGATTAAGGAGATGACCCAAGGGGATTACGGACCACCGTATTTCACCAACGATAACAGCAGCAAGACGGAGTAGAACCTGGGGAAGGAAATGTGCCTGACACCCTTTTTGCTTCCCCATTCCGCAGATTTTACAATCATTCAATGTCTAGATCCTAAAATCAGCCACCGTGAGCAACCGCCGGGCCGAACAGGATTGGATCTGCCCCCTTTTATGCCTTACAGATAGAAAGAGCGGCGTACAGATGATTTTGAGTCAAGTCAAAACCAGACGTTTTTGCGTGGTTTGGATTTTGTGTTCATTGATCGCTTTGTATGCACTGGAAATAAGGCCCATCCTTTTTGGGAATACTCAATTGATGAGCGCCTTTGATGATACTCGCCTGAACCTGTACTGGCATGTCAGTGCAGCGTGTTTAATTGGATTTGTTCTTGCACTTGTTACGCTGCTGGCGATCGAAACCAAACGTTTTCGCGCGGTTTGGCTATTCTGTTCATTGATCACTTTTTGCTTTCTGTTGTTTTCATACGAGATTAGCGCTTCGTTTCCATCGGAGTATGAAACTGTCGATGGCACATTGGGCCTTTACTATATCTGGTGTACATTGGGTGAATGGTATGAATTGGAAATCAGGCGTATTCTCTTTGGAGGTTCTCCAATGCCGATCGCCTCTTGTGCTACTCGCCTGATGCTGTTCTGGCATGTCATTGCAGCGTGTTTAGTTGGCCTTGTTTTTGCACCTGTTACTCTGCTGGCCATCAAAACCAGACGCTTTCGCGCGGTTTGGCTATTGTGTTCATTGATCACTTTTTGCATTCTGTGGTTTTCATACCATATTTATGGTTCGTTTCCTGTCGCTTGCTTTGTCGCTTGCTCATTGGGTAACTGGTATGAATTGGAAATCAGGCGGGTTCTCTTTGGGGAGACTCCCCTGTTTAGCACTTCTGATCATACTCTCCTGATCTTGTTTAAGCATGTCAGTGCATCGTGTTTGATTGGCCTTGTTCTCGCACTTGTTACGCTGAAGGCAATCAAACCTGCTGACAAAGAAAAAGAGTAGCTACAGAAGGTGTAGATAAGGGGAAGCATCTAACCGTGGTAACGTCCTGCGGCTGATTTCACTTCTCTTGTGATAGCGTATTAACCGGTTAATTAAACAATCCTGTGTCACCACGCCACACGAAATATCCGATTGCCGCCACGTTCAGACATACGGTCAGCCAGAACACAACCAGGAATTTCTGCTTGCTGGATTTGTGTCGCAGCAGGCGTTGTGCGGCCAGTGCGCCGGGCCAGCCTCCCACCAGTGCCAGGACGTGTAAGTTCGATTCTGCTGTCCGCCACTTGCCCCGTTGTGCCGCGGATTTATCCCAGGCGTAGGCGATGAAGGTGATACAGCTCGCGACGAAATATCCCGCCAGCACCAGCCAGGGGATGCGGTGGAAATAGACAGAAACCAGTAAAAAACCGACAAACAGTACGGTAAATGAAACCGCGGGCGCGCTGCGCAGACGCCTGGTAAGCGACTGATCTGAAAACCGGACGTTTTCCGCTCTGACTTTCCCGTTCTCTTCGTGGGCCGTTTCGTACGAAACAGGATCACCTGCCTGCGGCCGTCGTGCCGAACCAGAGAAGGCACTGATGTGCACAAAAACCGAACTGTCGTCGTTTTGCGATGAGATAAAGCCAAAGCCTTTTTCATCATCCCAGTCGGTGATTTTTCCCTGCGAACGCATTTCAATTACTTTTTTATTGTGGTCTGACGGTTTCGTTACAATGCCTGGTAACGGATGAATGTAATTACGGTGTCATTAGTGTAAGTACAAATGTTTTCGTTGCAAGCTGAAATGCCAGGCCGGATAGCTTCCATCGGCTCCGAATCCAACAGGCGGTGTAATAAGGGGTCAGCGACTCAATAAAAAGAGTCCTAGTATCTCGGGTACGAGCGGCATTGGACCAGGCTTACAGAATTGATGTGGCTGGTTATATTGATAAGAGCTCATCCCTGATGGCCATCAGGGATGAGCTGCGACTTTGTAGATCGTCGAGTCCTGGGTGCTGATAGACACCGTGGGTCAGTTGGATCGCAGAGCCGCATCGTTTTCAACCCGAACAGTCGCTAGAGCCACTCAGGTGAGCTCGTATTTTACTAGGATGGGACACACGATGAAAGACTCCTCTTCAATTTCTGTGGTTGGCATTGATGTTTCTAAAGATTCACTCGATCTCTTCCATACGATTAATGGCCAGCAGCAGAAGATCGCTTATCAGCAGGATTCCCTCAAGCTGCTTGCCCGGCAGATCATCAAGCTCAACGCAACCGTCGTCATGGAAGCCACGGGTGGCTACGAAAAGAAACTGGTCAAATATTTACAGAGCCAGGGAATTGCATGTGCCGTGGTGAATCCGAAGCTGATTCGTGACTTTGCCAGAGCCTGTGGGAAGCTTGAGAAAAACGATGCCATCGACGCCAGGATCATCGCCTCTTTTGGACAGATGATGCAACCGAGGACGATGGGAAAAATCGATCGAAACAGGGAGAAACTCAAGTTGCTGGCAACTCGTCGAGAACAGGTTCAAAGTATGATTACCCAGGAATCCAATCGTCAGCAGCAAATTGAGGATCGGCAAATTCGGGCCTTCATTCAACGGGCGATCCAACTCTATCAGAAACAGCTTAAAAAACTGGACAATGAAATGCTGAAGGTCATTGAAGCCGACCAGACCATGAAACAGAAGTCCGAAATTCTGCTCTCTGCGAAAGGTGTCGGCCCGGCAACAACCGCTAACCTGATTGCCGGGCTGCCTGAACTCGGGCAACTGAATCGGCAGCAGATCGCCAAGCTCGTCGGCCTGGCTCCTCTCGTTCGGGACAGTGGCAAATTCAAAGGGCAGCGCAGAACATATGCCGGCAGAAGCCAGATACGGCGGATCCTTTATATGGCGACCTTAGTAGCCACGCGCTGGAACAGTCGCATCAAAGCATTTTACTTGTCCTTATTGGAAAGAGGTAAACCGAAGAAGCTGGCCATCACAGCCTGCATGAGAAAGTTTATCACCATCCTGAATTCCATGATGAAAAACAATCAGACGTGGGATCAAAATCTTCTTGCTTCTTGACATAATCCAAGACAGTCGCTGACCCCTTTTGACAGATGACCCCTTTTAACAGATCTTTCGACAGAAGCATTCTCCTTCGGATTCTGCTGATTCAAAAAGCAAAGAAGAGTGTTTGTCGAATTGTTTGTTTCCATCAGCCCTCCACGAATTGTAACGCTGCGTTCAATTTCATCCCTTTTACTCAGGATGTCATCTGCTTCGTCCTCATTTCATGTCGGTTTCGCGAGGAGAAAAAAACCGTTACCACTGCTACTAAAATCAGAGAGATGATCCACAGCCAGGGGCTCGTCCCGGTGATTTGAGGTAAGGTAACTTTTCCTTCACTGCCGAACCGCTTCAGGAATGCAGTCAATGGTGGAAAAGCGATGACATAGATTCCTGCCCCCATCAACATTCCAATCACGCCTGCAAAGGCGTCCTTACGTCCTTCACCACAGGCTGCGACTCCTGTACCCGGACAATAGCCAAAAATTGCCATTCCAAAACCAAAGAACAGGCCGCCGAAAATGATTCCCCCCCATGCCAGCGGTTTGAGGTGCAAGGAAACGGTTTGAGTTGGTAAAACCGCATAAATCCCAGCGGCTCCCACAACCACTGCCATCCCCATTATCTTCACCACGGTCCAGTCTTTGAGCAGGAATTGGCCCAGTATTACCTGGTATTTCGCTACGCGCCCTTTTTGCAGCAATACGCCAAACAGAATCCCGGTAAATAAACCTAAAGCCAGTTTCCAGATAGGATCAAACATTTTTCCTTCCCTCCCGTCCGAAAAATAAAAAAGCAGTCCCGATACTGGTGCTGAAGAAGATCGCGGTAAATAACCAGCTTGAAACAGCAAGCTGCAGAGTTCCACTGATGCCATGCCCGCTGGTACATCCCTGAGCCATTCGCGCGCCAAAGAGCATTAACGTTCCACCGATAAAAGCAGCCGCATATCGTTTGCTTTTAGATGTTCCAAATCGTTGCTGCCACAAGGGAGGCACTGCGGGAGCATTCCGATCACCAGAGGCTTTGGAACTGATAAAAGAACCAATGAAGACCCCCGCGACCAGCATCCATTCCCAGCCAATTTTTGGCGACTCTTTCTCGAAGTAACTGTTCCTTTCGGCTAGAGCTGGAGCGGCATATTTTTCAATCAAGGCAGCTGTATGCTCAAATGCAGTGGTGATACCCAGTGGGTGATCGGCAGTCAGGAAGGCAAACCAGCTGAGAATACCAATTCCGGCACCGACGAGATAAGGCGGCCAGGATTTCTCCTGGAACAGATTATTCATAATGAAAACTCCTTCGTATCTTTAAATGTGAGGAAGTCAGAATCCCCCCTTTTATGTCTCCCCTTTTTTATAACCATTATCAAAATGAATCAGGTACCACCCCACCAGGATTAGTCCCATACCGGCTCCCAGAAATGCAAGGTCCCAAATCAGGTGATTGCTGGTTTCAGTGACATGGTGTATATGGAGAATATGATGATCGATCACCCCTTCGACCAGATTAAACAGTCCCCATCCGAGACTGAGTGATCCCACAAATGTTCGGGTAGTCAACGGGACGTTCTGTAGACGGACCGCGTGCCATAACAGGGCGATTCCAATCGCAGTCATTACCCATGTGAAGACGTGAAACAGACCATCCCAGAACATATTGATCTCGAGGTGAACAGCAAGCTTTCTTGCCTCTAAATCGCGCACCGGCAATTTCGCAGATAACATGTTATGAAGCTGGAGAAGCTGGTGAAACAGAATTCCGTCCACGAAACCCCCCATGCCGATACCCAGTAATGTACCCGCGGAAATCAACGGACGTCGGTCGAGATGATCAGTCATGTTCTGCTCCTGAAGCTTTCACTAAGGTAGTTCGAGAATCCGGATGCTGGCTGGCATTTTCCTTTGAGTTATTTTTCGAAAACGGTATCCCGGAATTAATCACATAAACGATTGATAATAAAATCGGAACGGGCAACAGAGTCAGTACGGCGTTGAGGATAAAGTCATCATTGAATATCCCAGCGGCGACTTCTTTACCGATTTCCGATTTACAATAGGGGCAGGCTTCAACTGGTGACACAATCACAGTCAGCGCGATGAGTGACGTCAGGATTAAAGATATTCTCATCTCATACCTCCTTGAATTTAGAGTTCGGTATTGCGTGGCATCATGATACTTCGGAGGTTCCGCCGCCTGCCAGGCAGACGTGTCACCCATGCCTCCGTGAATGTGGATGGATTTTTCTATATGGCCATCGTTCCGTTCTTTGTCTGTGTGGACTTCTAAAATAATCAGTTGTTTTTTCGTCTTACTTTTCTGGCCAGCGAGCCTGTTCTCAATGCTGGCCGTCCCCTGCTTATTGACCTGCTTCATTCGCTTGAAACAGGATGGTAAAAACGGTATCCGAACCTGCTCCATGAGCGGAATAGACTTCTGTAATATCGTTGAATTTATTGACAATACAGGATGCGATCGCCAGACCTGGTACTAAGCATTGATGAAAGTGCACAATGTTTGGCCTTTCGTGATTGAGTGTATTGGTTATGGGGCGTGTTGATCTACATAATTCCTGACGAATTGCCGAAGCTCTTCCTGTTCGCATTCGAATCCCATCGCTTCAGCTTTCTGCAGAGTCTCTTCACCTCCCATGCCTTCCTCGACCGCCAGGTGCATCATGACCATTGCCCCGGCTCGCTTACCACTCTTGCAATGAGCGAACACTGGCTTGGGGAGCTGCGGGTATTTCTCTCGAAACTCATCCACCAGCTCCGGTCCCATCGCTTTCATCGATACCGGAATGTGGAGATATTCCATTTCCGCATCGTTCACCTTCTCTTTTTCGGCAGTGGGAGAGAGTGGTTGTTCATCTTCTCCCTCTGTGCGAAAGTTGACAACAGATTTGAATCCCTGCTGGCTGAGTTGATTGATTTCTTCCGCAGAAGGCTGCGGCCCGACTGTCACCTCGTCATTGATTTTCATATTGTCAGCCATGTGTTTCTCCCGGTGATATTTTGGTTAAGAATGTACCGATCATTCATGAATCGAAATGAATTTTGAAATTAACGTCGCATCGTCTGCAGGAGCTGTTCGGATGCAAGTTGTTCCGACCCGTTTTTCAGATGATCGAAATCTCCACGTAATGCTTTCAGCGCATAGCGTTCGTAATCGATTTCAGAAGCCGTTCGAATTCCCAAACGCCGAAAAACGGGTAACGGAGGACACCATCCCTGAACGGCATGCTGCAAAAGAAATGCAGATATGATACCAGGGAAAAGGAACCACTTACGATTAATGGTTGCGCCAAGTGTTAGCCCTGCGAGTGAAAGTGTCGCGGCGTTCGCCTCCAGTGTTCGCTCAATGTCCCATTCACGATTAAGCTCGTTCAGCCGTTGATCAATGGCCTCCCGCCCCGCAGCGGCGAGAATAGCGACTCGTTCTTCCGTTTCACGACGAATTTGTGCGTTTACAGCTTCAGAGGTATGCTGTGGAACACGCTCTACGGTTGAGGGAAGCATGATAAACTCCATTTCTGTAAAATGAGTAAGAAACAGACAAGTCAATTAAAATATCAGGCACGCAATTTATGTGCCGATTTGATTTGGCTTAACTAAGGAGATTTAAGGTGATCAATTTGGTCGATTGGCTGCCAATCTGCTTGCCAATCTGAGTTGAGAGAAACCAAAGGACACCGGCACCGGACTGTGTCCAGTTTTAATTTAGCGTCACCCAGACTATTTAGACCGGGTATATTCGATTGAGAAATGCTATGGTTAAATGTGATGCGCTTTAGTGAGATGAAATGGAAACGAAAACATTGGTATGAAAGCTGGCGATGCAGCTGGGAAGACAAGATCAGCCGGCAGAGCTCAGACTGTGATTCGTCTCACCCAGTAGCGAATCTGATTCTACTTGTGTTTCGAACGAAACCATTATTTTCGTTCAACAGTTCTGAGCCTTCGTTTCTGGAAGCTGGTCCATCATCTGCATCCGAGCTGATAATAAGTCTGGCATTCCAGAGGGATCGATAACTAAAGGGAAGGCTCACACGATGCCTGAAATTGATTATTTTCCGAAACCAATTCTGGGGCCGCCTCCTTCAGATCCAGTCGTGCCATCTCCTTCTGTAGTTTCATCCGGTTGAGGCGGATCAGGGATCTCTCCTGGTTTCTCCTCTGCTTCCATTTCGCGTCGATCATTTTTTTCATCTCGCGGTTTCATGAGAAATCCTTTATCGGTAAAAGAATAAAGTTATCCAGCAGGCAGCAACTCCACTTTCATCCAGCCTGCCTGTCTCTGATCGAAAGATTCATAGGCTTCTATCGCAGAAACAATGGGCGTTTCCTGGGTTAAGACTGTCGAAGGTTCTACCGCGCCACTGTTAACCAGCCGGACTAATTGAGGCAGATAGCGACGATGATTGCAATTCCCCATATTAATGGTCAGGTTTTTATTCATTGCCTGACCGATGGGGAATGATTCTAATTGCGGAGGATACACGCCAATAATGGAAAGCGTTCCCGCTTTTGCTGCCGACTGAACGCTCCACCTTAATGCCTGAGAAGGCGCATCTCCCGGAACCCAGAGATCTCCTTGAGGGTTCTGCTCCTGAATAATCTTACTCTGTTCCTGCTGATATTTTTGCTGTTGTTGTTTTTCATTTTCATCCGCAGTCTCCCGGTGAGGATGCAGCGCATCAACTCCGACCGCATCGATCACACGATCTACGCCGATGCCTCCCGTTAAGTCTTTGATTGTCTCAACAGGATCTTCTTTTTCGAAGTTAATTACTTCAGCACCATGACTACGGGCAATCTCCAGACGAGATTCGACACAATCGACAGCAATGACTCGACCAGCCTGGAATAAGTGCGCACTGATTATGGCAAAGACGCCTACCGGTCCGCATCCAAACACTGCGACAGTATCACCGGGCTTGATTTCAGCCAGATGTGCACCGAAATAACCTGTGGGAAAAATATCGGAAAGCAGAATGGCCTGTTCATCAATGATATTATCTGGCAGGCGGACCAGGCCGACATTTGCAAATGGAATTCGCGCATATTCCGCTTGCAGGCCCTGAATGGGCCCTGTGCCTTGCGGTCCTCCAAAAAATGCAGTTCCGGCATCTTTCCCGTTTGGGTTGGCATTATCGCATTGCGCATAATAACCATCCCGACAATACGCGCACGATCCACATCCAATTGTGGAAGGGATGACAACGCGGTCTCCCGGACTGAAGTTGCGGACGTCGCTCCCCACTTCTTCAATGATGCCCACCCCCTCATGCCCCAGAATGGTTCCTTCCTGCATCCCGGGAAAAGTGCCTCGAATGAAATGCAGATCTGTACCGCAAATCGCGCTCGATGTTAAGCGGACAATGGCATCGGTCGATTCCCTGATTTTTGGCTCTGGTACATTATCAAGTCGAATATCGCCGACTCCGTGAAATACGACTGCCTTCATGGGGATACCTCTTCCTGTGAATGATGAATAGACGCTTTCTGAATTATGATTTTATCTCTGCGATCAAATTTATTTCTTAGAAGATTCTTCACATATGAATCATCTTCATACCGAATCTTGTCTGAAAATGAATGGCTCAAGATACCAATAATTCGCCATGGAAACGTTCAGCAAATCATGTTCCCGGCACGCTTCAAAAGTATGCAGTTCTCCTCCGCAAGGTTGAGGCAATGCGAGCGCGACATTGTGTCATCTGCTTGAAGTGAGGCCAGGCACTAGCCTGTCAATCAGCAATTGGAAAACGTTTTCAGACTGTGAATCGACTGAAATTCATCATTTGTTTCAGAGCGTTAACCCATTCCGATCCTGATCGATTGAAGCATGACATTCTGTCTTAGATCATTATTTATTCAATCTTATTTACGCTCGACCTGCCTGATATCGCATCACTGAAGCCAGGCGGGAAATTTAAATTTAACACGCCAGACAACAGTTTACGAATCGATTTTTATTGCACATCAAATGGAGAAATGCGAATTACAAACAGACTTCCCATTCCATTACATCATTCGACAAGGTCTCCTGCTGACATGTCAGCTCAACTGATCGCAAATGACGCATAATGCGCTCTGATAAACCAGGGAACCAGCTAATCAGTCAAATTCGATGATCCATTGCAAAAGCCACACGTAATCAGCTTTTGCAGTCAGATCACATTCACCTTGTAAAACGCTTTCTCTGCAAGGTTTCCGGCATCTCATTCTGACAGTGAAGAACCTGTCAGAAGAAACATCACAGGGAAACACCTGACAACAATCGGTTGCACCGGAGTCTCGTTGAACAACATAGAAAGCACCCTCCCATGCGATTTCAGGGGAGGATGAATAGAAATCTGCCCACACCTGCGGTTCAGGCAGGAGGCTTGTCACGGCGGTCATAGTATCACGTCAATTCGTGGATTAAAGCACCCTTTTCCATGCCAGATGCTATATTTTCTGACCTCATATTTACATACGTATTTGCAGGCGGTATTTTATGTTGCATGTCTGACGTGACTATGATTTTGTCTCGCATTGAACACGGGAACCCCGAAGCGGCCGAGCAGTTGCTGCCGATCGTCTACGACGAACTGCGCAAATTGGCAGCGGCTAGACTGGCCAATGAGAGGCCGGACCAAACACTACAGGCCACTGGTTTGGTGCATGAAGCTTACATTCGCCTGGTCGATGTAGAGCAAGCTCAACAGTGGGACTCACGCGGCCATTTTTTTGCGGCTGCTGCCGAGGCGATGAGGCGGATTCTGGTCGAATCGGCGCGACGGAAATCACGGGCTCGGCACGGCGGAAAGATTCATCGGGTCGAACTGAATCCAGATCTCATCTCACCCCCCGATCGCTGCGGAGATCTCCTTGCCCTCGATGAGGCACTGCATCGGCTCGAGCTGTTGGATGAACGAAAATCCACGCTGGTCAAGCTGCGCTATTTCGCCGGGCTGTCCATGTCGGAAGCCGCCCAGGCATTGGGGGTATCGCTCGCAACTACTGAGCGCGACTGGCGATATGCGCGAGTCTGGTTGCTGCGTGAACTTAGAGAGGAGCAAGAAAGTTGAGCGGAGAATAGAGGGATTAAAAAAAATGCGAAATCCGTGAGGGGGTTGATCGAAAAATATCGCATTGTAGGTTGAACCCTTTTTCACTCTCTATTGAGGTGCTGACCATGAACGAAGAATCCATCTTTGCAGAAGCGATCGCCATCGATTCAACGGAAGAACGCGACCAGTTTCTTGACTCGGCTTGTGGAGACAATCTCGAATTGCGGCAAGCGGTCCAGAAACTGCTAACGCTGTCAGACAGCGCCGGCAGCTTTCTTGAGCATCCTGTTTTGGAAGGCCCTCCTGATTTCGATGGAGTCAAGCCGATAACCGTTTGCGGAAACAGATTCACGCCCGATGCCGGAAGCGAAGGGGCTCTCGCGGGTATAACCATGAATCAGAACCCACAACACATGAGTAGCGAAGCTCCCCTCAGCTACCTCGAACCGGCGACTCGTGAGGACTCACTTGGCCTGCTGGGCCATTACGAAGTCCTGAATGTCGTTGGTCAGGGAGCCTTCGGCATGGTATTGCGGGCTTTTGACACCAAGCTCGAACGGATCGTTGCGATCAAAGTCCTCGCCCCGGAAATGGCCTCGATGTCGCCAGCTCGTAAGCGGTTCCTGCGCGAGGCCCGCACGTCAGCCCGGATTCGACACGAAAACGTCGTTCGGATTCACTCGGTCGAAGAAGAGCCGATTCCGTACCTCGTCATGGAATTCATTCCTGGCCGGACTCTGCAACAGCAAATTGAAGAACACGGGCCGCTGGATTTGCGCAGCGTGCTGCGGCTGGGCAAACAGATCGCAGAGGGGCTGGCGGCTGCGCATGCTCAGGATTTGATCCATCGCGATATCAAGCCCGGAAACATCCTCCTGGAAGGAGACATGGAGGAACGGGTTAAGATTACCGACTTTGGTCTTGCTAGAACGGTCGACGACGCCAGCATGACTCAGTCGGGGATGATCGCCGGGACGCCAATGTATATGGCTCCCGAGCAGGCCAATGGTCAGAATCTTGACCAGCGAGCTGACCTGTTTAGCCTCGGCAGCGTGCTGTACCAGATGGTCAGCGGTCGTCCACCATTCCGCGCGCCGACGACGATTGCGGTGCTCAAACGCGTGACTGAGGAGACGCCGCGTTCGATTCTGGAGATCATTCCCGAAACGCCATCCTGGATGTGTGAGTTGATTGGTCATCTGCATGCTAAAAATCCTGCTGAACGCTTCAGCTCGGCTCGAGAAGTGAGCGAATTACTCGAGCGGTGTGCCGACGATCTGCAGGCTGGCCGCATTCCAGAGATTCCTGATCCGTCAAAAACTGCCACAGAGACTCCCGTTGACGTCTCAGCAACCCGGCCGGGCCGCAGAAAAGTAATAGGGCAAAGTCCGCTGGTGAAAATCGCCGCAGCCGTGGTAATCATCCTCGGCCTGGCGGGCTTCACCGAAGCAACAGGCGTGACAAAGCTCGCCTCGACCGTGATCCGACTGACGACAGGTTCCGGTACACTGGTGATCGAAACTGACGATTCCGACGTGAAGGTTGCAATCAATGGCGAGGAGGTCACCATTACCGGAGGTGGTGTTGAGGAATTGACCCTTCGTCCCGGAGAGTACGAAGTCTCTGCTCTTAAAGACGGCAAGCCGGTCAACCAGGAACTGGTGTCGATCACCCGCAATGGTCGAACGGTGGTGCGGATGAGTCTGGAACCAAACGTAATAATCGGCAATTCGTCAGGGACCCGATCAGCTACTGACTGGCACGGTTGGCCCGCCGACGCTCCGAAGCCCGCACGTATACCGTTCGATGACAAGCAGGCGAAGTCTCATCAGAAAGCGTGGGCAAAATATTTCAGCGTGCCGGTGGAGTACGAGAACAAAATCGGCATGAAGTTCTGCCTCATCCCCGCTGGCGAGTTTGTGATGGGGAGCAGCGAGGAGGAGATTCAAAAGTTCTTGACGGAGGCCAGGGCGAAGAAAATGCCTGATTGGTTCATGGAGAAGATTCCCACCGAGGGACCGCAACACAAAGTTACGCTGACGACTCCTTTCAGTATGGGCATTCACCCTGTCACCCGAGGACAGTTTCGTCAATTCGTCGAAGCCACAGGCTACAAGACGGATGCGGAAGAGGACGGCAAGGGGGGCTACGGCAGAAGAGATGGGAAATGGATTCAATCTCCCGAATTCCTGTGGAACACGAACCTTGGATTTGACACCGGGCAGAGCGACTCTCATCCGGTTGTCAACGTTTCATGGAATGATGCGATGGCTTTCTGCAAATGGTTAAGCAGTGAAGCCAAAGGGACCTACCGACTGCCTACGGAAGCCGAGTGGGAGTTTGCGTGTCGTGCCGGGAATCCAGGTTGGTTCTGTTTTGGAGATGATCAGTCCAGGCTGGCTGACTATGCGTGGTATGGAGGCATGGGTGGTATCGGCACGAAGCCGGTCGGACAGAAGGCGAAGAATGCCTTTGGAATGTTCGATATCCACGGAAATGTTTGGGAATGGTGCGATGATGGATTTGCCCTCTACGATGCTGCAAATGTGATTGATCCAGTTGGAATGAACAGATTTCAACTCCGTGTGGCGCGTGGCGGGGCATTCAGTACTCAGCCATCAGCCGTTCGCTCCGCCCGGCGTTCCGATGGCACTCCCACGACTCGCTACTACGCTAACGGGTTTCGCGTACTGTTGGTTCCTGAGTCCTCCAGTCAACCCCGCGATGAATAACTGGAGCGCGTCACATCTGCCGTTAAGGACTGGGTCAACCTGCAACGAACAATATAAGGAAATACAAATGAAACGGTTATTTGCCTGCTTCGCAGTTCTCACAATCGCGACTGCTTCGATCGCCTGTTCACTGGCAGCCGAACCGAAGGCCAAACCAGAGTCGCCGCCTCAGGTTTATAAAGTTTTTCCTCGATTGGAAATCGATAAACTTGACTGTGTCCAGTTTTACTGTAGCGTCTCCAAGGCCATTTGGATCGAGTATAATAGATCGGGAGACGCGATGGTTAAATGTGATGCGCTCCAGGTCTTGACGGTAAATTATCTCCGAACCAGTCCTACGAGCCATCACTTCAGCGTGGTTTGAATATTCTCGCTACCCAGGGATGGGAGTTGATTGCCGGGGACGGATGCGGACGTTCAACGGAGACGGCGATGCCTCAAACAACATTTATCCAATAAATACCTTCCGCAAAATTGCCAATGAATGACAGATAACCATGTCGTGAATGCGAAACCAAGCTCTACACTTCAACCCCGAATAGAAAAATTTGTGCAGAATCCGAAAAACATCCGGCAGTTGATACTCGTTTCATTTTTCACCGGTCTGTTTCTCCGCTGGGAACTGTTTCATTATTTCCGCGGCGGATTTCTTTGTGGCTTGCCAGTTGCCGGTTTCGTCGGGGATGGCTTTGACGATGACGGTGAAGTCGAGTGTCTCGCCTTTTTTGAAGGACTGGCCGTTGTTGTGGCGGAGGTAGTATTTGTGGTAACGGTCGAGGTCCCAGATCATGCTGGCGCTCTGGTTGCCGGCGATCACGCGGGGTGTGTAACAGAGCGAACTGAGCTGCTGTTCCGGATTGTATTGCGCGACCCAGGTTGTGTTTTTGCTGACCGCCATCTTCCTGGAGTGGGAGAGTGGACCCTCCTCAATAGAGCCATCGGGGAGTTGGGCCATCCATTTTGTGGAGGTGGGCGGGAAGCAGTGCATGAAGTAATAGAGCAGGTCGAGGTCGACGTCTTCCTGAGCCACCATCTGGGTGCGTTCATAAATCTCTGAATTGGTCAGGATGATTTCCGCGCGGACTTTGAATTTCCAGATCGTGGAATCCTTGATGAACTCGATCCGTTTGCCAGTGATGGTCTCGTTGGTCTTTGTGATGGGGGTCTCTTTGCCGTCGACGATCAGTTTGATCTGATGGACGACTTCGCGGCCCCCTTCTTTGTGTCCGGTGCCCCACCACTGTTCGCCTTTGGGGCGTAAGACAGTTCCGTAGTGGCCGTTGTTCAGGCCGAACTCCTGCCCGCGAAACAGCATCTTCTCGATGGTCCAGCCACTGGCGGCGTCGAGGGGGACAGTGTAGTTGTCTGTCTTGAGCGTCAGGTAGCCGGTCTCGGGAACGCCGGCATCGTAGAGCCGCTGTGAAGCGTCGGTGGTTTCCGGATTCGCAGCAGAGACGGGAAATGCCGAAAGAACTGTGATGCTGAGCCAGGCAGCGGAAAGGATGTGATTCATCGTTGTGTTCTGTTTTCTTGTGGTCAAAGTGTGACGGATTTGGGTGTGTGAATACTTGAGTCTCTCTGGGGATATGATAACGGATCGATTGCGCAGTTCGTAGGTTTCAGTGGAAAAATGGTGAAGTGTTCGAACGGTTGTGTATCATGTGTCCGGTCTAAATAACAAGCCGACAGTGGCACCCGGTGTGTGAAGTGTTGCCCTGTATTGTGGGATATCCCTGATCGTTTCCTGTTGTCTGCGACAACCCCGGATTGCATCCGGGGGCACCCTTTCTTTTTATCTCACCTGTTTGGGGTTCGTCAGGTTTTTGCAGTTCGGGACATAACCGGAGCTAACGCTCTGCGGCTAATTGAGTTTCGTGGATGAGACGGACTGGTATTGATTGATTGCGGGAGCTGCGACCTCCTGCTCGCTGCGCTCGGCCCGAATTACATTCGGGCTCACCCACATTTACTTTCGTGTTTTTCGTGGTAGAAAAAAACAAATATCAGGGTTACATCCGGGGTTACCTTTTCTTTTTATATCACCTGTTTGGGGTTCGTTGCGGTTTTGCAGTTCGTGACATAACCGGAGCTAACGCTCTGCGGCTCATTGATTTTTGCTGATGAGACGGACTGGTGTTGATTGAACGCGGGAGCTGCGACCTCCTGCTCGCTGCGCTCGGCCCGAATTTCATTCGGGCTTACCCACATTTACTTTCGTGTCCTTTCGAGTTATTCGTGGTGAAAAAAATAAATTTGAGGGTTTCATCCGGGCTACCTTTTCTTTTTATATCATCTGTTTGGGGTTCGTCAGGTTTTTGCAGTTCGTGACATAACCGGAGCTAACGCTCTTCGGCTATTGGGTTCGCTTTACTTAAGATTACACACTGTATCAGTTTAGTGGTGCGGGATGTTTATCTGCGTGGGGGTGGGGAGATCGGGTAGAATCTGTTGGCAGGTTGGTTGTTAATTAAGAAGTGAATGCTGTTTCTACGGGTTGACACATGGGTCAACCCCTACAATTCAGCTGGTCGTTCGTAATTTATGCTTGAGAATTGATCCGTCAGTTTCCTGCTCGCTGCGCTCGGCCTGGATGTGCATCCGGGCCTACCCGCTTTTTAGGCGGCAGAGGTATTCGAGCACAGTCGGGCAAGCCGACTGTGACACCCGGCAATTCGATAGTTCTACCACGAAAAAAACAAAATGACATGAAAGGATACGGTGATGTCTGGGGTTTGGGGAATCGGGTTTGTTTATTTGTGCGAGGGTTATCTTAGGGAGTGGCGTGGGGGGAGCAAGGGGATTTTTCGAACCTTGTGGCGATACAGGTTGATACCGGGGCGAGCGATTGCGATGTCGAGGCGGTGCCGGGCTGAAGCTTGTCGATGGTGTGGCGACCCGCAGAGTGACATCACGAACGGGTGTGGTTTCAGGCAGTGTAAAACTGGAAAAAACAGGCTTGTTTTTAGTGAAGACATGGAACAAGTGGCTTGTGTTTCAGTGCACTGTAAACTGGTCACGCGCGCGACTCACTTAGACGCTTATTCTGATGGAGGGCAGGGGGGAGTCAAGTCGAAACTTTTCAGTGGTTGTTCGGAGCAGTGGTTGATCGGGTCAGTGGTTGATGGGGTCAGTGGTTGATGGGGCTGCTCAATCAAAAAGAAAGCTCCCGATGATCATAAAGACCATCGGGAGCTTACCAGGAGCAGCAGGAACAAAGCTCACTTTTTATTCAACGCCTACATAGAGAGCAGGAGTTTTCATGAATACATTCATATTCGTTTTACTGCTGAACAGATACAGGCGACCTTTGTACCAGGACGCGAAGTCCAGCGTACCTTCCTGGTCATCCTGCTTGTCAACCAGCGTTACGATATCACTTCCGCCTGCAGCCGGTGCGTATTTGGCTGGCTCGCGGTCAAACTTCAATTTGTTTTCCAGTGAGGCAAACTGATAGTTCATCGATTTGTAGGAAGAACTGAATTCCGGTCGGGCGTCTACCAGGAGTCGACTGTCTCGCAGTGCGACCGGACAGAAGCCTTTCAGGCCTTTGATATTTCCCCGGCTGGCAATCAGAGCCAGTTTCTGGTCAATCGAACTGTCGTGTTCACTCGCGGCAACCTGTTTCTTTGGTGCAGGAGCCGGGGTGTCCAGTTTCGGTTCGGGTTGAGCCTGGAAGGGATTGTCTTCCAGCGGTTTCTCCACGGTTTTTTCTACAATCTTCTCGCTGGGTTGTTCAGCCTTTTCGAGGGGCTGTTCAGCCGGTTTTTCCGTCTCTGCGACTTTTTCGGCAGGCATCTCTGCTTTCTCTGCCGTTTTTTCGACGGGGACTTCAAACGGATTCTCATCCTTAGCCACTTTTTCCGCAGTGGGTTGCGGTTGTGGCTGTGGTTCGAACGGATTGAATTCTTTCGCCGGTTTTTCCTGGGCAAGCTGAGGAGTTTTTTCCTGTGCAGGTTCAGCCGGTTTATCCGCGGTTTTCTTCAAACCTTCTTCTTCCAGAGCCAGTCCGCTGAAGGGAGTGCTCGCCGGTTTATCAGCCACTTTATTCTCAACCGCTTTGGCTTTCCTCAGGCTGTCGGCTTCTTCTTCCGACATTTCAGGAAACAGGTCTTTGAAATCGTCCTCTGGATTGATGACGACCTTTCCGTCTTCGGAGGCAGGCGATTGTTCGACGATTGCGGGTACTTCCACAGACGCATCTTTCGCCAGTTTTTCTGCAGCCATTCGCTGTTCTTCAAGTCGTTCTTCGGCTTCTTCCCGCAGTTCTTCGAGTTCGTCTTCATCCAGTTCTTCCCCCGCCGGCGTCATGGTTCTGGCGACGGACTCTGGAGTGTCGGCTGGTTGTTCCGGGCCTGCTACGATCGAGGGAGCCTCGGGAGCAGGAGCAGGGTCAAACTCTGGCGAAACAGGTTGATTTGCCGGTTCTGTTACCGGTGTTTCAACGGGTGCCTTTTTCGCAATCTGATTCGACTTCGGCAGTTTTTTCGGAGTTTTCTTAGTTTTGGATGGCAGGAATTTTTCATACCATTTCGGCTTCTCTTCAGATTCCTGTGCTACGCTCTGCTGTGGGACCACGATCACGTTCCTGGGGGCAGAGTTCTGCGGTGCTGTCTGCTGAGGAGCCGGTGTGGCTTTGGCAGTTGTCGCTGGTGTCTGCTGGGGAGCGGGAGAGGTATTGACAGTTCCGCGTCCACTGCCGGCATTGCCTGCCGTTTTGGGGAGTGCCTCCATCGACATGGGAGGCATCTGACGGCCATCGCGGCGATACAATGCTTCGAGCTGTCGCTGAATCTCGCTCTGTCCCGGTTTTGCTTCGGGCAGTGGAACAGCAGTTTTGTATTGGGGCGCGGTCGATTGTGCTGCGCTGTTGACGATGATCTGACGTTTCTGTTCCGGTTCGCTGCTCTTTTTCTGGAAGAGTGCTTTGGGGTTCAGAGTAAAACCAGTCTGCTGAATTTGAGCAGGCTGTTGTTCTGTCTGAGGAAAACGAACACGTGGCAGAGTGGTGTTGCGACGTGCTGAATGCATTTCACGTTGAATGGCATTCTTCAATGTACTTTGCGGGTTCCGCACTGTCCTGGTACTTGAACGCGGTATTGAATTGATCTCAACAGAAGTCTCTTCCGCAGAAAGGTAATTCAAATTCGTAAGCACTAAGCCAGAAATTGCGCTAAATAAAATAACGCGAGCGGAGAAGCGAGTTCCTGCTTTCATCTCCTGAAATCTCCTGGTTCCTGAGCCTTGAGTCCTGTTGAAAATAGTTTCACAGCAGTACTCAAAAAAGTTCCCGAATGAATGATTTCCCGAAAGAACGAGAGTTCATTAATCGGTATATTGCTTTCAATTGTCTGGTTCCACATAATCGACACAATCATGCAGAGTAGCCCTGCTGGGAATTCTATCGTCGTTAATCTGCTCCGGTTTTGATGCCTATGTCGATTGTAGAACTAGAATCTGGCGGGATCTTTGTAGTGACCCGAATGACCGTTTTTATCGATAATCTCGCCGCAGGGTCGCCATCGGCTGCAGGTTTGCTATCTTTACATTTATTATCAGGCTGTTCTTCGAACGGTCAGGTCAGCGATTTACTGAAGTATGCCAGCGGTTTCTAGATTCGAAACGGCGAAAATAAAAGGAGTTACAGCGATGCAGGAAGAACAGGCATCAGCAGAGAAGACCGGATCAAAGGTGGGAGAAAGCCGTCTCTCAACACCGCCAACAAGACGGTGGATCACGCGCGGCCTGGTTCTGTTATTGATGCTCTCCGTACTTTTAAACCTGGGGTTTTATGCCTGGTATCAGGAATACTTCACCATCGCAGGCGGTCCCACAGAGCAGTTTGAGACTGGAGATCAGTTTGCCTCTGATAAAATCGCGATCATCTCGATAACGGGCACGATCATGCCGCCGTTTACGGAGCGGATTCTGGAATCGATCAAAACCGCGCATGAAGATAAGCAGGTCAAAGGCATCCTGCTGGAAATTGACAGTCCCGGCGGTCTGGTTGCCGACAGCCATCAGATATACCATCGTCTGGTGGAATTACGTAAAAAGAAACCCATTGTCGTTTCCATGAAACGGATGGCTGCTTCCGGCGGTTATTATGTTGCGATGGGGGCTGGTGAAGAGGGAGTGATCTTTGCAGAGCCGACCACCTGGACCGGTTCGCTGGGTGTGATCATACCCCGTTTTGATTTGAGTGGTCTGGCTGAGAAAGTGGGGGTCGTATCTGACCCTTTGAAAACGGGAGAATTTAAGGATGCCTTGAATCCGTTTCGGGAGATGACCCAACGGGAACGGGATATCTGGGACCATATTCTGGATGAATCGTATCAGCGATTTTTGAATATCATTACCGACAACCGTAAAGATCTTGATTATGAACAGGTAAAGAAGCTGGCCACCGGGCAGATTTATCCGGCGACGGATGCCAGGGAGAACGGGCTGATTGATGAAATTGGCTACCAGGAAGATGCGCTGGCCCGATTACAGGAAATGACAAATCTCAAGAAAGTGCGTGTGATAAGATACCGACATCCTGTTACACTGGCAGATATACTGCTTGGTTCAGCAGAAGCCAGTCAGGTGGAAAATCGAAAGCAGGCGCTGCTGGATTCGACAGTACCGCGCGCCATGTATTTTGCTTCCTGGCTGGGAGAAGTACCCGGTTTGCAATAAGCAATGTTTGAATCCATTGAGATCTAGCAGAAATTCAAGAGCGTATGTTTGCACAAGAAGAACCCGTTTCTCCTCCCCAGGATCCGTTCCTGAATGACCCGACGATGTATGAAGGTCCTTCACCACTCTGGTCATTTCTGGAGAGCGGGTTTGCATTCCTGTACCTGCTGTTCTGGGTCTGGATGCTCGTGGATTGTCTCAGGAAAGATCCGGACCGATTTCTGTGGTTCTGGGTGATCCTGATATTTCAGCCTTTCGGCGCGCTGATCTATTTCTTTCTCCGCTGGCTGCCGACAAATCAGTTTCAACTACCGGAGTTTGCCAGACCTTTGCTGCGGCAGCGTCGATTGAATGAACTGGAGACCGCAGCAATGCAGATTGGCAATGCCTACCAGTTTGTACGCTGGGGAGATGCGTTGAAAGATGCGGGCGTCTTTCAGAAAAGCCTGGCTGCCTACCAGCAGGCATTAGCCAAAGAACCCGACAACCTGCAGGCGCTGTGGGGGGCCGCGCAAATGAAAATGAAGTTCAAAGACTTCCAGGAAGCGCAGTCGCTCTGCCAGAAAGTACTGGCCATCGATGCGGAATATAAGTTCGGCGATGTTTCACTGATGTATTGCAAAACAATCTGCGAACTGGATACACCGGAAAAGGCGCGGGAGCAACTTGTGGTTCATACAAAGCGCTGGCGTCAGCCTGAAGCGTTGTATCTGCTGGCGACTCTGGAAGCAGAAGCAGGCGACCATCAGACCGCCCGGAAGACATTGCAGTCGATGCTGCTGGATATCAATGGCAGTCCCCGGGGAATCGCCCGCAAATTTGTTCGCTGGAAAAGCAAAGCGAAACGGCTCTTGAATAAACTTCCCAAAGCATAATGCGCATCGAGTTTTTCAACTAACGTCTGTTACTGCTGACTGGCTTTGCGGAAATTCTCTGCATGGAACTTCATGATTTTCAAACCATCCTTTTCGTAGATTTTGACCGCGTTGTGGGGGACATCGGGGACGATGAGTTTTCCGAACGGAATCTTCAGTGACTTCAGAAAATCCATATACGCAAGATTATTCTGATAGTTAAAGCCTTTCGTGCCGACATGAATCAGAATCGGGAGCTCCGGTTCCGGATGACGGGCGTACTTCCGTGCCAGGTCGTATGTGTTGTCCCCTTTCGCAAATACCAGTCCGGGGCTTTCCTGTCCGTTCTCTTCCGAGATTCGCTTTTCGGTCGAATGACCGGCGCCACCGGGTGCTGCCGAACCGAAGAGTTGCGGATATTTAAACATGATTCTGGTTGTCCCACGCCCCCCTTGTGAAAAGCCTTCAATGCCCCGGCCTTTGCGGTCCGCGATGGTACGATAAGTGGCATCGATATGGGGAATCAATTCTTTCACAAAGACATCTTCCCCCATCGCATTATTTCGGTCG
This sequence comes from Gimesia maris, assembly GCF_008298035.1. Taxonomy (NCBI): domain Bacteria; kingdom Pseudomonadati; phylum Planctomycetota; class Planctomycetia; order Planctomycetales; family Planctomycetaceae; genus Gimesia; species Gimesia maris. Next base: position 1,239,458 of record NZ_CP042910.1, read on the forward strand.
GCCATATTGTAGTGGCTCACAGGGCCGCCGTTGACAAACACATAGATCATCGGTGCCACTTCACCTTCAGAAATATGCTGATGCATCTGCTGTGCCAGACGTACACTTTTAGTTTCACTGCCGGGACGACCGCCGTGCAGGTAGTAGACCACAGGAAAACGTTTTTGTTCGTTTCCCGCTGCTTTGTACTGGGGAGGCAGATAGATGCAGTAGCCTACATCCAGGTTCATGGAAGGGCTGTGAAAGGTGGCATGTTGCACTCCCGGAATTTTCTGTTTGAGTTCATTCACCCACTGGAACGGCGGCTGTTTTTTCTTCGGCTTCTGATTTTGAGCCAACCCGTTGCTGCAAACCACGAGCAGCAAAACTGCGATCGTGACTGTTAAGACTGAATGAAGCTGAGAGCGCAGGAGTTGCATGATTGAATCTCGTTTTTAGAAAGACGTTTTATTTTTCGTAACTGATAGCCATACAGAAGGGAGCCGCTGCGGTTTCAGTTTTGCGACCGATATAATCGATGCTGACCACCTTCTTATCCGGGTGTGGATTCTTCCAGGTTGTCATATAGAGTCGTACCCGGCACTTGTATCGACCGGCGGCTTTGTTGTCGTTTTCCCAGACGACCTTGCTGTCAGAAGGTTCTTTTTCATCTTTGCGGAACCACCAGTCGCGTACATCTTTACCGTAGACGATGGGAATTTCTGCTTTGCTTTTGTCTTCGTAGTGGATCACATATTCTCCCACCCGGGCGCCATCTTGAACATGAGACTTTGAGCCTGGAACGTTGGGGCCCCCTCCGAAAGCAGTTCCCTGAATGAGATACAGCGCTTTTAATTTGTGATTGACTTCGATTTTGGTAACCTTGTCAGGACACTCTTGTTTGTAGAGACTGCCAAGCTGAATGATACCAGTGCCGAGCTCAAACTCGACATTGCCAAAATTATAGGTGCCGGGCGGCAGACTTGGATTGTCGTACTCGGCTAATTTTTTCTGCATTGTTTGTGTGAAATGTCCGGAAAGGTCTACCGGAGTAAATTCATTTTTCTCTGTCTGTTCCTCTTCAGCGTAAGCGACAGAAAACGAGATCGCACAACAGAACAGAGTCAGTAAGAGTCGACGGTTCATAGGCAGGGCTCCCTGGTATTCATCACGATCATTTCCTGCTTCAGAAAACAGTCGATTGTGAAAGCATCGATTTGAGTACTGTATTTCAACGGTAAGATCACCTCATTGCGGAGGCATCTCAAACGGGATTAATTGTATCCAGACGTGCACAGCATGTCTAAGAGAAACAGATTAATTCGTCTTCATACTGATTCCTGGTACGTATCAATCAATGGAAATCGCAGCAAAAGGGAAGCCGTTCGGAACTTCCTGGTTAAATGATTCCATGCAGTGGGCCGCCGGGGGCGCCCAGTTGATCTACGCGGTGGGTGATCTCGGGGTCTTCAATCAGAGGTGGGGCGTGCCAGGGTTTAATCCGGGCATCGATCACCAGAGCACCTCTGCAGCCCCAGTGCTTGTTCTCCGTAAAGGCATCAATTCCGTCAATGTCGCTGGCGGGATTGGAGCGTGTGAAAACCGTCCATAAAAAATTGTTGAGGCTGGCCGCGGTAAATTCACTGTCATCGACGAGCACGATCAGCGGGAACTGGTTCAAAGAATGACTGGATGGCAGTTCCGCCGAGAACCGACGCAGGTCCTGATTGTGTTCCTGGTATGCAGGTGCTTTGACGGCTACGATTCCCGGTCGACAGAGACAGGGATGTGAGAAACCAGCGGGCAGGGAACAGTCTGCTGGAATCTCTGTCGGCAGTTTTCGTTTCACCGGTCCGGCCGCCGCCATGACGACTTTGGATCCCGAATTGAATCCGGTTCCTGAGTAATCCAGCGTATCGATGGTCGTGCAGGTCTGAAAATGCAGATCACGTTTCCAGTCAATCCGTTCGAGCAGATGAGACAGGAATTCCTCAATCTCTTCTGCATCCAGATCGGGGCGATCTTCCCGGGCGACAATCAACAGATATTTTGCGAGGCTCAATTGTCCCTGTCCGAGAATCGCATTGGCGTTCGTCAGAATTTCCTGAGGCTTTCGCTCCTGATCGTAAGGGGTATAGCGTTCGCTGCCAATCGCCAGGAGCAGGGGATGTACGCCAGCCGCGTCGACGGCATTGACTTGTCGCACGCCGGGAATAACCGAAGGGATTGCAGGACCTGTAATTTCATGGATGATGGCACCGAAGGCGGTGTCTTCCTGTGGAGGTCTGCCGACAACCGTGAAAGGCCAGATGGCATCATTGCGATGATAGACGGATTCTACATTCATCACCGGAAACGGATGTGCCAGACTGTAGTAGCCCAGGTGATCGCCGAACGGGCCTTCCGGTAAGAGTTTTTCGGAATCGATCCAGCCGGTAATGCAGAAGTCGGCATCTGCATAAATGGGCAGCCCGTTTTTGTTCTTCACCATTCTGATGGCGCGTTTGCTCAGGGCGCCGGCGAAGGTCAGTTCGGAAAGTCCTTCGGGTAAAGGCATCACCGCTGAAAGCGTCATGGCAGGACTTCCGCCAACGAAAATATTGACTTTGAGCGGCTCTCCTTTTTCGATCGCTTCTGCATGATGCACGCCGATACTGCGATGAATCTGGTAATGCATACCGATCTGCTGATCCGGCTGGTATTCATTCCCTCCCAGTTGAACGCGGTACATTCCCAGATTGGAATTCATGAGGCCGCCCCGTCGGGGGGATTCTGTATAAACCTGCGGCAGCGTGATAAAGGGGCCGCCGTCATCAGGCCAGCTTTTGAGTTGAGGCAGATCGCTGATGCGAATCTGATTCTCCATCACGGGCCCGGTTCTGCGCGAGCGGGGCAGCATGTGGAGCAGGGAAAAAGGAACACTTTTGTATCGGAAAGGATGTTTCCAGAACCGGGAAGGATCTACTTTCAGTTCAACCAGATGGTTAACAGCCTGTAAAGCATCTCGAAAAATATAACGCGTGCGTTCCAGGGTACCAAACAGATTACTGACCATGGGAAAGCGGCAGTCTTTGACATTGGCGAAGAAGATTGCCGGGCCGCCTGCCTGATAGATGCGACGCTGGATTTCTGCCGCTTCGAGATTCGCATCGATTTCCTGTTCGATTCGAATTAACTGGCCTGTTTGTTCCAGGTCATTGACGCATGCACGCAGTCCACGGTATCCCATCGGGGCAGAGTTCCATTAATCTAAAATTCATAGTTGGTCAGCTGAAAAATGCCAGCTGAAGCGTAATGTCTGCTGGGGGATTATAGCACGTTATGATGAATCTGGTACCACTCTGGTGTCTGGTTTCTATTTTCATTCCCGCTTTCATTATCTATGATGCGCCGGGTTGTGCCTGTTCGTGTTTTATCTGTTCGGAAGCTCTTTTAGAAAACAAATACATGGAAGTTTGGATCAATGGCCTGATTTTGATCATGTTATCAATTGGCCATGCAGAGCTCTGGATCACATTCCTTAACCGTACGCATGCTCTGCCGGTTCATGAACCAACTCTCAAAAAAACACGGCATATTACTTACGTCATGCTGCTGGGTTTTCCAATCGTTTTGTTTGTTGCGGTGGGTCTGTACTCTCCCGGAGTGTTGCGCGGCGGAGAATGGAGCCAGCTCGCCTTCTGGTGGAAGCCTGTTTTAATTCTCTGCAGTCTTGGATTTCTAGGGTTTCTGGTTTCTGTTTTCAGGCATCTGGTCTATCGAGTTCCCCGTCGTCAGTCAGAGAGCCATTCAGAGATGATTGACATCCGTGAACGGCTGGGGCACGAGTTGATTGGGGATGGACCCTATCACTATCTCGCTGGCCTCCCTTTCAATGAAATCTTCAATGTGGAATTTTCTCACAAAACATTCGTCTTGGATCGACTGCCGACAGCGTGGGAAGGTCTGAAAATCCTGCATTTGAGCGACCTGCATTTCTCAGGAACATTGACACGAGATTATTTTTGCGAACTGTGTCGAATCGGCCGGGAATCCAAACCGGATCTGATTATTTTTTCTGGCGACCTGGTCGATCAGATGCATTGCCTGGACTGGCTGGACGAAACGCTGGGGCAACTGGAAGCGCCCCTGGGGCGATATTTTATCCTGGGGAATCATGACTGGAATCAGCTGAGTGAGCAGATACGAACGTCGCTGAGTGGTCTGGGCTGGATTGACGTTTCTTCGCAAACAGTTCAACTGGAACATGCGGGCCATTCGCTGCTGATTGCGGGAACGGAAGTCCCCTGGATGGGGCAGCATCCAGAGTTACCTGCTCAGGTGGGAGAAGAATCGGCGGATTTTCAGCTGCTGGTCAGCCACACACCCGATAATTATTACTGGGCCTGTTCGCAGGGATACGACCTGGTGCTTGCCGGACATACGCATGGAGGCCAGGTTAGACTGCCTTTCATCGGGCCGGTGTTTGCCCCCAGCGTGCACGGGACCCGTTATACCAGCGGTACATTCTACCGGAAATCAACGTTGATGCATGTCAGCCGAGGGGTCTCTGGAATTCATCCCTTGAGATTCTTATGCAGACCGGAATTCAGTCTGTTGACACTGTTTACGGGCAGATAACCTGAGTTCAACGCTGTACAGGCTGTGCGGCAGATGCCTGTCTGACGGCCCCGTTTTCGGAGATATGAAATTCCGCCCAGATCGGGAGATGATCAGAAACGGTCAGTGCTTCTTTCTCTGACAGTTTGAACCGGGTTCGAAAATCATAAACACCAGACTTGCCCGTAAATTCCTGAGATCGACGGCGACTGAAGAGAATGTTATCGTACTGTTTCGACTTTCTGGTATTGGTGGGTGTTTTCGAAACGGTCCACATAATGTCCGAAACCTGCCCCAGTTCTCCCAGGTGCTGATCATCGACATTCAGGTCACCCAGCAGAATGACGTCATCTTCCTGGCTGCCATCATTGGCGACGACCCGGTAAACGTCGTCCAGAACATTCAATTCCTGATCGGTCTCATCCGGATCTGTGTGGATATTAATCAGGGAAAACGTAAAGGGATTGCTGCTGGAAGGACTGAGGGTCCGGAAATGCGCAACGTACGGCGGGCGATGTAATTTGTCGTATTTATCGATGACGGTGTAGGTCCATTTTTCATTGACGGTAATTCGCGCTGTATTATAGAAGTAGGCGTACTGTTCCTTGCTGGCCGTGCGACCCTGGCGGGGGCCGACCAGACAGCCGTACTGCTGTTCTCCTGCATTGAGGATCTTCAGGAACTCATCCAGAAATGACTGATCCAGTGCACGAATTTCCTGGACGGCGACGACGTCAAACTGCTGAATGATGCGGGCCAGGATCTGAGGAACTTCCGGTTTCTGCATCTTGCTATGTCCAAACACCTGAATGTTAAAGGTGGCGATGCGGATCGTTTCATCGGAGCGGGGCAGATCAATCTCTGTTGCATCCCAGTCAGAGGGAGTCGACGGAGAGACCGTCGAAGAGATAATATCGGAGACCCAGCGCGTAACCTGTTTCGGTTTGACAATATCGAAATGGAACATGCCTCCACCCATCAGGCCGATGAGCAGCAGCGCCAGTCCGCGTAGTTTCCATGATTTGACGAGAGACGTTTTCTTTTTAGACTTTTCGGCCATAGTACCATCCGTGGTAATGCGTATGACGGGAGTATCGAGAGATTTCGGGGAGGGGAGTCGGGAAGGGGGTGAGAGTTGAGAGGGGCGCAATCTAGCAGATTTCCGAATCAGCGCGTAGAGCAATTTTCAGCCGGACGAATTGCTGCTGCTTGCTGTGAGTTCTCCGATGCGGTAGTCTGAATACTGTTTTAGATACTAAGCTGACAGTAAGTTGTATGTCTCAGGATAACAATAGTTTACATAATGGAGAAGCAGGCCTTGTCTTATCGTTTGACCATCGTAGTTCCTTCTCTGAGCCTGGGAGGGGCCGAGGGAGTTGCAGCGATGATGGCCAATCATTGGGCAAAGCAGGAGCAGGCAGTGACTCTGATCACCCTCGATTCTGCAGAAACCGATACCTTTGCGCTGGAGGAAGGCGTGCAGCGAATTGCGCTGGATCTCATGCAGGATTCGGGAAATCTGTTCCAGGCTATCTCCAATAACAGGTTGCGAATTAATTACCTGCAGGCGGCGATTGCCCGATCCCAACCAGATGTTGTGATCAGCTTGACAGATCGAATGAATGTGTTAACGCTGCTGGCGACCGGCAAGATGCGCTGTCCGGTTTTCATCTCAGAACGCTCCGACCCACGACATCATCCGATCGGCAGACTCTGGTCCTTCCTGCGAAAGCGAACCTATCCGCGCGCGCGTACCCTGGTTGTTCAAACTCAGGGAGTGGCTGATTTCTGCAGACAGTGGTTGAAATCGACTCACATCGAAGTGATTCCGAATGCGGTGCCTGTACCTCGATCGCCGGAAGTCCCCGCTGTTTCGGCTGAAACACTTGCTGTACGAACTCCTTCCAATGTGATTCTTGGTCTGGGGCGTCTTTCTCATGAGAAAGGCTTTGATCGTCTTCTGGATGCTTTTGCTTCCTTAGCGGCAGAATTTCCGGATTGGCGGTTACGCATTCTGGGGGAAGGACCCTTGCGCGAATTGCTGCAGGAGCAAATCAACAAACGGGGACTGCAGGAACAGGTCGAGTTGCCGGGCTGGACGGCCGAACCTGAACTGCAACTGGACCAGGGAGCCATCTTCGTATTACCTTCCCGATATGAAGGCTTTCCTAATGCACTCCTGCAGGCAATGTCACGCGGCCTGGCTTGTATCAGTTATGACTGTGAGAGCGGACCCGCTGAGATGATACGATCTGAGACCAATGGTCTGCTGGTTCCTGCGGACAGTGTTTCAGAACTTGCGCAGGCATTGAAACGCCTGATGGGGGATGAAGCACTTCGACATCGGCTGGCTGTCGCGGCACTGCAGGTAACAGAACGTTTTTCTGTAGAGAAATACTTTCTGCATTGGGAGCAACTGATTGATCAGGCTATTTCCGAAAGTAAAACATGATGCAACAATACGTAATACTCCACCACGACCATCCCGAAGTACACTGGGATTTGATGTTGGAAGAGGAAGGGGTTCTCAAAACCTGGAGACTGCCGGCACCGCCTGAGATCGACCCTGCTTCCGATGAAACGTCGATGAATCTGACCGCCGAGTCATTGCCCGATCATCGACTGGTTTACCTGGAGTATGAAGGACCCGTCAGTGGAGAGCGGGGCACAGTGGCTCGTTGGGATAAGGGATCTTTCACGCTCCTGGAAAAAAAAGCAGGCCTGTATGTTGCATTGCTGACAGGTGAACAACTTGCCGGACGCGTCACGTTGCAGCAGACCGATCAGGAATCCATCTGGGATCTGAACTACACCCCTTTTTTCTGATCACGTACCGATGTCACACAGAGTCTTACTGCGTGTCTGACTCCGATTTACCTGCGATCCGAAAGAGACCGGTTTCCACGGCCAAGGCAGTCAGTTCGGGCAGTTCCGGTTTACGGCGATCCAGGTAAACAATGATAGCGTCATTCCCATTTGACTGACCCCATTCGATAAACCAGCCTTCTTTGCGGGCCTCCTGGATCAGCTCGGTAATGGCTTCATCGATGGGGATGGGGAGCAAACCGGCGCGGGCCTGTTCCAGTTCCAGAACGAGGCGATTTTCTTTCATCAACCAGGGTTTGAATTTGAGGCTGATAATGCCCGACCATTGGGAGAGGCTCAGGTGAAATCCCAGTTCAACCTGATTCTTTTCGAACCGGATGCGCGGGTCGGTCACGCCATCGGGGACCCATTTGTTATATTTCTGATGCAGTTCTTCAGCCAGCCAGGCATTCACCTGCTGTTCGCTGAATTCCTGTGACCAGAGTGGCTCATGATTACGAACTTTGTTCACAACCTGCATGGAGCGCTGGACAAACTCTTTGGCTTCTTCCTGCCTCACTTCCGGTTCCATCTGTTCCTGCAGCGCTTCCTGATAAAAGTCAGGGACCTGGGCGGAGGACCAATAGAGCCCCGCCGCAATCCCTGTCAGGAACAGCAGCACTAAAAAAAAGAACAGCAGGTAACGTTTCATGCAGGAATGCTAGGTGGCGTAGCGGGAAGCGTCAAGACCGGTACTATTACCCGGAGAAAGCTCAGAAAACGTGAAAATGCAGTAAGTTGTATCTCTAAATATACTTGTCGGATGGGTGGTGGTCTTTTATGATCAGTCGTCTGAATCGAATCCATCGTGAGACAACTGGCTGCCCGGAGTGTTTTCCACGACTTTCTTTCACCCTGATCGCTTTCCTGCGAATGATAAGAGTCTATTTATGAGTACTGTTCGAACGCGTTTTGCTCCCAGTCCTACCGGCTATATGCACATTGGAGGCATGCGGACCGCGCTCTTCAACTGGCTCTGGGCAAGGCACAATGGGGGGCAGTTTATACTCCGCATTGACGATACTGACCAGGAACGTAACTTATCTGAAGCGCTGGGGCCCATTCTGCAGGCCTTCAAATGGCTGGGACTCGACTGGGATGAAGGTCCCGAAGTGGGTGGCGAGTATGGACCCTACTTTCAGTCTGAACGAAATGAACTGTATCGGGCCGCAGTTGACCAGTTGCTGGCAGCCGGGAAGGCGTATCGCGATTATGATACCCCCGAGCAGATTCAGGCCGACCGCGAAGCCGCCAGTCGGGAGAAGAAAAACTACCTGAATATTCGTCGTTCGCTGGAACTGACCGAGAGTGAACAGGAACAGTATGCAGCAGAAGGACGACCGTCGGTAGTGCGTCTGCTGGTTCCCCGTGATCAGAAAATTCAGATTGATGATGCCGTGCGTGGCCACGTGGAATTCGATGCCGGTCTGATGCCTGATCCGGTGATTCTCCGCGGTAACGGAACGCCGCTGTACAATCTGGCGACGGTCATTGATGATGCCCAGATGCAGATTTCGCACGTGATTCGAGCGGAAGAGCATCTTTCCAATACCCCGGTCCAGGTACTGATTTATCAGGCGCTGGGATATGAACTGCCTCAATTTGCCCACATCCCATTTGTCGCGGCACCCGGCGGGAAAGAAAAACTGAGCAAGCGTAAGCTCGATAAATACCGCAAGAGTCCGCAGTTCAAGAAAATGTTCGATAAGGCGGATGCCGTCTTCCCGCGGATTGGCCTGGAGAACGCCGGTGGACTGGATCCGGTCATGGTCGAATATTACGAAAAGATCGGCTACCTGCCCGAAGCGATTCTGAACTCTCTGGCGCGACTGGGCTGGTCGTTGGATGATAAGACAGAATTTATGTCATTGGACACTATTGTCGAGAACTTTACCCTCGATCGGATTGTCAAAGCTGCTGCAGGCCTGGATCCCGATAAGTTACTCAACTTTCAGTCACACTGGATGAACCAACTGTCGCTGGAAGAGAAAATCGAACATTGCAGCCCCTATCTGGAGAAAGCGGGTCTGGTGGAAGATGCCAGCCAGCCTGAAGTGAAAGAGCGAATCAGTCGCGTAATTGTCGGCATGGAAGATCGATTGAAAGTGTCCAGTGATATTCTGGAGTTCGACGAGTTTTTTGTGGCCGACGATCAACTGGAATACGATGAAAAAGCCTTTAAAAAGCGGATTCAGAAATCGGAAGAAGCAGTCATTTTGCTGGAGAAATTTAAGGAGCAGTTGGCTCAGACCGACGATTTTTCAGCAGCGGCCCTTGACCAGCTACTGCATGATTTTGTGGAAGCCGAAGGGATTGGCATGGGGCAGATCATTCATGCTCTGAGAGTTGCTGTCAGCGGGAAAGGGACCGGAATCGGGATGTTTGACTGCCTGTCGATTCTGGGAAAAGAGAGTTGTCTCAGGCGGATTGACCGGGCGATAGGTCTTACGCAGAACGTTTGAGGCGAACTGAAAACAAAACAGGCATAGCCTGTCACTGAAGAATTCCATTAAGGAGTAAGGGATGTCAACTCCCGAAGAAACGAAGTCAACCGATTTCATTCGAACGATCATTCAGGAAGATAACCGCACAGGCAAACACGATGGTCGTGTGATGACCCGTTTTCCCCCTGAGCCTAACGGCTATCTGCATATTGGTCATGCCAAGTCGATCTGTCTGAACTTTGGGATCGCCAATGAGAATCCGGGGGGGCTCTGCAATCTGCGATTCGACGATACGAACCCCGAGAAAGAAGACGTCGAATACGTCGACTCTATCAAAGAGGACGTGCGCTGGCTCGGCTTCGACTGGGAAGATCGGGAATATTTTGCCTCCGATTATTTTGATCAGTTATATGAGCACGCCGTGACGTTGATCAAAAAAGGGAAAGCATACGCCTGTGATCTGCCTGCAGACAAAATGCGCGAGTACCGGGGGACCGCGACCGAACCTGGTAAACCGAGTCCGGGACGATCGCGTTCTGTCGAAGAAAACCTGGATCTGTTCGAACGCATGAAGCATGGCGAGTTTAAAGAAGGAGAATACGTGCTGAGGGCGAAGATTGATCTGGCCTCTCCGAATTTCCACATGCGAGATCCTGTTATCTATCGTGTCCGCCATGTGCATCATCACCGGACCGGGGATAAATGGTGTATTTATCCCATGTATGATTACACGCATTGTATTTCCGATTCGATTGAAAAGGTGACTCACTCGATCTGTACGCTGGAGTTTGAAGATCATCGACCGCTTTACGACTGGATTCTGGAAGAACTGGAAATCTTTCATCCGCAGCAGATCGAATTTGCGCGGCTCAACATGACTTACACCGTGATGAGCAAACGCAAACTGCTGGAACTCGTGAAAGGCGATTATGTTTCCGGCTGGGATGATCCCCGTATGCCCACGATTTGCGGCATGCGCAGACGGGGCGTCACTCCCGAGTCACTGCGGGCATTCTGTAAAACCATCGGTGTCACCAAGTTTAACTCGATGACCGATAAAGTGGTGCTGGAGAACTGCATTCGCGATCATCTGAATCAGAGTGCCCCTCGTGTTATGGGCGTTTTGAATCCCCTGCGGGTGGTGATCGACAATTATCCCGAGGACTCATCTGAAGAACTGGACGCGGTGAATAATCCCAATGATGAATCAGCGGGAACCCGGAAAGTGCCATTCTCCAAGGTGATTTACATCGAAAAAGACGATTTCATGGAAGATCCTCCGAAGAAGTTCTTCCGGTTGTCTCCCGGTAAGGAGGTGCGACTGCGGTATGCTTACTTCGTGACATGCGTCGATGTGGTGAAAGACGAAAATGGTGAAGTCGTCGAACTGCATTGCACCTATGATCCGGAAACCAAAGGGGGGGATGCTCCCGATGGTCGCAAAGTCAAAGCGACCTTGCACTGGGTTTCAGAAGCGCACGCACTGGATGCAGAAGTCAGACTGTACGACCACCTGTTCAGCATACCTGATCCGGATGATGTACCCGAGGATGTCGATTACAAAACCAATCTGAATCCGCATTCTCTGCAGGTATTGAGTGGTTGCAAGCTGGAACCCAGTCTGAAAGAGGCAGAGCCGGGAAGTCGATTCCAGTTTGAACGGCTGGGCTACTTCTGTGTCGATACCCGTGATTCCACTCCCGGAAAGCCGGTCTTTAACCGCACGGTGACATTGCGTGACACCTGGGCCCGGCTGGAAAAGAAGAAGTAAAGCAGTCGAAAGCACAATCAGGACAGCGCAAAAAAACACTCGTCGAACTGAGGTTCGACGAGTGAGCCCATGCACTTCAAAGTGCTCATGTTTTAACTTTGAGTTATGGTGTTCGCTGTGCTACGGTAATATCGCTGTTTGCAGTTACCGGAGTTGTCTGTTCAGGGCGAGGAACACGGCGGGTCCAGCCACTGGCACGAACGATTGATGGCAGTGGTCGCTCTGATGTATCAGGTTCATAACCGGCACGACGCGTGGGGGGGAAGGTCGGTGCGGTTGATTCCTGAGGAACTTCGTAAGAAGAGCGTCGGAAAGACGAATCATCATCCAGGCTCGATCGTCGAGGATCGGTTGCAGGATCACGTTGGTATGGTTCCCCGTTTGCATCAAAGGAGTCATCATACTTTTTCTTGTTCAGAGCCGAACGTTGACGGACGGGCTGTGGTGCTTCTGCTGAAATGTAAGGTTCAGGTGACGGCAGCAATGCCGTTGTTGTTCCATTGAACCCACCATTGGATGGATACACATAAGCAGTTCGTGTTGTGGGAATCGACCGCATGACAGTGACCGGTTTCATAGCGGTCACTGTAGTTTTGACATAGCGTGTTGAATTAACGGCGACCTTACGGGTAGTGGTGTAGGGAACCATTTTCGCAACGTTGTAAGTGACCTTGCGGGTCTGCTGTACGGCGACCTGCCGAGTGACAGGTACATTCTGCACAACAACGTTCGGCACATAATGTCGAGTCGTTTTGTATTGTGGAGTGAACGCCATTCTCATGGAGTACCCGGTACGATTCATCCAGCCCATTAAATTGGGACGGCTATCGTAGTTACAGGGTGTGGTTCGAGGAATACACTGACGTTGAGTGACCCAGCGTCCCATGTCCTTCTGTACCTGGCGGCACTCAGTGACATTCTGATATGTGGTGCAGGGAACATCGACGGTTCTCGGTTCCATCACCTGACGATAGGCAGTGACCTGCTGATCGACGTATTTGGTTTCAACGACTGGTTTCATCACAGTCTGCTGGACAGGTCGGTATTCGGTGACAGGAACCTGACGATAGGTTGTCTGGGTCACTGGAATCGGACACTGCACCACAGGTTGTGGACAACAGTTTTGCACGACCGGTGGCGGTGCACAGGAATTACAGTTGTTAAAGGGCAGCCACTGAGCCTGAGCAGTACCTGCAGCCAATGAAAAACATGTAATCCCCACTACGGGAATCGAACGAATGACGCTTTTTAACATGAGCATGTCCTACAAAGAGAGTCTTTGAGAGGGGGTATTTGATGGAGTCAATGTGAAGTGTGCAATATCTGACCGCTAAGGCTTGCGGTCGAATCATTGCGATGGGGCAGGTTTTTTATGAAATATTGAAATTGGGGTCAAGTGGGATTCGGTAAAATGCCGATACCCGGATACCTGATTGGTACTGAAGCAGAGCTAATCTACTGTATGCAAAGCACTTATGGAATCCTGGCCTTTTTATGAGATTAAAGGAGCCTCCAAAAATTTAAGGCTGGATCAGCGGGATTGTCTGAGAATGTTGATCTGAACGATACCAGATTGCCGATGAAATCCCTGTTATCGGGCGAATTACGTACGTCACTCTGGGAGATTCCTCTCTGATGACCTATAAACAGTTATATGATCAGCGCTGAATTAAAGTTTTGATTTTGATGGACTTACACCTTTAATACAGACAGGATTCATGTTGCCGGCAATACGGAGATTGCTGTAAAATCACAAGTTCGTAATACGCGAAATGCTCTCATAGACTCGATCCCTTCACTTCTGCCCGGTTGTTTAGATCGAACGAGAGATCGACTTAAGTAACACACGGAAGTGTTCTGTGGATAATCTCTCCCCCGACAATCAGGAACGGTCTTTCCTCAGCGAGACTCTGGCTGCGATGACACAGTTTGTGATCACGCATTCCAAGTTCAGTCTGGCCTTTGCGCTGATTGTCTCGATTGGCTGTGTGCTGCTGACGGTCTTCCGACTCGAATTCAAAACCGATCGCGCCGACTTAATCGACCCGACCGCTGCCTTTCATAAGAAATGGATCAACTACACCGAGAGTTTCGGCAGTTCGTCTGATCTTGTGTGTGTGGTCGAAGCGGATTCGCCTGAATCGATTAAATATGTACTGCGAACACTGGGTCAGCGCATTGAAAAGCATCCGGAGTTGTTCGAAAACCCGCTGTACCAGATTAACCCGGGGGATTTACCCTCGAAAGGGCTGCAATACTTAACGCCGCGACAGTTGCAGGCAGGCCTGAATCGGCTAGATGAATATGGGCCGATCTACCGCAATGGACGCTGGGATCTGACTCAGGTCGACCTGCTTTATGATCGCCTGCGTTATCAGATTCAGTCACGTTCTGCCAGCTATCGTGGTGCTGAAACAGATCAATCCCTGGTACCTCTGTTTCAACATGCCGCCATTCTTTCCAGCAGTATGTCCCGTTTTCTGGCTGATCAGAACGATTTCCGATCACCCTGGCCGCCGATTGTCCCCGTGAACGAACGCATGCGCGAGCGCTCTCGTGAAGTGATCTACCTGCTCAATGAAAAAGGTACGATGGGCTTCCTGAAGGTGTTTCCCGTTCATCAGGAAGATGGTTTTGATGGTGCCACCAAAGCCATTGAAAAGATGCGTGGCATTATTGGGGAAGTGGTTGCTGAGAACCCGGAAGCCAAAATCAGCCTGACGGGCATCCCGGTTCTTGAAAATGATGAGATGCGTAAGTCGAAAGCGGATATGATTAACGCATCAATCATTTCCTGCTTTGGAGTGGGGCTGTTACTGTTCATCGGATTTCGCGGTTTTCGTCATCCTGTATTGACGTTACTGATGCTGGCGGCTGGAATGGCCTGGGCCTTCGGTTATACGACTCTCACAATCGGTCATCTGAATATTCTTTCTGTTTCGTTTGCCGTCATATTGATCGGACTGGGGATCGATTTTGGCATTCATTACCTGGCAAAATATATTGAGCTGCGGCATCGGGGAGAAGACCTTGAACCAGCGTTACTGATGACATCCCGGACGGTGGGTACTGGCATTGTGACTGCAGCAATAACGACCGCGCTGGCGTTTTACTGTGCCGGTTTGACACCATTTCTGGGGATCGCCGAGCTGGGCTTTATTGGCGGCGGTGGAATCCTGCTGTGTGCAGTGGCAACGTTCATTGTTCTGCCGGCACTTCTCTCGCGGGCGGATAAGAATGTGGAAGTCAAGCAGATGCCGACCCCCTTTCAGGGTAAATGGCTGCAGAAAATGATTATCCGCTTCCCGCGGTCCGTCGCGATAGTCTCTCTGGCGATCGTCGCTTTCTGTGCCAGCCAGATGATCCACAAGACAGATGACGGCTGGAGTTCCAAAGTCGTCTACGATTACAATCTGCTGAACCTGCAGGCTTCCGGACTGGAATCGGTAGAAATTCAGAAACGCATCTTTAACGATGCCCAGAACTCACTGTTATTCGCGGTCTCCGTAGCAGACAGCCCTGAAGAGGCGCGACAGCTGCGTAAAAAATTCGAAGCACTGCCGACGGTACATCACGTTGAAGAACTGGCCTCGCGTGTTCCCGCTCATTCATCACAGGAAACCAATCTGCTGGTTCAATCATATCGAGCGCAACTGACACATTTACCTCGTGAAGTTCCCCTGGTCTCCCGGCTGAATCCTTCGACGATTGGGCGTAAGCTGGAACAGTTTTATGTTCTATTGTCTCGCTATAACCACCCTACTGCACAGCAGACAGCCCGGATGCTGGACCAGTTTCTCAACCGGTTTGAATCGATGACATTGACGCAGCAGTCCCGATTCCTGGATGAATTCCAGTATCGAACGACGGCTTCACTCCTGGGACAGTTCGCGGCTTTGCGG
Source organism: Gimesia maris (assembly GCF_008298035.1). Lineage (NCBI taxonomy): Bacteria > Pseudomonadati > Planctomycetota > Planctomycetia > Planctomycetales > Planctomycetaceae > Gimesia > Gimesia maris. Next base: position 1,255,018 of record NZ_CP042910.1, read on the forward strand.
GGAGCTTCAGATTCGACTCCCGTGCGATTTTCTGATCTTCCCCGTTCTTTGACCTCGCGCTTTGTCAGTGCAGAAGGCAAATGGTTGATTCAGGTCTATCCCCGCAATCACATCTGGGAAATCGAACCACTGGAAGAATTTGTGAAGGAGGTCCGTTCGGTCGATCCCGATGTGACAGGCACTCCTTTGCAGAATTATGAGGCAGCCCAGCAGATTAAACTGAGCTACAAAACTGCATCGATTTATGCTTTGGCGGTCATTTGCATTGTTTTATTGATCGATTATCTGAGCCGCAGCCATGCTGCGATGGCATTAGTCCCTGCAGCGATTCTCACAGTCTGTACCTGGTTTATTCTATTCAACCGGGGAACACCGATCAGCGTCGAAGCAGCGATCGGGATGTTTCTGGTCATGAGTTTTGGCGTGTCCTTTGTGTTAGATCGGGGTAGTGTCTGCCATGCCTTACTCACCATGCTGCCGCCGGTCGTCGGGGGAATCGTCATGTTTGGAATTCTGGCAATGACTTCGATCGATCTGAATCCCGCGAATCTGATTGTACTGCCTCTGATTTTGGGGATTGGTGTTGATGACGGTGTGCATGTGATGCATGACTTCCGTTTGAAAAATGGTCCGTATAAGACTTCACCCAGTACTATCAATGCGATTGTAATGACATCCCTGACCTCCATGATCGGCTTCGGCAGCATGATGATTGCCACGCATCGTGGGCTCTACAGTGTGGGTCTGGTTCTGGTAATTGGTGTTGCCTGTTGCCTGTTTATCTCACTGGTGACTTTACCGGCACTCTTGACCTGGATCTCCAATCGTCAGGAATCGGCTGATTCCGTCAGCATGGACGACAATGATGAAACCCAGCGGAATCGGAAGAAGAAGCGACAAAATCAGGAGCGGATGGAAGCCGCTGCCTGATGCTGCTTACATAATCCAGCCGCCACCCAGTACGCGGTCTTCATCATAGAGTACCACTGCCTGACCGGGGGCCACCCCGTATTCCGGATCGTCAAAGGTGACACGGAAGCGATCTTCGTCGAGTATTTCGACCAGGCAATCGGCTTCTTTATGCTGATACCGAATCTGGGCCTGACAGCGAATTTCTGAGCCGGGGTCATCAATCAGCCAGTTAGAGCGGTTGGCTTCCAGGGAATTACGTGCCAGTTCGTCCCTGGTTCCTATGACCACGCGATTCGTTTCCGGCTCGATTTTGATCACGAAGCGGGGCGTGCCGAAGGCAACTCCCAGACGCTTACGCTGACCGATCGTATAATTCTCATAGCCGGTATGTTGTCCCACGACATTACCACTGGTATCAACCATTTCACCCGCTGTTTCCTGAGGGCCCCGATAGCGGTTCAGAAATCCAAAATAGTCATTATCCGGTATGAAACAGATTTCCTGGCTGTCTGGTTTATTGGCCGTCCGCAGACCGGCTTCACCGGCCATCTCCCGAATCTCCGGCTTGACGAATCCACCTACGGGGAAGATGATTTTGTCGAGCAGTCCGCGATTGATACCGAACAGCACGTAGGACTGATCTTTCGAACGGTCGAGACCCCGGATCAGAGCAGGCTGGGTTTCATCCGGCAAGGATGTCAGTTGAGCATAGTGGCCGGTTGAAATATATGAGGCTCCCACTTGTTCTGCAAATTCCCAGAGCTTGCCGAACTTGAGCCAGTTGTTGCACATCACACAGGGGTTGGGCGTTCGGCCCGCCAGATATTCATCGGCAAAGTAATCTTTGATCCGTCCGAAAGCGTCCTTGAAATTCAAGGCATGAAAGGGGATATCCAGCATATCAGCCACGCGGCGGGCATCTGCCGCATCACTGGCCGAGCAGCAGCCCTGCTTGTGTGCTTTGAGATTAAGGACAGGTAAACTGTTCTTGTCTTCAATCGCGCAGGCCGTTTCTTCAGTCGCGCCGGACCGCATGAACAGTCCGATGACTTCATAACCCTGTTCCAGTAATAAATGAGCGGCTGCGGAACTGTCCACACCACCACTCATTGCCAGGACAACACGCTGAGACATATCAGTATAACTCGATGTAACATACGAAAAACGTCGGGAACCCAGCCCCTATTATAGGCGGCTCCCGGAATGATCACAGTTAAGCAGCCTGCTGAAACCAGCGAATTCAAATGAATTCGTGTTTTTGGGTTCGTTCAAGCACTTAATTCGCTTCCAGGTCCAGATGTTGTGCCTCGGGAACCTGACGCTGGATTTCCGCCTCGATTTTATCAATTTCGTCAGCCAGCATCGTTAAAACATCTTCTGTATAGTTCTGACAAAACAATTCGAAATCCTGTTCGCTTTTGATTTCCGGATAAGCAGCCAGCGCTTTTTTCTTGAGTCGTTTAGACAGTTCTTGGGAGTTGAAACTGAGATCCGCTTTGATGCGGTAATTATCAATAGAAAGGATGCGTGAACGGAGATCGAGGACATCTTCAACCAGAGGATTGTTTTTCAGGATGCGTTCAACCTGTTCTCGGGTGCGGGGAGGAATACTGGGCCCGACCAGCAATTCCTGATTGCGAATGATCAGCCAGATAGCGATTCCCCCCAGTAATATGCCAATGCCGATTGAACCGATGGCATCCCAGTAATGCTGCCCCGTCATCTGAGTCAACAGAATTGAAATCAGAGCGATGATTACTCCTACGCAAGCGGCACCGTCTTCCAGAATGACGGCTACAGCAGCCGGGTCTGCTTCTTTGCGCAGATATTGATGGAACGGCCGACCTTCGCGGGCGGCATTTTTCCACTCCCCTTTAAGTGCCAGATAAAATACGATGCCATCAATCACCAGGGCGAACAGTAGAGCTGCGATGGCCCAGTTCATTTCCCCTAACACCAGGTCTGGTGGATGGAACAGGGACTGCACTCCGTGATAAATGGTCACACCACAGCCCAGAAAGAAGATACCGACGGCTGAAATGAGTGCCCAGACATACCGCTCGCCTGCATAGCCGTATTCAAATCGTTTGTCAGGTGCCTGATCAGCGCGGACCAGACCAATCAGTAACAGCACCTGATTCAGAAAGTCGGCAACCGAGTGAATGGTTTCGGACAGCATGGCACCGGAGCCGGTAA